>NZ_JBHVWW010000023.1:0-73947 GCF_042882025.1 Kitasatospora sp. NPDC058243
GCGGACCATCTCCATCTCCTCAGGTGTCACACCTGAAAGAAAATCACAACCCCACCCTGGCCGATCATCCGGGGCACCTAACAAAGCCCTACTAGGGCGTGTCTGACAATTCGCGTCGGATCAGCGCGCGGCTCCCCCAGCCTTCGGCCGGGAGGTACCCCCATTACGCGCCCGGCTGGGCGTGCCGGCGAAGCGTCCTCGTACTGGGCCGTACTTGGACGTTTCGCCGGTGCGTCCAGGCGGGATGCCTGGGGGCACCTCCCGGCCGCCAGGCTGGGGGAGCGTCGCGCACCCGGCGGGAATTGTCAGACACGCCCTGGTGCCCTGCCCGGGGCACCAGGGCCCGTCCAAGGCCCCGGGCCCCGGCGGGCGGGGTGAGGGGAGCGTGAGGGATGTCCCGCCCGCGTGGCCACCCGGTTCGGCGAACCGGTAGCGTGGGCGCGACGTCCAAGGAACTGTGATGCCCCCAAGAACCGACGAGATGTGGTCCGCCGTCAGCGCGCGGTCGTGCACAGGTGAGGAATCGCGTTGAGCCAGCGCCGCTCGTACCCCAACTCGGGTGACTTCAACCTGGACGACCTGTTCCGCCCCGAGCCCGGCCAGACCCAGGGCGGCGTGCCGGGCCAGCCGCAGGGTCATCCCCAGGGCCACCCGCAGGGTCAGACAGGCGTGCCGCCGGTGGGGCAGCCGTCCGGGCAGCCGGAGTATCTCGGCGAGGGCGGGCACGCGCGGCCGACCCAGGCCATGCCGGCCCAGCCCGCCCCGTGGGCCGGTGCTCCGCAGCCCGGTTACGGCGTCCCGCAGCACGAGCCGGCGCCGGAGACGCAGCACCTCCCGCCCTACCCGGGCGCGGACCCGCACGCGGGCGGCTACCCCACGGGCCAGTCCCAGGCCGGCTACCCGCAGCAGCCCGGTCCGGGCGGCTACCAGGGCTACTCGCAGGCCGGGCAGCCGCAGCCGGTGCCGGCCTACCCCGGTCAGGACTACGGGCAGAACTACGGCCAGGGCTACGCCCAGGACCACGGGCAGGGGCAGGGCTACGGACAGGACCACGGGCAGGGCTTCGACGCCACCCAGGCGGGCGCGCAGGCCCCGGCCGCCCGTGGCGGCCGCCCGTCCAACAAGCTGATCATCGGCGGGGTGGTGGCCGGTTTCGCGGCGGCCGGCATCCTGGTCGCCGTCCTGGTGAACGGGGACGAAACCACCCCCGCCGCCGACGCCAAGAAGACCCTGCCGGTGGCCGCCACCGGCAGCGCCACCCCCGGCACGGCGAGCGCGAGCAGCTCGGGCACCACCGTCGACCCGGCGGTCAAGGCCCAGGCGCAGCCGCTGTCGGACCTGCTCGGCACCGCGAGCGACAGCCGCTCGGCGGTGGTCGGCGCGGTCGCCTCGGTGCAGAAGTGCGACAAGCTGCCCGAGTCGCAGCAAGCGCTCACCGGCGCGGCCGGCAAGCGGCGCGAACTCCAGACCAAGCTCGGCCAGCTGAAGGCGGACAAGCTGCCCGGCGGCCAGCAGCTGGTCGAGCAGCTCAACGCGGCGTGGACCGCCTCCGCGCAGGCCGACGACGAGTACGCGGCCTGGGCCGGGGACTCGCAGGGCGCCTGCGACCCCAAGAAGCTGGACAACCAGCACTACAAGAACGCCGTCCAGGCCAGCGGCGCGGCGACCACCGCGAAGAAGCAGGCCTCGACCCTGTGGAACGCGATCGCCACCCAGACCGGCCTGCCCAGCCGCAGCGACGGCGACCTGTAGGACGACGGGGGAACGGGCCCGCCGGCCCGCCCCTTCGTCGTCCGTCCTTCGTCATTGCTCCTGCGTCGTCCGTTCTGCGTCGCCCGGGCGTCACGCCGGTGGGCGGCCCCCGGTGAGCACCCAGCGGATGTCCACGAAGCCCGGCTGCTGCAGGGTCATCCGGCCGCCCTTGACCACCTGGTAGGTGACCCAGGTGTTCACCAGCCGCGGTGACTCGGTGCTGGGCAGCATGTTGGGGGTGCCCCAGTTCAGCGGCGGGGTGAGCCCGACGTCGATGCCCTCGCCGCTGTCCAGCAGCCCGGTGACGGTCTTCTCGGTGACCTGCCGGCCGGACGCCGCGACCTTCTCGGCGACCAGCCGGAACACCTCGTACGCGACCCAGGTGGTCTGCACGCCGGGATCGGAGACGTCGATGGTGTGGCCGCCGGTGGCGTCGGCGCGCACCACCGCGCGCAGCCCGTCCCAGACCTTCGCCGACTCCGGCGGGTACCAGCTGGTGACGTAGGTGCCGGCCAGCGGGCCGGAGTCGCCGCCGGTGGAGTCGACCACCGACTGCTGCACGCTGCCGATCACCGAGGCGAACCGGGTGTTCCTCGGGTTCAGCCGGCGGTAGGAGTCCAGCAGGTTGCCGGTCGGCTCGGCGGCGAGGGCGCTGGTGACGCAGTTCGCCGGTTCGTCCTTGCCGATCGCCTTGCGGGCCACCGCCGTGTAGTCGGTGGACTGCTCGGGCGCCTTGACGTCGAGCAGCTTGATGCCGGCCGGCTTGAGCGCGTTGGCCAGGTAGCCGAGCAGGTTGTCGCCGGACGGGGTGTCCGGGCGGACCAGCGCGACGGCCTTGCAGCCGGCCTCGACCAGCTGACGGCCGCTGCCGCCGATCAGCGCGGGCATGCCGCCGTCCACCGGGTACGAGAGCGGGCTGCTGAACTCGGGCTGGGAGAGCCCGTAGCCGCCGATCAGGGGGATGCCGGCGCGCTCCAGGACGGGCATGAAGTCGAAGCCGTACTGGCTGTAGGAGCCGATCACAGCGACCGCTTTGGCGTCCACCGCCCGCTGGGCGCAGGCCTTGGCGCCTTCGGAGGTGTTGTGCTCGTTGCAGGTGAGCACCTGCAGCCGGCGGCCGTTCAGCCCGCCCTTGAGGTTGACGTCCCGGCCGATCGCCTCGGCGAGCGCGGTCATGCCGGGCCGGTCGGCGGAGCCGGTGCCGGACGGGGACCAGGTCATCACGGTGAGGTCGCCGCCGTTGGTGGAGGCATCGGCCGGTCCGCCGCACGCGGAGGCCGAGAAGAGGGTGGGGAGCAGGGCCGCGGCGGTGGCGGCCGCGGCGATCGGGCGGCGGCGGCGCCGCGCGAACTGGTGCCGGGGTTGGAGCGGGTCCCTTCGGCTGGTCATCGGTCTTCCCTCTCTGGGGCGCCATCCGGCGCACCGGAGCAAGCCAAGCCCCGGCGCCACACGCCGAGAGGGCCGAAGTGCGAACGGTCGGATAACGGGAGCTGAAATCCGGCGGGGCACGCGTGTAGATCGGGAGTGGAGTACGAACGGACAGGGAACGTACGATCGTTCTCCATGTCCGCCAGCACAGATTCTTCGCATCGGTCTGCCCGAAACACTTCTCGTCCGGGCCACCGCTCCAGCACGATGAACGGCATGCCGCTCAACGACCTGCCCTGGTGGCGCTGGCGAGCCCGACTGCGCTCGGCGCTGCACATGTTGTCCGACCCCGGTTTCCAGCAGGAGACCTGGCTGAACGGCCGGGAGGGGTACGGCGACGTGACCGACGCCGTCTACCGGCTGGTCGAGGACACCTGGCTGGACCACTGGTCGGCCGAGAAGTACGTGGGCACGATCTTCCGCGACTCCGCCGAGGCCGCCCTGGTCGACGTCGCGGTGCTGCGCGTGGTCCAGCTGCTGCACGAGGTCGGCGCGGACGCCCACGCCTCCGCCTACTTCGGCCACCCCGGCTGGCCGGAGGCGGTCCGGGCCGCGCGCGAGGCGCACGTCGCGCTGGCGGTGAACGACGGGGACGACCCGGACGCGGCGCCCAAGTCGCTGGACGTGCTGCGCATCCTCACCCGGGTCTGAGCCCGGGTCTGAGTCCGGGTCCACGGCGGGGCCGCCGGCCGGGTGCCTGGTCGGGCTTTCGGTCGGGCCGCTGAGCAGTGCCGTCCCGCAGTACGGGCAGCGGGGCGGCGACTGTCCAGGATGTGACACGCTGGACCACCCACGAACGCCACGACCTCAGGACGGGATACCCCCAGTGGACCAGCAGCCGGCCAGCGCCCAGTACGTCCTCACGCTGTCCTGCCCCGACAAGCAGGGCATCGTCCACGCCGTCTCCAGCTACCTCTTCATGACCGGCTGCAACATCATCGACAGCCAACAGTTCGGCGACGGGGACAGCGGGCTGTTCTTCATGCGGGTGCACTTCTCCGCCGCCGAGCCGGTCACCGCCGACAAGCTGCGGGCCAGCTTCGCGGCGATCGGGGCCTCGTTCGGGATGGACTGGCAGATCCACCCGACCGAGCAGCGGATGCGGATCGTCCTCATGGTCAGCAAGTTCGGACACTGCCTGAACGACCTGCTCTACCGCACCCGGATCGGCGCCCTGCCGGTGGAGATCGCCGCGGTGGTGTCCAACCACACCGACCTGCGCGACCTGACCGAGAGCTACGGCGTCCCGTTCCACCACATCCCGGTCACCCGGGACACCAAGGCCGACGCCGAGCAGCAGCTGCTGGACCTGGTCGCCAAGGAGGACGTCGAACTGGTCGTGCTGGCCCGCTACATGCAGGTGCTCTCGGACCAGCTGTGCACCGCGCTGTCCGGCCGGGTGATCAACATCCACCACTCCTTCCTGCCGAGCTTCAAGGGCGCCAAGCCCTACCACCAGGCGCACGCCCGGGGCGTGAAGCTGATCGGCGCCACCGCGCACTACGTCACCGCCGACCTCGACGAGGGCCCGATCATCGAGCAGGAGGTGGCCCGGGTGACCCACGACGTCACCCCGGACCAGCTGGTCGCGCTCGGCCGGGACGTCGAGTGCCAGGCGCTGGCCCGTGCGGTGAAGTGGCACAGCGAGCACCGGGTGCTGCTGAACGGCACCCGCACGGTGGTCTTCGCGTAGAGCGGTCGGCGTGGTCGGAGCGGCTGTGGCCGTTTACGGCCGCGACAGCAGCGGCAGGGCGTGCAGCACCTCGCGGATCGCGGCCCGGTCGCCGTGCTCGCCGACCGGCAGCCGGTCCGGATCGCGGTGCGCGGCGGCCAACTGGCAGAGCTCCAGGCCGTCCAGCACCATCGAGGCCACCGGCTCGCCGCCGGACGGCCCCGACTCCGGCCCGTCCAGCGGTATCAGCCACTCGCCGGCCGCCGGGCCGTCGATCACCAGCCGCAGCCGCCGGCCCCGGCCTTGGCCCTGGCCCGCCACGGGCGGGAGGTCCGGCGCCCCGGCGGGCTCGGGACGGGTGGCGCGGGCGGCACGCAGGTCGGCCAGTGCCCGCGGGACCATCCGGACCGCCAGGTCCACCATCTGCCGCAGGTGCTGGGGCGCCGGCGGGTCGTACGGGTAGGCGACCGCGCGGGCCACGTCCTCGCCGTGCACGTAGCACTCGAAGGCGCGGTCCACGAAGGCGTCGCGCAGCGGCAGCACGGCGAAGCCGTAGTCGACGGGGGTGTTGCCCCGCGGGGCGAGCGCGGCGGTGCGCACCAGGTCGTGGGTCTGCCGCCGCCACCGCTCCCGCACCGACTGCGGTGGGAGGCCGGCCCGGTCGGCGACCAGCCGGGCGGTGCGCTCGGCGATCCCGGCGTACGGCCCGCCCTGCAGCGGGACCCGGGGCAGGAGCAGGGGCGCCGGCAGCCGCGCGGGCGGCTCCTGCGGCGGCACCCGCCGGGCGGCCGGGGCCGGCGTGGCGCCCAGGCCGGCCGGCACCGGGTCGGGCAGGCCGAGGGCGAGCGCCAGATAGCCGTCCACGGCGGCGAGATGGCACAGCACCTCGGCCGGACGCAGCCGCCCGGTGCCGCCGTGCCACGGCAGGTCGGCCACCTCCTGCCACTCCTCCGGGCCGAGGTCGCGCAGCAGCGCGTCGAGCTTGGCCGTCTCCGCGGTGTACGGCATGCCCCAGGCGGGGACGGGCAGTTCGGCCGGGCGGCGGGCCAGGCACCAGTCGAGCACCTGCTGGCGCAGCGAGTTGGGCTGGTCGAGCGGCTCGTCCAGGGCGAGCCACCCCGCCGCCTCACGCAGCCGGGCGGCCTCCTCGGCGCACTCCGGGCAGGTGCGCAGGTGCTGCTCCAGCTCGGCGGCGTCACGGCTCGGGCAGGCGCCGAGGGCCCAGGCGCCGAGCAGCGAGCGCAGGGCGTCGTGGCGCTCCTCGGTGGTGGGCTCGCTCCGCTCGCTCATGCGCCCCTGTCCCCGTCGTCCCTGTCGCCCGCGTCGTCCCGGTGGTCCCGGTCGTCGGCCCGGTCGTCCTCGCGGCCGTGCCGCTCGTCGTGGCGGGCGCGCTCCTCGGCCAGTTCGGTGGCCAGCAGTTCCAGGCCGAGCCGCATCCGCTGCTTGGCGGCCTGCTCGCTGATGCCGAGCAGCCGGGCCGTCTCCTGGTAGGTGCGGCCGTCGTAGTACGTCACCGCGATGGTCTCACGCAGGGATTGGGGCAGGGAGTCCACCACGTACTGCATGCGCGCGGCGGTGGCCACGGCGCGGATCTCCGCCTCGGCCGCGCCCTCGCCGCCGCCCGGGCCGTCAAGTCCGCTGCCCGGGCCGCCCGGTACCCGCTCGGCGGCCCGCCGCGCCCGCAGCCGGTCGACCGCGCGGCGGTGGGTGAGCGCGCCGAGCCAGGAGCGCAGCGAGCCCTGGGCGGGGTCGAAGTCCTCGGGGTGCTCCCAGACGTGGGCGAATATCTCCCGGGTGAGCTGGGCGGCGGCGGCCTGGTCGGCGAGTATCCGCCCGGCCAGTCCGTGCACCATCGGCGCGAGCTGGTCGTAGATCTCGCCGAGCGCGGTCTCCTCGCCGCGGGCGAGGCGGCGTTGGAGCTGCTCGTCCCAGCGCGGCGCGCGGTCGGGGGTGGCCATCGGGAACCACCCTCCTGCCCGGGTTTCGCTGGCGTACCCAACGGTATCTTGCGGCCGGTCGGCGGCGGGAGCATTCCCCGAAGAACGGAACCCGGGCCTGCGGATCGTCACCCGGGCCGTCATCCGGATCGTCACGCGGATCGTCACCCGGCTCAGTGCCCGGTCGTCGCCCGGTCGTCGCTCGTACCGGTGGCCCGTGCGCGGGGCGGTCCGTGGAGGCCGCTGTTCGAAGGCCGTTGGACATATGTCGCACGGGTGGTTCGCGAGTGGCGGGCCGGGTGCGCGGGGCGTCCGGAGGTAGGTTCGCCACTGCGGGACCGGCGGGTCGGCCCGGGCCGGACGAGTGCCGGTACGAGGCTCGCGAGAGTGAACGGGACAGTATGCACTGCGCTGTCCCCCGATCGCTGGAATATGCCCGAAGCGCTTGCCGAGGTCCGTCCGCCCACTCATCCTGAGGCGTAATCGAGTCGCGGCCAGTGCGCGACGGACGAGTTGGCCCGGACGGGACAGCTCGGGTGAGCGCCGGGCGGGAGCCCGGCCGAGGGCCCGGGTGGCACCGGGCGATGTGCGAGGGTTCGCCGGCTGGACGATCCGGCCCGATCGGGACGATGGCCGAACTGCGAGTGCGGGTGGTGGAGCGGTGCAGGTTCTTCAGGTACAGCTGGCGGTGCAGGCGGACCCGGCCGAGGTCGGCCGGGCCCGTCGGTGGGTGCGCTCGCGGCTGCTGAACCATGGGGTGGACCCGGACGCGCCGGTCGCCGAGACGGTGGTGCTGGTGGTCTCCGAGTTGGTGACCAACGCCGTGGTGCACACCGGGTGTCCGGCGGTGCTGCGGCTCTGCCTGCCGGTGGAGGAGGACCAGGCGGGCGGCGAGCCGGCCGGTCCGCTGCGGGTGGAGGTCGCCGACGCCAGCCGGACGGCTCCGGCCCCACGGCACGCCGGGGCGGACGAGAACGCCACCAACGGGCGCGGCCTGGAGCTGGTCGAGCTGCTCTGCGAGCGCTGGGGCTGGTTCCCGGACGGCTCGGGCAAGCGGGTGTGGTGCGAGATCGGCGCGGACGCCCGGCCGGCGGACCCGCTGGCGGGCGTGGACTGGGCGGCGTTGGCGCAGTAGCGGCAGCGGCAGCCCGGGGCCTGCTCGGTTCGCTGCCGTTCCCGCCGGTGATCGTCGGCGGAGATCACTGGCGGAGATCACTGGCGGAGATCACCGGCCGAAAGTTGACGCAACCATTCCGAATTTCGGACTACCCATTGACGTGACGTATCCGACTGATCACGCTTGGGTGCGGCTCTCCGTCAGTGAGGGGACGCCGAGGGGACGCCCGAACGCCGCCGCGGTGCTGTTGTCCAGGGGGACCACGCCAGCAGGGGGGCCGTGGACCGCCGGTCGCGGGCGCTCCTTGGCGAGTGCGGAGGGTGCGGCGCGGGTTCAGGGCCCGCGCGTCGCGATTGGATGGTGGTCGGCCGCGCCGTGCTCGGGGTGCACGCGGCCGGCCACCGTCCGATCCGCCGTCGTCCGGCGGCGCTTTCCGGCCACTCGGCCGAGAGCCGTCCAGGGCACCTGAAGCCGCCCGGGGTCACCCGGGGACGGCGCGGAAGGTTCGCCGGTAGGCGCTCGGGGCGACGTCCAGCCGGCCGCGCAGTTGCAGCCGGAGCGAGGCGGCGGTGCCGAAACCGGACTCCCGGGCGACCTGGTCGATCGTCAGGTCCGTGCGCTCCAGCAGCTGCCGGGCCCGCTCGGTGCGCTGCACGGTGAGCCACTGCCCGGGGCTGGCGCCGGTCTCCTCGCGGAAGCGCCGGGTGAAGGTCCGCAGGCTCATGCCCGCCCGGTCGGCGAGCCGGCTCAGCGCCAGCGGCTGGTCCAGGTGTTCCAGCGCCCAGGCGCGGACGGCGGCGGTGCCCTGGCCGGTGGAGTCCACCGGGCTCGGGGCCTCCACGTACTGCTTCTGGCCACCCTCGCGCCACGGCGGCACCAGGCAGTTGCGGGCCACCGCGTTGGCCACCGCGCTGCCGTGGTCGCGGCGGACCACGTGCAGGCACAGGTCCACCCCGGCGGCCACCCCGCCGGAGGTGAGGACGTCGCCGTCGTCGGTGTAGAGCACGTCCGGGTCCAGCCGCACCTTCGGGTACAGCTCGGCGAAGCGCCGGGTGTAGCGCCAGTGGGTGGTGGCCGGGCGGCCGTCCAGCAGTCCGGCGGCGGCCAGCAGGAAGGACCCGGTGCAGATCGACATCAGCCGGGTGCCGGGCCGGATCCGGCCCAGGGCGGCGGCCAGTTCGGGGGTGAAGGCGGCGTCGACGGTGGCCGTGCTCGCGTCGGCGGAGGCCGGGATCACCACCGTGTCGGCCCGCTCCAGCAGTTCGGGCCCGTGGTCGACGCTGATCCGGAAGTCCGCGCTGGTGGCGATCGGCCGGCCGTCCAGCGTGCAGGTGGCGACCTCGTAGAGCGGCCGCCCGGCCGGGTCCTTGGCGCCGCCGAAGATGCGGGCGGGGATGCCGAGTTCGAAGGCGATCACGCCGTCGAGGGCGAGTACCGCGACCAGGTGGGCCATGCCGTTCCCCTTCGGTGGTGCGGCCGCCCGGGCCGGTTGGGTCGGGTCGGCCGGTCGGTTCGGTCGGTCGGGTCGGTCGGTTCGGGCCAGTCCGGCCGGTTCGGGCCAGGGTACGCCGGGACCGTGGCCCGATTCTTGCGAAAGCTGTCATTCAGGCCACTCGTCGCGGCCGCGCCGCTTCGGGACACTCGTCCGCGTGACCGAACGCAACGCCCCCGCCCCCGCCCCCGCGCCCGCCCCCGAAGGACCCGTCCGCCCCGCCCGTCCGACCCGCTTCCGGGTGCACTACGCCTGGGTGGTGGCCGGTGTCTCGCTGCTGGTCCTGCTCGGCTCGGCCGGCTTCCGGTCCACGCCCAGCCTGATGATGGACGCCCTGCACAACGAGTTCGGCTGGTCGCTCGGGACGATATCCAGCGCCACCTCCGTCAACCTGACCCTCTACGGCCTCACCGCCCCCTTCGCCGCCGCCCTGATGGACCGTTTCGGCGTGCGCCTGGTGGTGGTCTGCGCGCTGCTGACCATCTCGGTCGGCTCCGGGCTCACCATGCTGATGCGCGAGCCCTGGCAACTGGTGCTCTGCTGGGGCGTGCTGGTGGGCCTGGGCAGCGGCTCGATGGCCGGCGCCTTCGCCACCACCATCACCGGCCGCTGGTTCCAGGCCCGCCAGGGCCTGGTCACCGGCGTGCTGACCGCCGCCGGGGCGGCGGGAAACCTGGTGTTCCTGCCGGTCGGCGCCTGGCTGGTCGAGCACCACGGCTGGCGCTCGGCGGTGATCGTGGTCTCGCTCGCGGCCAGCGCGGTCGCCGTCCCCGTCCTGCTGCTGATGCGCGAGCGGCCCGCCGACCTCGGCCTGCTCCCGTACGGGGCGACCGAGGAGCCGCCGGCGCCCGCCGCCGACGGCCGCGCCCTGACCCGCTCGCTGCGGGTGCTGCGGGACGCCGCCCGGAGCCGGGCGTTCTGGCTGCTGTCCGGCTCCTTCGCGATCTGCGGCGCCACCACCGCCGGCCTGGTCGGCACCCACTTCATCCCGGCCGCCCACGACCACGGCATGCCGGTGACCACCGCGGCCGGCCTGCTCGCCATGATCGGCGTCTTCGACGTGGTCGGCACCATCTTCAGCGGCTGGCTCACCGACCGGGTCGACTCCCGGATCCTGCTGGTCACCTACTACGGGCTGCGCGGGATCTCGCTGCTCCTGCTGCCGCAGCTGCTCGCCGGCTCGCTGCAACCGCCGATCCTGGCCTTCGTCATCTTCTACGGCCTGGACTGGGTGGCCACCGTGCCGCCGACCGTCGCGCTGTGCCGCCGGCACTTCGGCGGGGACGCCCCGATCGTCTTCGGCTGGGTGCTGGCCAGCCACCAGATCGGCGCGGCCGTCGTCGCCGGGCTGGCGGGCCTGGCCCGCGACGCGCTCGGGAACTACGACCTCACCTGGTACGGCGCCGGCGCCCTGTGCGTGGTCGCCGTCGGGCTCTGCCTGGCGCTGCGCACCAGCCGGCCGGACCGCTCCGTCCCCGCCCTCTCGTAGGGCGGGCCGGGGGCCTGTCGGACCGGACGGCTAGGCTCCGCGACCATGGCGCTCACCTTCACCCTGGACCCGAAGCTCGACCCGGACCTGCGCACCGCCGTCGTCCGACTGTGGGCCGACGTCACCAACGCCGGCGGCGCGGTCGGCTTCGTGGCGCCGGTGACGGAGGACGAGGTCTGGGACACCGCCGACCACCAGTTCGCCGGGGTCGAGCCGGACGGCCCGGACCGGCTGCTGGTCGCCCACGAGAGTGACACCGGCCGGCTGGTCGGTGTCCTCTTCTTCGAGTCGATGCGCTTCGACCTGATGGAGCACTGGCGGATGCTCAAGCGGGTCATGGTGCACCCCGACTGCCAGGGCCGCGGCTACGGTGCCCGGCTGCTCGCCGAGGCCGAGCGGATAGCCCGGGAGTGGGGCCTGGAGAGCCTGCGGCTGACCGCGCGCGGCGGCCAGGGCCTGGAGCGCTTCTACACCCGCTGCGGCTACCGGGAGGTCGGCCGGGTGCCGGCCGCGATCCGGGTCGCCCCCGGGGACGACCGCGACGACATCACCCTCTGGCTCGACCTGCGCTGAGCGGCGGGTCCGGTCGGGCGGCGGCGGGCGGGGGACGGGCGCCCCCTTCCCCTCGCCGCCCGTCAGGCATGCTTCACTGGGAGACCGGCCCCCGCCCAAACCAGTGAAAAGCCAGACCAGTGAAAAGGATGTGTCCCGTGAGCAGCACCGGCCAGGAGAAGTCGCACGCCACGCTCCGCTACACCTCCCTGCGGGTCAGCATCTTCCTCGGCTGCCTGCTGGTCGCCCTGCTGCTCGGGCACTTCAAGATCATCCCGGTCAGCGGCCAGGCCGGCGTGATCTTCCTGTTCCTGCTGGCCGCGATCGCGTCCGCGCCGCTCAGCTACGTGCTGCTGAGCCGTCAGCGCGACGACATGTCCGCCCAGATCACCACCAAGGTCTCCGGCCTGCGCAGCCGCACCGCCGAGCGGATCGCCGCGCAGAACGCCGAGGAGGACGCCGTCGACGAGGCGGCCCGGACGGCCGCCGTCCGGCAGAGCTGACCCCGGCCGGACCCGCGACCGCAGCCGCCGTGCCCGACTCCGCCGCCTCGGACGCCTCCGCTTCCGACCCCGACCCCGCTTCCGCTTCCGCGGCTTCCGAGCCCGGACCGGCCGACCCGCCGTCCGGGCCGTCCGCGTTGCGCGGGTCGGCCGTCGAGGCGGCGCCCGTCGAGGGGGCGCCCGTCGAGGCGGAGGCCGGGACCTGGCCGGCCCCGGTGCGTCGGCCCACCGGCCGGGACGTGGCCAGGCTCGCCGGGGTCTCCCAAGCCACCGTCTCACTGGTCTTCTCCGGCGCGGAGGCCGGCCGCAGGGTCTCCGACGCCACCCGGGAGCGGGTCCGGGAGGCCGCCCGCAGCCTCGGCTACCGCCCGCAGGCGGCCGGCCGGCAGCTGCGGCTCGGCCGTAGCGGGATGATCCTGCTGGCGGTGCCGAACATCCTGGGTCCGTTCTTCGGCCGGGTACTGGAGGGCGTCCACGAGGAGGCCGGCCGGCACGGCCTGGCGGTCGTGGTCAGCTCCGGCTGGGGGAGCGCCACCCTCGCCGAGGCCGCCACCACCAGCCGCTTCGACGGCCTGCTGATCTGCTCCCCGGACGACAGCCAGCTCGGCGAGCTGCCCGCCGACACCCCCGCCGTCTTCCTCGACGCCGACCCGGGCACCGACCGGGCCCGGCCGACCGTCGAACTCGACGTGGCGGGCGGGATGCGCGCCGCCGTCGAGCACCTGGCCGGGCTCGGCCACCGCCGGATCGGGCGGCTGCGCTCCACCCACTCCGCGTACACGTTCCGGGTGCGGCAGGCCGCGTTCGAGCAGGTCGCCGCCGAACTCGACCTGGAGGTCGTGGAGTTGGGCGTGAGTCTGAACGAGGGCCAGCCGGCCGCGCGGAGCGTGGCGCACCGCCTGCTGGAGCGCCCGGACCGCCCGCGCGCGGTGATCTGCGACGACGACGTGGTCGCCTCCGGGGTGTACCAGGCCGCCGCCGAGCTGGGGCTGAGGGTGCCGGCCGACCTGTCGGTGGTCGGCATGGACAACGTCGCGGTGGCCGCGCTGCTGGCCCCGCCGCTGACCACCGTCGACCTGCCCGGCGAGGAGCTGGGCCGGGTCGGCGCGGCGGCGCTGGCGGGCCTGCTGCGCGGCGAGCGGGCGGCGCCCGTCCCGCCGCTGGCCACCTCGCTGGTGCTGCGCTCCTCCACCGCGTCGGCGGTCGGCGGGCCGGGGCGGGGCGCGAAGCAGTAGGTAGTAGGAGAAGCAGTAGGTAGTCGTAGGGGAGAACGAAAGACCGCGCCCGCCGGCCAGACCCCGGTGGGCGCGGTCGTCTGTGGGGGGCCTCAGCCCACCGGCACCGGCTGCACCGGCTGCACCGACGGCGTCGGCGGCACCGGGTGGAACCAGCGACGGGCGCCGAACAGCAGCAGGGCGCCGAGGGCGATCCCGCCCGCCGCGCACAGCGCCACCGGCCGCAGCGAGTCCTCGGCCAGGTTGCCGGACGCCGCGTAGCCGAGCGAGTTGCCCGTCGCGAACAGCGTCACCAGCCAGGCGAACGCCTCGGTCACCGTCCCGGTCGGCGCCAGCTCGGCGACCAGCACGAACGCCGCCGCCAGCAGCGGCGCCAGCCCGATCCCGGAGAGGAAGGCCAGCGCGGCCATCGGGTACGGTCCGGGCAGCAGCACCAGTGGCAGGTAGGACGCGGCCATCGCGAGCGCCATGATCCAGGTGCGGGTGGCCGTGCTGCTGCGCCACTTCACCGCGCCGTAGGCGAGCGCGCCGAGCAGGCCGCCGAGCGCCGCCAGCGCCAGCAGGGTGCCCGCGCCGCCGGGCAGGGCGTCGGCGTGGTGCTCGGCGTAGGCGATGAACAGCACGTTCTGCGCGCCGACGGCCCAGCCGGCCCCGGCCAGTCCGACCAGCAGCAGCACCAGGCCGGGGGAGCGCAGCGGGCCGAGCAGCCCGGCGGAGTGTGCGCGGGCCGGGGCGCGCCAGGCCCGGGCCGGGGCGGTGGTGGCCACGATCAGCGCGCCGGCCAGCCCCAGTCCGGCGGCCATCCAGAGCGCGGCGACCGGGCTGAACAGGCCGGCGATCCCGGCGACGGCCAGCGGGCCGGCCACGTAGAGGATCTGCTGGGAGGCGGAGTCGAAGGCGTAGGCGGTGTCGAGCTGCTCCTCCTCCACCACGTCCGGCCAGAGCGAGCGCAGGCAGGGTTCGAGCGGGGGCATGGCGAGCCCGGCGATCGCGGCGCCGAGCGGGGCGGCGATCCCGGAGCCGGGGGCGAGGGCGAGCAGCGCGTACCCGCCGCCGGCGAGCACGGCGGAGGCGAGCAGGACGCGGGGCTGCCCGGTGCGGTCCACGATCCGCCCGAGCACCGGCCCGCCGACGGCGGCGGAGATCGCGTAGGCGGCGGTGGCCAGTCCGATCCGCCCGTACGGCGCGCCGGCCTCGCGCAGGGCGAGGGCGATCACCAGGGCGGTCATACCGGCGGGCAGGCGGCCGAGCAGGGTGCCGAGGAGCAGGCGGCTGACGTGGGGGGCGCGGAGCAGGGCGAGGTAGCCCATCGGCGTCTTCTCCGGTCTGGGCAGGCGAGGGCGGGGACGCCGTCAAAGTTATACGTATAACCGCTCAGCGGTCAATCGGGCCGGTGAGGATGATCTGATGGTGCGTCAGCTTCGTTCGTGTCCGGATCTCACCCCAACCTCAAACAACTACTTTGAACATCTCAAACCTTTGCTGCTAATGTGTCGGCCATGACCACCTCAGACGCATCGCGGAAGAACGGCCAGGGCTCGCTGCCCGGCGCCGCCCGCCCGTGCGCTCTGACCGGTGCTGTGGACAGCCCGCGCCGTTGTCGCGCCACGAGCTGTATCCCGGCGGCACGCCCCTGACCGGGGGCCGGGACCTCCCCACCCGGCCCGCGCGCCGTGCCGCCTCCTCCGCCACACCCCACCGTCAGCAACGCCCTCCCCCGGAGCCGCACCGTCATGTCCACAGCGCCCGAGGCGACCCCGTCGCCGTCCGTGCTCGCGAGAATCCGCAAGACCCCGTTCTGGGTCCAGATCGTCGGCGGCCTGCTGCTCGGCGTCGGCCTGGGCTACCTGGCCCGCGCCGCCGACATCTCCTGGCTGGCCACCACCCTGGAGACCATCGGCAAGATCTTCGTCCAGCTGCTCAAGCTGGCCGTCCCGCCGCTGGTGTTCACCGCGATCGTGGTGAGCGTCGCCAACCTGCGCAACGTCACCAACGCGGCCCGCCTGGCCACCCGCACGCTGCTCTGGTTCATGATCACCTCGCTGATCGCGGTGGCCGTCGGCCTGGGCCTGGGCCTGCTGACCAACCCCGGCCAGGGCACCAACCTCAAGACCGACGGCCTCAAGGCGCTCGACTCCAAGGGCTCCTGGATCGACTTCCTGACCGGGATCTTCCCGACCAACATCGTCGACGCCTTCGCCAAGGTGAACGTCCTGCAGATCGTCTTCATGGCGGTCGTGGTCGGCGCGGCGATCATCAAGCTCGGCAGCAAGGCCGAGCCGGTCCTCAAGCTCAGCGAGTCCGTCCTGGAGCTGACCCAGACCGCCCTGTGGTGGGTCATCCGGCTCTCCCCGCTCGGCACCCTCGGCCTGATCGGCAAGTCCGTCGCCAAGTACGGCTGGGACCTGCTCAAGCCCTTCGCCACGCTGACCCTCGACATCTACGTCGGCTGCGCGCTGGTGCTGTTCGTCGTCTACTCGCTGCTGCTCAAGTTCGCCGCCGGCCTGAACCCGGTCAACTTCTTCAAGGGCGCCTGGCCCGCGATCCAGCTGGCCTTCGTCTCGCGCTCCTCGGTCGGCACCCTGCCGGTCACCCGCCGCGTCACCGAGCGCCTCGGCGTCCCCAGCGAGTACGCGTCCTTCTCCGTGCCGTTCGGCGCCACCACCAAGATGGACGGCTGCGCCTCGATCTACCCGGCGATCGCCGCGATCTTCGTCGCCCAGGTCTACAACATCGACCTCGGCATCCGGGACTACCTGCTGATCGCCTTCGTCTCGGTCGTCGGCTCGGCCGCCACCGCGGGCCTCACCGGTGCGATCATCATGCTGACGCTCACCCTCTCCACCCTGGGCCTGCCCCTGGAGGGCGTCGGCCTGCTGCTCGCCATCGACCCGATCCTCGACATGATGCGCACCGCGACCAACGTCGCGGGCCAGGTGCTGGTACCGGTCCTGGTGGCCTCGCGGGAGAAGATCCTCGACGTCGCCGCCTACAACCGCCCCTCCGGCGACCTGTACGAGGACGCGCCGTCGGCCGTCGTCCCGGCGCAGGCGGACAAGGCGGCCCCGGTGGCCGCCTGATCCCCGCCGGCTCGGCGACAAGGGCCCGCTCCCGCACCGTTCCCCGGTGCGGCAGCGGGCCCTTGTGCGTGCCACTGGGGCGCGGGTGCTGGCGCGTGCTCGTGTGCTGCTCTCCGGGGCGGCGGCCAGGGGAAAAGGCAGGGGGCCCGCCGGTTGGGCGGGCCCCCTTGGGTGTTGCTCTTGTGCTCATGGTGACGGCTGTCGGGAGCCGCCGACGGACCCGCTGGGGTCCCGAGCGATCAGAACATCAGAAGATGGTCAGATGGGGGTGACGTTCTCCGCCTGCGGGCCCTTCGGGCCCTGGGTGACGTCAAAGTTCACCGCCTGGTTCTCCTCCAGCGAGCGGAAGCCGCTCGCGTTGATGGCGGAGTAGTGGACGAAGACGTCGGGGCCGCCGCCCTCCTGGGCGATGAAGCCGAAGCCCTTCTCAGCGTTGAACCACTTGACGGTTCCCGTGGCCATGCCGTTCTCCTTGCGAGGGACGTGTCGGGGCCACACCGTGTGGCACCCGGTCCGCTGCGCTGATCGCCCTGCCTCCGGACGAGTCCGAAGTTTTTCGATATTGCTGAAAAACTACAAAAAGCCCGCGGTTACATGCTCCGCAGGCTTCAAGTACTGCAAGGGGAATCAAACTGCAACTGAGGGCAACGCTAGCATGCGGTCGCTGTGACGACCAGGGGTGAACTGCGGCCCCCACGACGCGTGTCGTAGGCCCTCGCAGGCGCGTCCCGCAGGCCTCGCGAGCGCGTGTCGGGTGCCCGGTGCAGGCCTTTGTGAACAGCAGGCATACGCTGCGGGAAAGCGCACGAACAGTACAAGGGAGCGGCGCAGTGGCAGCACCGGACGGACAATCGCGGGAGCCCCAGGAACACACCCCGGTCAGGCCTCGCGTCGGCCACATCCAGTTCCTGAACTGCGTACCCCTCTACTGGGGCCTCGCCAGGACCGGCAACCTGCTCGACCTCGACCTCACCAAGGACACCCCGGAGAAGCTGAGCGACCAGCTCGTCGACGGCTCGCTGGACATCGGTCCGATCACCTGCGTGGAGTACCTGCGCAACGCCGACGACCTGCTGGTCCTGCCCGACATCGCGGTCGGCAGCGACGGCCCGGTGATGTCCTGCCTCATCGTCAGCAAGGTGCCGCTCGCCGACCTGGACGGCCGCCGCGTCGCCCTCGGCTCCACCAGCCGCACCTCCGTCCGGCTCGCCCGGCTGCTGCTGGAGGAACGCGAGGGCGTCCGCCCCGACTACTTCAGCTGCCCGCCCGACCTCAGCTCGATGCTCGCCGAGGCCGACGCCGCCGTCCTGATCGGCGACCCGGCGCTGCGCGCCTACCTCGGCCAGGCCGCCGACCTCGGACTGACCGTCCACGACCTCGGCGAGATGTGGAAGGAGTGGACCGGCCTGCCGTTCGTCTTCGCCGTCTGGGCCGTGCGCCGCGAGTTCGCCGAGCGCCGTCCGGAACTGACCGCGGCCGTGCACCGGGCCTTCCTGGAGTCCCGCGACCTCTCACTGGTCGAGGCCGCCAAGGTCGCCGAACAGGCCGCCCGCTGGGAGGCCTTCGGCGCGGACGTGCTGGAGCGGTACTTCAGCGAGGCCCTCGACTTCTCGCTCGGCGAGCGGCAGCTGGCCGGCGTCGCCGAGTTCGCCCGCCGGGTCGCGCACGACAGCGGCTTCGCGTCGGACGTCGCGGTGCGGCTGCTGGAGCCGGCGGCGCTGCCGGTCGGCTGAGCGCGGCGGGGCGCTCCGGTGCGCTGGTGCGCCGGCTCAGGTGCTCAGGTGCTCAGGTGCTCCGGCTCCGGGGTCGACGGGCAGCGGGCTGACGCGGACGCTCGAAAGGCCTGGCGTAGGCTGGTTCGGCCGTACCCGGACGCCCGTCGTCCGGGGGGCGGCAGCGCCGAGAACTGCAGTATCCGAGAGAGAGAAGGCGGCCAGGTGACCGAGCTCGCAGCGACCACCCTCGATGCGCCCAGCACCGATTTGCAGGCCGTGCTCGACCGCGCCGCCGGCGGTGGCCGGATCACCCCGGAGGAGGCGCTGGAGCTGTACCGCTCGGCGCCGCTGCACGCGCTCGGCTCCGCCGCCGACGCGGTGCGCCGCCGCCGCTACGCCGGTACCGAGCACATCGCGACGTACATCATCGAGCGCAACATCAACTACACCAACGTCTGCGTGACGGCGTGCAAGTTCTGCGCCTTCTACGTGCCGCCGAAGAGCGACAAGGGCTGGTCCCGCGAGCTCGACGAGATCCTGCGCCGCTGCGCCGAGACCGTCGAACTGGGCGGCACCCAGATCATGTTCCAGGGCGGCCACCACCCGGACTACGGCGTGGAGTACTACGAGCGCGCTTTCTCGGCCATCAAGGCCGACTTCCCGCAGCTGGTGATCCACTCCCTGGGTGCCTCCGAGGTCGACCACATGGCCCGGATCTCGGGCGTCTCGATCGAGGAGGCCATCACCCGGATCCAC
Organism: Kitasatospora sp. NPDC058243; assembly: GCF_042882025.1. Classification (NCBI taxonomy): domain Bacteria; kingdom Bacillati; phylum Actinomycetota; class Actinomycetes; order Kitasatosporales; family Streptomycetaceae; genus Kitasatospora; species Kitasatospora sp. NPDC058243. The sequence continues at coordinate 18,729 of NZ_JBHVWW010000023.1, forward strand.
CGGGCCGGCCTGGACTCCTTCGCCGGCGCCGGCGCCGAGCTGCTGCCCGCGCGGCCGCGCAAGGCGATCGCCCCGCTCAAGGAGTCCGGCGAGCGCTGGCTGGAGATCATGGAGGCCGCGCACGGCCTCGGCGTGGAGTCCACCTCCACCATGCTGATGGGCACCGGCGAGAGCAACGCCGAGCGGATCGAGCACCTGCGGATGATCCGCGACGTGCAGGACCGCACCGGCGGCTTCCGGGCCTTCATCCCCTACACCTACCAGCCGCAGAACAACCACCTGAAGGGCTCGACGCAGGCCACCGTCTTCGAGTACCTGCGGATGATCGCGATCGCCCGCCTGTTCCTCGACAACATCGCCCACATCCAGGGCTCCTGGCTCACCACCGGCAAGGAGGCCGGCCAGCTGTCGCTGCACTACGGTGCGGACGACCTCGGCTCGGTCATGCTGGAGGAGAACGTCGTCTCGGCGGCCGGTGCCAAGCACCGCTCCAACCTCACCGAGCTGATCCACCTCATCCGGGCCGCCGACCGCGTCCCGGCGCAGCGCGCGACCACGTACGAGCACCTGCGGGTGCTGGACGACCCGGCCAACGACCCGGTGGACCCGCGGGTCGCCTCGCACATCGCCTCCACGGCGATCGAGGGCGGCACCGCGCACCCCGAGCTGAAGATCCTGGACAACTGAGGCCCGGGGCACCGCCGTGCTGACCCTGCACCGGGCGGCCCTGGTGCTGCCCGACCCGGCCGACCCCACCGCCCCGTCCCTCCCGGACGGGGCGGTGCTGGTGCGCGGCGACCGCGTCGAGGCCGTCGGACCGTACCGGGAACTGGCCGCCGCGCACCCGGGGGCGCGACTGCGGGACTGGGGCGCCGCGGTGCTCACGCCGGGGCTGCGCAACCCGTACGGGCACCGGCTGCTGGAACACGCCTACCACCCGGACCCGCGCGAGGAGATCGGCGTCGAGCCGGTCGCGGACGGGCTGACGGGCTCCGCCGACGAGGGGCGCTGCGGCGCGAGCGCCCGGCGCGGGCTGCAACGGATGCTCGGGTTCGGGGTGACGGCGGTGGCCGGGCCGTTCGAGCGGGCCGCGGTGCGCACGGCCGTGGCGCGCTCCGGGCTGGTCGCGCTGCCGGGCGGCCCTGACACGGGGGGTGGCCCTGAGGCGGGGAGCGGCCCGGGCCCGGGGGGTGGCCCTGGCGCGGTGGGCGCGGGGGACTGCCTGCTGGGCCTGGGAGACGGCCCGCTGGACCCGCTGTCGGTGCTGCCGCTCGCGGCGGCCGTGCACGGCCGGGTGGCGGCGGGCGGCCGGGCCGACTTCGCGGTGTTCCCGGCCGTTGGGGAGGGCTTCGCCCAGCCATCGCCGGGCGGTTGCCTGGCCGCCGTACTGGGCGGGCGGTTGGTGTACCGGCGGCGCTGAACGAGGCCGGGAACCGGGCGACGTACTCGCCGGTAGTCGGACTTCCTTGCGGCGTACGGCACTTCCTTCGTGTGCCGCCGAACTCCACTGTCCACCCTGTGGGGTGATTCCCCCTTCGCCGTGACCTGAGGGCCCGCCAGCGGATACGATCCCGGACAGCTCACTCCGTACCCTCACCACCTACCGCCCGTGCCCGCGGGTGGCGGGGCCGTGTCCCAGGCCCCGAAGGCAAGCCAGGACAGGAACCATGCGATCCGCGACCGTCCCCCCGCCGCGATCCCCGCGGATGGGCCGTGGTTGGTACCTCGCCGCCGTGCTCAGCGCCGTGCTGGCCGTCGGCATGTGCCTGCTCGGCTGGCGCCAGGCCGACCAGGCCGACCGGATCGGCGCCCACCCCGTGAGAGTCGAAGGCGTCGTCACCCAGCTCCCCACCGGCGGCGGCTCCTACAGCGCCGTCAGCTACCGGGCGTCCGGCCAGTCGCACACCGCGGCCGCGCTGCCGCTCGCCGACGGCGCCAGGATCGGCGACCCGATCTGCCTGGAGCACGCCGCCGACGACCCGGGGGCGGTGCGGATCTGCGGCGACACCTACCCGCAGCCGGTCGGCGTCGGCCTGGCCCGGTTCAGCGTGCCGGTCGCGGTCGGGATGTTCGTGATCTGCGTGCTGCGCATCCGGCGGCACCGGCGGGCGCTCGCGGTCCGCGCCGGGCAGGGCCGGCTGGCCACCACCGTCGCGCTGGCGACCGGGGCGCTGGCCGACGGGATGCCCGCGATAACCCACGGCAAGCGCTCCCGGCGCCGGCGGCGCGCGGGCGGGCGGCGCGCGCAGCACTGACGGGGCGCGCAGCACCGGTGGGGCGCGCAGCACCGGCGGGGCGCGTAGCGCCGGTGGGCCGGGCGGGGCGCTGGTGGGCGGGGGCGGGGGAGCTGGGCGGCGGGGGCGCGCGGCGACGTCCGTGCGACGGGTGCCGGGTGGACGGGTCTGTGCGGCGGGGCCCGTGCGGCGGGTGCGGACGCCCCGCGGCGTGCCCCGTTGGTCGGGCTGTCGGCGCCAGGGTGAACAATGGGGGCGTGACCCGAGCCTCTCTGGACAAGCAGCCGCACGAAGTCGCCGCCATGTTCGACGACGTCGCGGCCAAGTACGACCGCACCAACGACGTGCTGTCCCTCGGCCAGGCCCGCGCCTGGCGCCGGGCGGTGGCCGAGGCGGTGGCCGCCGGACCGGGGGACCTCGTGCTCGACCTCGGAGCCGGCACCGGCACCTCCTCGCTGCCCTTCGCCGAGGCCGGCGCGCAGGTCGTCCCGTGCGACTTCTCCGTCGGCATGCTCGTCGAGGGCAAGCGCCGCCACCCCGAACTGCCGCTCACCGCCGGCGACGCCACCCGGCTGCCGTTCGCGGACGGCACCTTCGACTCGGTGACGATCTCCTTCGCGCTGCGCAACGTCCAGGACACCGACGCGGCGCTGCGCGAGATGCAGCGCGTCACCAAGCCCGGCGGCAAGCTGGTGATCTGCGAGTTCTCCACCCCGACCTGGACGCCGTTCCGGACGGTCTACACCGAATACCTGATGCGCGCCCTGCCGCCGGTCGCCACCGCGGTCAGCAGCAACCCGGACGCGTACGTGTACCTCGCCGAGTCCATCCGGTCCTGGCCCGACCAGCCCGAGCTGGCGGCCCGGCTGCAGGAGAGCGGCTGGTCCAAGGTCGCCTGGCGCAACCTCACCGGCGGCATCGTCGCGCTGCACCGGGCGTACAAGCTCGGTTAGCCGCTGCACCGGCGGGATGGGGGCGTGGTCGTTTCCGGCGGCGGGGACGGAACTAGACTGCCGGAGACAAAAGCCGCCGTCCCCACAGCCGCAGCTCCAGGAGAGTGTCCACCGTGTCCGAGACCGCAGCCGATCTGACGAAGCCGGACAGCCCGGTCGAGAGCACGGCCGACGTCATCGTGGTCGGCGCGGGTCCGGCCGGGTCCACCACCGCGTACTACCTCGCCCAGGCCGGGCTGGACGTGCTGCTGCTGGAGAAGACCGCGTTCCCGCGCGAGAAGGTCTGCGGCGACGGCCTCACCCCCCGCGCCACCAAGCAGCTGGTGGACATGGGCATCGACGTCTCCACCGAGAACGGCTGGCTGCACAACAAGGGCCTGCGCATCATCGGCGGCGGCGTCCGGCTGGAGCTGGACTGGCCCGAGCTGTCCGCCTTCCCCGACTACGGCCTGGTCCGCAAGCGCGCCGACTTCGACGAGCTGCTGGTCCGTCAGGCCGAGAAGGCCGGCGCCCGGCTCTACGAGCGCTGCAACGTCAGCGGGCCCGTCCTGGACGAGCGCACCGGCCGGATCGTCGGCGTCACCGCCAAGCTCGGCGACGAGAAGCGGCCGGTCACCTTCCGCGCCCCGCTGGTGGTCGCCGCCGACGGCAACTCCACCCGGCTCTCGCTCGCCATGGGCCTGCACCGCCGCGAGGACCGCCCGATGGGCGTCGCCTACCGGACGTACTTCACCTCGCCGCGCCACGACGACGACTACCTGGAGTCCTGGCTGGAGCTGTGGGACACCCGCGGCGGCCAGCGCAAGCAGCTGCCCGGGTACGGCTGGGTCTTCGGCATGGGCGACGGCACCTCCAACGTCGGCCTCGGCATCCTCAACTCCTCGCCCGCGTTCGGCGAACTCGACTGGCGCGAGGTGCTCAAGGCCTGGTGCGCCGGCATGCCGGAGGAATGGGGCTACACCCCCGAGAACATGACCGACCCGATCCGCGGCGCCGCGCTGCCGATGGCCTTCAACCGGCAGCCGCACTACACCCGCGGCCTGCTGCTCGTCGGCGACGCGGGCGGCATGGTCAACCCGTTCAACGGCGAGGGCATCGCCTACGCGATGGAATCCGGCCAGATCGCCGCCGGCGTCATCGTCCAGGCCCACGCCCGGGTCACCGAGACCGGGCGCGAGCGCGCTCTGCAGGGCTACCCGCGCGTCCTCAAGGACGTCTACGGCGGCTACTACACGATGGGCCGCGCCTTCGTGAAGCTCATCGGCAACCCCAAGGTGATGCAGATCGCCACCCAGCGCGGCCTCACCCACCCGATGCTGATGCGCTTCACCCTCAAGATGCTCGCCAACCTCACCGACCCGCAGGGAGGCGACGCGATGGACCGCATCATCAACGGCCTCGCGAAGGTCGCGCCCAACGCGTAGCGGGCCTGAGGCCTTCCCCCGGTCCCCCCGGTCCCCCCGGTCCCCCCGGTCCCCCCGGTCCTTTCCAGGACCTCAAGGCGTCTCCTCCGCCGCCTTCCGCTCCCCGTCCGCCGGGCGGCGGGAGGCGGCGGAGCGCTGTTCGACGTAGGCGAGGCGGTCGGCGAAGACCCGGGCCGCGTCGGGGGTGAGCGTCCGGAGGGCGACGAGGGCGGTGAAGACGACGTCGCAGAGCTCGTGCTGGACGTCCTCCCAGCTGTGGGTGACGCCCTTGCGCGGGTTCTGGCCGGTGGCGCCGATCACCGCGGCGCCCACCTCGCCGACCTCCTCGGAGAGCTTGAGGATCCGCAGCAGGCGCTCCTCCCGGGGCGACTGCGTGCCCTGCTCGTCGAGCCACGCGACGAGGTGGTCCACGCTCTCCCAGATCCGGCTGTCCATGCGCGCTGCTCCCGTGCGGTGTCGTTGGTGCTGCCACCGTACGGGAGGCGCTGCCGACGCACGGGAACGGCGTGGGGGCGGGCGGTGAGGCACGGACGGTGAGGGGCTGGCGGTGAGGGGCGGGCTCCCGGTCAGCGGGTGCTGATCTTCACGTGGCGGATGTTCACGGGGAGGGTGGGGAAGCCGTCGCCGGGGTTGTTCTGGTCGTCCTCGCCGCCCGCGGCGATCTTCTGCAGGACGTCCAGGCCCGCCGTGATCCGGCCGAACGGGGTGTAGGCGGGGGAGAGCTTGGTGTCCTTCCAGACGAAGAAGAACTGGCTGCCGTTGGTGTTCGGACCGGCGTTGGCCATCGCCACGGTGCCGGCCGGGTAGGTGGCGCCGGTCAGGTTCTCGTCCGGGAAGGAGTAGCCGGGCCCGCCGCTGCCCGTTCCGGTCGGGTCGCCGCACTGCAGGACGTAGAGCCGCTGGGTGGTGAGGCGGTGGCAGTGGCTGCGGTCGAAGTAGTCGTGCTCGGCGAGGAAGCGGAACGAGAAGGTGGTGCAGGGCGCCTTGTCGGTCAACGCCTGGAAGGTGATCGCGCCCTGGCTGGTGCGCAGGGTGGCGCGGTAGGGCTGGGCGGCCTTCTTGGCGTCGAAGACCGGGATGCCCTTGAAGTTGTCGGCCGGCACCGCGGGCGTGTAGGTGCAGGCGGGCGCGGGCGGCGTGGTGTCCGCGACGGCGGTGCCGGTGCTCGCCGTGAGCGGGAGGACGGTGGCGACGGCGAGCAGAGCCCAGGGTGCGCGCTTCACGTGACGGGCCTTCCGAAGGGTGGTGGACGGCGGGGTTGGCATGGCGCCATCATCCACGCCGGGGCGGCGATCCGGTAGGGGGCGGTAGGGAGCGGTGGGGTTCAGGCCCCGTCGGGCGGGTGGAGGGTCAGGTGGACTCCGGGGGAACGGGGTTGGCCCGGGGGGCGGGGGTGAACAGTCCGGCGCGGGCGGCCAGTGCGGCGGCGTCGGCGGCCCGCTCGGCGGTGCGGGCGTCCAGCGGCTCGCCGGTGACGAACAGCCGGTAGTAGAGCGGGGCGGTGGCGGCCCGGACCACCTCGGCACCGTCCGTTCCGGTGGGCAACTCGCCTCGGGCGACGGCTCGTTCGGCGACCTCGGCGGCCTGGCGGTGGCGGGAGGCGAAGAAGGCGCGCAGGGCGGTCGCGCCGGTGTCGGAGCGCTGGGCGGCGAAGATCAGCGCGGTGGGGGTGGCCCCCAGGTCGGGATCGGTGAAGACGGTGAACACCTCCTGGGTGATCAGTCGCAGGTCCTCGCGGAGGTCGCCGGTGTCGGGCAGCGGCCAGGGCTGGTCGGCCGAGGCGGTCAGGGCGTCCGCGACCAGGCCGTCCACTCCGCCCCACCGCCGGTACAGCGTCGCCTTGTGGACGCCGGAGCGGCTCGCGACCGCCTCGATGGTGAGGTCGTCGTACCCCTTCTCGGTGACCTCGGCGAGCGTGGCGGCGACCACCCCCTCCCGGACCCGGGCGCTGCGGCCGCCGGGGCGCGGGGTCGGGGTGCGGGGCTCGGGGTGGGTCGTTTCGAGGCGAGTCGTCGCGGGTGGTGCGGTGGTGGCGGGGCGGGTCGTCGCGGGGCGGGCCGTCGCGGGGTGGGTCGGCTCCGGGGCGTTCTCGTTCAAAGTCGACTCCAGTCGCGTTAAGGCTTGCTGCGGTGTGGCGGTCGTGCCATGCTCATCGTAATGCGACTTTGGTCGCGTTACGAGAGGAGCCTGCGTGACCGCCACCGCCATTCCCGACCCCACTGCCCTGCACCCGCTCGCCGGCCACGACCGGGTCGTCCTGCTGCGCCCACTCGTCATCGACCCGCGGATCGAGGTCGGCGAGTACACCTACTTCGACGACCCCGAGGGGGCCACCCACTTCGAGGAGCGCAACGTCCTCTACGCCTACGGACCCGAGCGGCTGGTGATCGGCAAGTACTGCGCGATCGCCACCGGGGCCCGCTTCCTGATGGCCGGCGCCGCCCACCCGACCATCGGCGTGTCCACCTTCCCGTTCACGATGTTCGGCGGCGAGTGGACCGAGCGGACCCTCGACCTCGTCACCGGCCTGCCCAGCCGGGGCGACACCGTGATCGGCAACGACGTCTGGTTCGGCTTCGGTGCCACCGTCCTGCCCGGCGTCCGGATCGGTGACGGCGCGATCATCGCGGCCGGTGCGATGGTCACCGCCGACGTCGAGCCGTACACCATCGTCGGCGGCAACCCGGCCCGCCCGATCCGGCGCCGCTTCGAGGGCGCCGACGTCGAGCGCCTGCTCCGTGCGGCCTGGTGGGACTGGCCGGTCGAGCTCGTCACCGAGCACGTCCGCGCCATCATGTCCGGGACCCCGGCCGACATCGAGGAGATCGCCGCGGCGAACGGCCTGCTCGCCCGCTGACCTGCCGGGCCTGGGAAGGGCGTTGGCCCCGGGGACGCCGGAGCCCTCCGGAGATCCAGCGAGTTACGGCAGGGCGTTGATCACGGGTGGGCCGGTGCGGGAGGATGGCGTCCCCCTGCTCCATGCTCCGCCCCGTCGATAGCTGTGCCCTTCGCCCAGCTCCAGGGTCCGTCCGACGCCGTACGGTACTCGCGCCCCGCCGGTTCCGTTCGCTCGGAGGGATCTGACTCATGCGTGCCTCCCTGTCCATGTCTTCGTCCTCATCGGCCCTTCGCGACCTGCCGGTTCTCCTGGTGGCGGTGGTGTGGGGGTCGAGCTTCCTCGCCGTCCAGCGGGTGGCGGAGCCCGGGACGGCCGTGGCGATGCTGGTCCTGCGGTTCGGGCTGGTGCTGCCGCTGCTCGGGATGGTCGCCTGGCCGGCGCTACGGAGGCTGAGCCGCGCCGAGTGGCTGGGCGGCGGTGCACTGGGGCTGGTGCTCAGCGGGATCTTCCTGCTGGAGACGTACGGCGCCGTGCACACCTCCGCCACCAATGCCGGGCTGATCATCAGCCTCGCGATGGTGCTCACCCCGCTCGGCGAGAGCGTCCTCAGCCGGACGGCGCCGCCCCGCGCCTTCCTCGCGGCCGCCGCGCTGGCCGTGCTCGGCGTCGCCCTGCTCACCGGGGACGGCGGGCTGCGCCCGCCTTCGCTCGGCGACCTGCTGGTGCTGGGAGCTGCCCTGGTTCGCTCGGCCTTCGTCCTGGCGACGGCCCGCGTCCGCGCCGTCCGCGAAACCGACATGCTGGCCCTGACCTGGGTCCAACTCGCCGTCGCGACCGCCGTGTTCGCGGCCGTTGCACCAGCCGTAGGGCCGTCGCCGTGGGCCGTCGCCCGCTCGTACGGGCCCGGCCAGTGGGCCTGGTTGCTGCACCTGTCCCTGTTGTGCACGCTGTTCGCCTTCTTCGTTCAGATGTGGGCTGTCCGCGCCACCTCGCCGTCCCGGGTGAGTCTGCTGCTCGGCACCGAACCGCTGTGGGCCGCCGTCTTCGGCATCACCATCGCCGGGAACCGGATGGGGCCGCTCGCCCTGGTCGGCGGAGCCCTGGTCGTGGTCGCCACCGAGTGGGGCCGCCGTACCGCTCCCGCCCCCGTCCGGCGCGGGGAGACCGAAGCCGCTGAGTCCGAGATCGTCGAGTCCGAGGCCGCTGGATCTGTTGTTGCCGAGTCCGCGACCGGGGTCGGGGAGCGGGGCCCGGAGCCGGCCCCGGTGTGATCCGCGGTGGTGGTCACCGGCGACTCAGCGTCCGACGGGCGTAGTCGATGGTGACCGCGCCGAGCAGCGGACCCCATGCCACCAGCGGCAGGTAGGCGAGGGTCATCACCAGGCCGGCGGCACCGTGCGGGGAGTCCGGCTCCGCCATGTTCCGGCCCCAGCCGCCGACCGCCGCGGTTATCCCGAGCGCGGTCAGAAACGCCGAGCCCAGCGCGCCCGGAACGATCGCGGCGAGCGGGTGCACCGCCCGGCCGCCGATCAGCGGGATCCAGCGCGGCGCCAGCTGGCCCCAGGGCCGGACCAGCCCGACGGTCAGGAAGGCCAGCGCTTCGGCCAGGGCGCTCAGCACCACGACGTAGACCGTGCCCCAGCCCGGCTGGTGCTCGGCGTACCGTGCGGCGGTGGCACCCGTGAAGCCGACCGGGACGCCGAAGCCGAACGCGATCCGCCACAGCCCCGAGGGAACGGTGGTCAGCACGGTGGCCTTGGCGGCGAGCTCGGCCCAGCGTGGTGCGGGCGGGACGGCCGGACGGGTGGTGGTCCGGGCGTTGATCGCGAGCTTCGACATGGTGGTGAACTCCCTTCGCGGCCGGCCCTCCGGCCGCTTCGATGGCTCAAGCCTGGCCGTTCCACGCGGCGAGCGGCAGCTGCCGATCGGGCTGTTCTCCCTGCTCAACAGGCCTCTGAAATATGCCGATCGGCACAGGCGGGCAACCTGCGCCGCGTCGTAACGTGGCGGCAGTCGAAGGGAGGAGATGGCGATGAATCAGATGCTGGCGGTGATCGTCCCGGCCGTGCTTCCGCTGGTCCGGGCGGCGCACAGGCGCCACGGCATGGCGGTCGTGACGGCGACGGCCGGGGCGATGTCGGCCGCGGTCACGGTTGCCGTCTGGCTCACCGGCCGCTGGACGGAGTCGGACCGGTGGCCCGGCCTGGTCGGCCTGGTCGAACTGGCCGTCCTCCTGCTGTCCGTGGTCCTCGCCCTGCGCGTCGAGGACGGCCTCCGGTGCGCGCTGGCGACGTGGACGGCTTGCGGCGCGGTCGCGCTCTGGCCGTCCCGGTTCGAGGCGATCGGCGGGCCCGGAGACGTGCTCACCCTTTTCGGATTCGGGTCGATGCTGGCCCTGCCGGCCGTCCTGACCGGGCTCTACCTGCGCGGCCTGGACGAGGGGCGGTGTCGGGCGGTGGCCGAGGCCAGGCGTTCCCAGCGGCTCGAACTGGCCCACGATCTGCACGATTTCGTGGCGCACGACGTGAGCGGCATGGTCGCCCAGGCTCAGGCCGGGGTGTACCTGGCCGCGGCTGACCCAGCCCGGGCGGTCGAGATGTTCGAGCGGATAGAACAGGCCGGGCAGCGGGCCCTGGCCTCGCTGGACCGGACGGTTCAACTGCTGCGCACGGAGGAGGGGAGTGGGCGCGGACCGCAACAGGGGCTGGCCGAACTGGCGGAGGTGGCAGAGCGGTTCACCGCCTTGGGCGGCGCCGAGGTCCGGCTGGAGCTGCCGGACGGGCCGGTCCCCCGGGAGGTGGAGGGCACGGTCCACCGGATCGTGGTCGAGGCGCTGACCAATGTCCGGCGGCACGCTGCGGGCGCCCGGACGGTCGAGGTCCGTGCCCGTCGCGCGGGCGGGTGGCTGGAGTTGACCGTGACGAACGACGGACTCGCACCCGGCGCGGGTGGGCGCCCGCGCGGTGGCGGCGGCAGCGGACTGCCGGGGCTGGCGGCCCGAGTGGAGGCGCTCGGCGGCACGTTCGCGGCAGGCACGGAGGAGCGGGAGGTCTGGCGGGTGGCGGCGAGACTGCCGCTGGAGAGGCAGGAACGACAGGAGAGTCAGGAGAAACCAGTGATTCCGGTGAGGACCAGTTCAGGGGAGAGGTGGAAATGATCGGCAGCACAGGGCCGATCCGGATCCTGGTCGCGGACGACCAGGCCGATGTCCGCACCGCGTTCCGGATGATCCTGGACGTTCAGCCGGACATGTCGGTGGTGGCGGAGGTGGCGGACGGCGCCGCGGCGGTGGAGGAGGCCCGACGGCTTCGACCGGACGTCGTGCTCGCGGACATTCGAATGCCGAGGCTCGACGGCTTGGAGGTCACGAGGCAGCTGGCCGGCGAGTGCAAGGTGATCGTGGTGACCACCTTCGACCTGGACGAGTACGTGCATACGGCCCTGCGGCATGGGGCGGCCGGCTTCCTGTTGAAGCGATCGGGGCCAGTGCTGCTGATCGAGGCGGTGCGGGCGGCGATGGCCGGGGACGCGTTGATCAGTCCACAGGTCACCGTCCGGCTGCTGCGGCACATGACGGCGCCCGGGAGCGACCGTACGGCCGGAGCAGGGCCTTCGGCGGCGGCGCCGCTGATAGCCGGCCCGATCGAGGAACTGACCGCGAGAGAAAGGGAGATCGCCGAACAGGTGGCAGACGGCGCGACGAACGCCGAGATCGGAGCGGGGCTGTTCATCTCGCCGGGGACGGTCAAGAACCACCTCGCCAACGTCCAGCGCAAGCTCGGTGCCCGTAACCGGGTGGGCATCGCGGCCTGGGTCTGGGAGCAGGGCCGGTAGCCGGTAACCGGCCCCGGTGAACGGTGGGGCGAGCCCGGACGCGGGCGCGAGGGCAGAGGGCAGCGGCCCCGAGGAAGGGCCCCGAGGAAAGGGCCCCAGGGAAGGTGGCGCGGGAAGGGCAGCGCACGGAGGCCGGGGCGCCGCACGCTGGGCCGGGCATGGCCCAGCGCAGGAGAGGGTCGGGCGGGCGGCGGGCGGCGGGCGGCGGGCGGGGTGGGGGAGGGGGGAGGGGGAGGGCCCCAAGGACCGTTTCGCGCGCTTGTGAACGAAGGGTCAAGCGAGCGTTCGGCCCCCCGCCACCCCTCAGAGTGAGCCGCTATAACACGTCAACATGGCGCCTCGAAATTTGCTCCCGTCGACGCATAGTTGATATAGGAGCGCGGCTCTGACCAGCCGCTTCACAAGTAAATGCGACTGGTTGTGACCATTTGACTTCTTTGTGTCGACAATTCTGGACATGTTCATATTCGGCACGATTCCCATCGTGGCGTAGATCACAAAGATGACGTTGAACTGCGTGTCGCAGATCACAAGCCGACGGGCATAGGATGCGCTCGTTCCAGGCTTTGTGAACTGCCTCACATGAGGTGGATCCCGGGAACCGGAACGCGGGTTCACCTCAGCGTGACCTGCCGGTTCCGATCTGCAGTCAAGGACGACTGGACGGAGGGAGCGGGGGCTATGAATGCCTACGCGCCGATCCTCGTACTCGGTGCCATCGCGGCGGCGTTCGCGGTCGGCTCCGTCGTGATGGCCTCACTCACCGGCCCCAAGCGCTACAACCGGGCCAAGTTGGAGGCGTACGAGTGCGGCATCGAGCCGACCCCGCAGCCCGTGGGCGGCGGTCGGTTCCCGATCAAGTACTACCTGACGGCGATGCTCTTCATCGTCTTCGACATCGAGATCGTCTTTCTCTATCCCTGGGCGGTGACCTTCGACGCCCTGGGGATCTTCGGGTTGGTCGAGATGCTCCTGTTCATCGCCACGGTCTTCGTCGCCTACGCCTACGTGTGGCGCCGCGGCGGCCTGGAGTGGGACTGAGCGCGGGGTGGCCGCCGCCTTTGTGAACGAGCGGACAAGCCCGAACGGGCCGAGGTACCACAGGACTTGAGGGCTTCTTGAGGGCATTGAGAGGGATCTGATGGGAATCGAGGAGAAGCTGCCGAGCGGCTTTCTGCTCACGACCGTGGAGACGGCCGCCGGTTGGGTGCGCAAGGCGTCACTCTTCCCGGCCACCTTCGGTCTGGCCTGCTGCGCGATCGAGATGATGACCACCGGCGCCGGCCGCTACGACCTGGCCCGGTTCGGCATGGAGGTGTTCCGGGGCTCCCCCCGGCAGGCCGATCTGATGATCGTGGCGGGTCGGGTGAGCCAGAAGATGGCCCCGGTGCTGCGCCAGGTGTACGACCAGATGGCCAACCCGAAGTGGGTCATCTCGATGGGCGTCTGCGCCTCCTCGGGCGGGATGTTCAACAACTACGCGATCGTGCAGGGCGTCGACCACATCGTCCCGGTGGACATCTACCTGCCCGGTTGCCCGCCCCGCCCGGAGATGCTGATGGACGCCATCCTGAAGCTGCACGACAAGATCCAGCACGAGCCGCTGGGCGCGAACCGGATCCGGGCCGAGGAGCTCGGCGAGGCGCTCGCCCTCAAGGCCACCCCGGTCAGCGAGATGCGGGGGCTGCTGCGATGAACGAGCAGGTACCCGAGACCCGTCGCGAACACCCGGTCCGCGAGATCCCGGTCGAGGTGGTCGGCCGCCGGCAGGGCATGTTCGGCGCCCTGGGCAGCGGTGACACCTCCGGCTTCGGTGGCCTGGCCGCGCCGATCGTGCTGCCCGGCCCGAGCGAACGGCCGTACGGCGGCTGGTTCGACGAGGTCGCCGACGAGCTGGAGGGCGCCCTGGAGGAGCAGGGCATGGACCCGGCCGAGGTGATCGAGAAGACCGTCGTCGACCGCGGCGAGCTCACCTTCCACATCGACCGCGCCCACCTGCTCCGGACCGCCCGCACCCTGCGCGACGACCCGGCACTGCGCTTCGAGCTGTGCCTGGGCGTGAGCGGCGTGCACTACCCCGACGACAAGGGCCGCGAGCTGCACGCGGTCTACCACCTGCGGTCGATCACCCACGGACGGCTGATCCGGGTGGAGGTCACCGCGCCGGACGCCGACCCGCGCATCCCCTCCGTGGTGAGCGTCTACCCGACCAACGACTGGCACGAGCGCGAGGCCTACGACTTCTTCGGCCTGGTCTTCGACGGCCACCCGGCACTCACCCGGATCATGATGCCGGACGACTGGCTGGGCCACCCGCAGCGCAAGGACTACCCGCTCGGCGGCATCCCCGTCGAGTACAAGGGCGCCCAGATCCCGGCTCCCGACCAGCGGAGGTCGTACAGCTGATGAGTACTCGGCACGACGAAGAGGCTCGGCACGACGAAGGGACTCGTCCCCACGAAGAAGCCGAGCAGGCAGAGGCCCGGGAGACCACCGAGGGCCGGGTCTTCACGGTCACCGGCGGCGACTGGGGCGAGGTGGTCGAGGCGGTCGGCCGGGCCGACGACGAGCGCATCATCGTCAACATGGGCCCCCAGCACCCGTCCACCCACGGCGTGCTGCGGCTGATCCTGGAGATCGACGGCGAGACGGTGAAGGAGGCCCGCTGCGGCATCGGCTACCTCCACACCGGCATCGAGAAGAACATGGAGTTCCGCAACTGGGTCCAGGGCACCACCTTCGTGACCCGGATGGACTACCTGACCCCGCTGTTCAACGAGACCGCGTACTGCCTGGCCGTCGAGAAGCTGCTCGGCATCACCGACGACATCCCGGACCGGGCCACCGTGATCCGGGTGCTGATGATGGAGCTCAACCGGATCGCCTCGCACCTGGTCTGCCTGGCCACCGGTGGCATGGAGATCGGCTCCACCACCCTGATGATCTACGGCTTCCGCGACCGCGAGCTGATCCTGGACGTCTTCGAGCTGGTCACCGGCCTGCGCATGAACCACGCGTACGTGCGCCCCGGCGGCCTCGCCCAGGACCTCCCGCCCGGCGCCGTCGACCAGATCCGCGAGTGCGTGAAGACCCTGCGCTCCCGGATGCACGAGTACGACAAACTCGCCACCGGGAACCCGGTGTTCAAGGCCCGCCTGGTCGACGTCGGCTTCCTCGACCTGCCCGGCTGCCTGGCCCTCGGCGCCACCGGCCCGATCCTGCGCGCCACCGGCCTGCCGCACGACCTGCGCAAGACCGACCCGTACTGCGGCTACCAGGACTACGACTTCGAGGTCGCGATCGCGGACAGCGCCGATTCCTACGGCCGCTTCCTGATCCGCCTGGAGGAGATGCGGCAGTCGCTGGGGATCGTCGAGCAGTGCCTGGACCGGCTGCGGCCGGGCCCGGTGATGGTGGCCGACAAGAAGATCGCCTGGCCCGCCCAACTCGCCGTCGGCCCGGACGGGATGGGCAACTCGCTCGACCACATCCGCAAGATCATGGGCACCTCGATGGAGGCCCTGATCCACCACTTCAAGCTGGTCACCGAGGGCTTCCGGGTCCCGGTCGGCCAGGCGTACGCGGCGGTCGAGTCGCCCAAGGGCGAGCTGGGCGTGCACGTGGTCAGCGACGGCGGGACGCGCCCGTACCGGGTCCATTTCCGGGATCCGTCGTTCACCAATCTGCAGTCGATGGCGGCGATGTGCGAGGGCGGCCAGGTCGCCGACGTGATCGTCGCGGTGGCCGGGATCGACCCGGTGATGGGAGGCGTGGACCGGTGACAGACGTTCAGTTGGGGATGCCGGCGCTGCCGGCCACACCGTACCCCGAGGAGGTGCACGCCCGGCTGGCCGCCGACGCCGCGGAGCTGATCGGCCGCTACCCGCAGGCCCGGTCGGCGCTGCTGCCGCTGCTGCACCTGGTGCAGGCCGAGGAGGGCTTCGTCAGCCCGACCGGCATCCGGTTCTGCGCCGAGCAGTTGGACCTCACCACCGCCGAGGTGACCGCCGTCGCCACCTTCTACACCATGTACCGGCGGCGCCCGGCCGGGAAGTACCACGTCGGGGTCTGCACCAACACCCTGTGCGCGGTGCTCGGCGGCGACCAGATCTTCGACGAGCTCCAGCAGCACCTCGGCGTGCGCAACAACGAGACCACCGGGGACGGCGAGATCTCGATCGAGCACATCGAGTGCAACGCGGCCTGCGACTACGCGCCCGTGGTGATGGTCAACTGGGAGTTCTTCGACGACCAGACCCCGGAGAGCGCCAAGCGGCTGGTCGACGACCTGCGCGCGGGCCGGGAGGTCCGGCCGACCCGCGGCGCCCGGCTGTGCACCTTCAAGGAGTCCGCCCGGATCCTGGCGGGCTTCCCCGACGAGCGCCCGGGTGCCAACGACGAGTCCGGCGCGGGCGGCGCGCCCTCGCTTGCGGGCCTGCGCCTGGCCAAGGGCGAGGCGCTGCCCGGCACCGGCGGCACCAAGGTCGTCGCACCCCGCCACGAGGGCACCGGCCACGAGGGCACCGGCCACGAAGGGACGGAAGCGTGATGACCGCCGCCGAGCCGGCCGAGAAGCTGCTCACCCCCGTCCTGTCCGCCTCCTGGGACGACGACCGGCCCTGGACGCTGGCCACCTACCGCCGCCACCACGGCTACGACGGCCTCAAGGCGGCCCTGGCGATGCCGCCGGACGACGTGATCGCCCTGGTGAAGGACTCCGGGCTGCGCGGTCGCGGCGGCGCCGGCTTCCCCACCGGGATGAAGTGGCAGTTCATCCCGCAGAACGACGGCAAGCCGCACTACCTGGTGGTCAACGCGGACGAGTCCGAGCCGGGCACCTGCAAGGACATCCCGCTGCTGTTCGCCAACCCGCACGCGCTGATCGAGGGCATGATCATCGCCTCCTACGCGATCCGCTGCGACCACGCGTTCATCTACCTGCGCGGCGAGGTCGTCCCGGTGCTGCGCCGCCTGCACGCGGCCGTCGCCGAGGCGTACCAGGCCGGGCTGCTCGGCCGCGACATCCTCGGCTCGGGCGTCAACCTCGACATCACCGTGCACGCCGGCGCCGGCGCCTACATCTGCGGCGAGGAGACGGCGCTGCTGGACTCGCTGGAGGGCCGCCGCGGCCAGCCCCGGCTGCGGCCGCCGTTCCCGGCGATCGCCGGCCTGTACGCCTGCCCGACGGTGGTCAACAACGTCGAGTCGATCGCCTCGGTGCCGCCGATCCTGGCCCGCGGCAAGGAGTGGTTCAAGGGCCTGGGCACCGAGAAGTCCCCCGGCTTCACGCTGTACTCGCTCTCCGGCCACGTCACCAACCCCGGCCAGTACGAGGCGCCGCTGGGCATCACGCTGCGCCAGCTGCTGGACATGAGCGGCGGCGTCCGCCCCGGGCACCGGCTCAAGTTCTGGACCCCGGGCGGCTCGTCCACCCCGATGTTCACCGACGAGCACCTGGACGTCCCGCTGGACTACGAGGGTGTCGGCGCGGCCGGCTCGATGCTCGGCACCAAGGCGCTGCAGGTCTTCGACGAGACCACCTGCGTGGTGCGGGCGGTCACCCGCTGGACCGAGTTCTACGCCCACGAGTCCTGCGGCAAGTGCACCCCCTGCCGCGAGGGCACCTACTGGCTGGTCCAGTTGCTCAAGCGGATCGAGGCGGGCGCGGGCGTCGAGGGGGACCTGGAGAAGCTCCTCGACATCGCCGACAACATCAACGGCAAGTCCTTCTGCGCGCTGGGCGACGGCGCCGCGAGCCCGATCGTCTCCTCCCTCCAGCACTTCCGGGCCGAGTACGAGCAGCACCTGGCCGAGCGCCGCTGCCCGTTCGACCCGGCCGCCTCCACCGTCTGGGCCGACGGCCCCCGCCCCGGCCACCAGTCCGCCACCGAAAGGGAGGTGCACGCGTGACGATCACAGAGCCATCCACCTCCACGGGCGACAAGGCCGCGGTCGAGCTGGTCACGCTCACCATCGACGGCGTCGAAGTGCAGGTCCCCAAGGGGACGTTGGTGATCCGGGCCGCTGAACGGATCGGCACCCAGATCCCGCGCTTCTGCGACCACCCGTTGCTCGACCCGGCCGGCGCCTGCCGGCAGTGCATCGTCGAGATCGAGGGCCAGCGCAAGCCCGTCGCCTCCTGCACCATCCCGGTCGCCGAGGGCATGGTGGTGCGCACCCAGGTGAGTTCGCCGGTGGCCGAGAAGGCGCAGCGCGGCGTGATGGAGCTGCTGCTGATCAACCACCCGCTGGACTGCCCGGTCTGCGACAAGGGCGGCGAGTGCCCGCTGCAGAACCAGGCGATGTCCACGGGTGACGCCGACACCCGGTTCGAGGGGATGAAGCGCACCTACGAGAAGCCGATCCCGCTCAGCACCCAGGTGCTGCTGGACCGGGAGCGCTGCGTGCTGTGCGCGCGCTGCACCCGCTTCTCGCAGCAGATCGCCGGGGACCCGTTCATCGACCTGCTGGAACGCGGCGCGCTCCAGCAGGTCGGCACCGGGGACGACGAGCCGCTCGACTCGTACTTCTCCGGGAACACCATCCAGATCTGCCCGGTGGGCGCCCTGACGTCGGCGGCCTACCGTTTCCGCTCCCGCCCGTTCGACCTGGTCTCCTCGCCGAGCGTGTGCGAGCACTGCTCCGCGGGCTGCGCCCAGCGCACCGACCACCGGCGCGGCAAGGTGCTGCGCCGGCTGGCGGGCGAGGACCCGGCGGTCAACGAGGAGTGGAACTGCGACAAGGGCCGGTTCGCGTTCCGCTACGCCCAGCAGCGGGACCGGATCGCGACCCCGCTGGTGCGGGTGGACGGCGAGCTGGTGCCCGTCTCCTGGCCGGAGGCGTTGGCCCGGGCCGCCGAGGGACTGCGCGGCGTCCGCGCCGGGGTGCTGACCGGTGGCCGGGTGACCGTCGAGGACGCCTACGCGTACGGGAAGTTCGCGCGGGTGGTGCTCGGCACCAACGACGTGGACTTCCGGGCCCGCCCGTACAGCGGCGAGGAGGCGGACTTCCTGGCCGCCGCCGTCGCCGGGCGCGGGGTGGACGTGGACGGCGAGGGCCTGACCTACGAGCAGCTGGAGCAGGCGCCGGCGGTGCTGCTGGCGGGCTTCGAGCCGGAGGAGGAGTCGCCGATCGTCTTCCTGCGGCTGCGCAAGGCGAGCCGCGACCGGGGCCTGAAGGTGTACTCGGTGGCGGCGTTCGCCTCCCGGGGACTGGCCAAGCTGCGCGGCGCGCTGCTGCCGGCGGCCCCGGGCACGGAGGCGGAGTGGTTCGCCGCGCTGGCCGCCGACGAGCCGCTGAACGACGAGGCCGGGCGGGCCGCCGAGCTGCTACGTAGCCCGGGCGCGGTGATCCTGGTGGGCGAGCGGCTGGCCGCGGCCCCGGGCGCGCTGACGGCGGTGCTGCGGCTGGCGCACGCGACCGGCGCCCGGCTGGCGTGGGTGCCGCGTCGGGCGGGTGAGCGCGGTGCGGTCGAGGCGGGCCTGCTGCCGGGGCTGCTGCCCGGCGGCCGTCCGGTGGCGGCTCCGGCTGCCCGGGCGGAGGCCGCCGGGGTGTGGGGGGTGGCGGAGCTGCCGTCCGGGCCGGGCCGGGACACCGGCCAGATCCTGACGGCCGCGGCGCACGGTGAGCTGGACGCGCTGCTGGTCGGCGGCGTCGACCCGGACGACCTGCCGGATCCGGCGCTGGCCGACGCGGCGCTGGCGGCGGTGCCGTTCGTGGTGTCGCTGGAGCTGCGGCCCTCCGCGGTGACGGCGCACGCGGACGTGGTGCTGCCGGTGGCGGCGGTGGCGGAGAAGGCCGGTGCTTTCCTGGACTGGGAGGGCCGGCTGCGGATGTTCGAGGCGGCGCTCAAGCCCGATCAGCAGATGGGCCGCCATCTGTACCCGGACCTGCGGGTGCTGACCATGCTGGCGGAGGCGCTGGGCCACCGGTTGGGTCTGCCGGACGTCCGGGCGGCCCGGTTGGAGCTGGACCACTTCACCCCGTGGGCGGGTGACCGGTCCGCGGACCCGGCCGCGCACCCCGGCGTGCTGCCCCGCCCGGCCACCGGCCAGGCGGTGCTGGCGGGTTGGCGCCAGCTGCTGGACAACGGCACGTTGCAGCAGGGCGATCCGCACCTGGCGGGCACCCGGCACCGGGCGGTGGCCCGGGTCTCGCCGGCCACCGCGAAGGAGATCGGCGCGAAGGACACCGGCGCCGAGGCGGGCGGGGAGGGTGGGGCGCTGCGGCTGACCGGCCCGGCCGGCTCGCTGACCCTGCCGCTGGAGGTCACCGACTCGATCCCGGACCGTACGGTCTGGATCCCGCTCAACTCCACGCCGGGCGGCGCCCACCGCGCGCTCGGCACCACCGTCGGCCATCTGGTCACGATCGCCGTGGCCGCCCCCGAGCCGGCCGTCCGGGCCGAGGCCGCGGCGGGCGACGCGGGCAGTGAAGGGGAGGAGCGATGACTCCGCAGCCGTACGAGACGCTCCACTTCTTCGGGCAGGACCCGTGGTGGATGGTGCTGCTGAAGGCGGTGTTCTGCTTCGGCTTCCTGGTCCTGACGGTGCTGATCGCGATCGTCTGGGAGCGCAAGGTGGTGGCCTGGATGCAGTTGCGCATCGGGCCGAACCGGCACGGGCCGTGGGGGATGCTGCAGTCCCTGGCGGACGGCGTGAAGCTGGCGCTCAAGGAAGACCTGGTGGTCAAGGGCGCGGACAAGGTGGTCTACATCCTGGCCCCGATCGTCTGCGCCGTCCCGGCGTTCATGGCCTTCGCGGTGATCCCGTTCGGGCCGGCCGGCAACGAGGTGTCGATCTTCGGCACCCGGACGGCGATGCAGCTGACCGACTTCCCGGTGGCGCTGCTGTACATCCTGGCGACGGCCTCGATCGGCATCTACGGCATCGTGCTGGCCGGCTGGTCGTCCGGTTCGACGTACCCGCTGCTGGGCGGGCTGCGCTCGGCCGCGCAGATGGTCAGCTACGAGATCGCGATGGGTCTGTCCTTCGCGGCGGTGTTCATCTACTCGGGGTCGATGTCGACCTCGGAGATCGTGGCGCACCAGCAGCCGACCTGGTTCGCGGCGCTGCTGCCGGTGTCGTTCATCGTGTACATCATCGCGATGGTGGGTGAGACCAACCGGGCGCCGTTCGACCTCCCGGAGGCCGAGGGCGAGCTGGTCGGCGGTTTCAACACCGAGTACTCCTCGCTGAAGTTCGCGATGTTCATGCTGGCCGAGTACGTCAACATGGTGACCGTCTCGGCGGTGGCCTCCACCCTGTTCCTGGGCGGCTGGCGGGCCCCGTGGCCGGTGTCGACCTTCTGGGAGGGCGCCAACCATGGCTGGTGGCCGATGCTGTGGATCACGCTGAAGATCCAGCTGCTGCTGTTCTTCTTCATCTGGCTGCGCGGCACGCTGCCCCGGTTCCGCTACGACCAGTTCATGAAGCTGGGCTGGAAGGTGCTGATCCCGGTCTCGCTGGTGTGGCTGGTGCTGATCGCGAGCGTGCGGGCGCTGCGCAACGAGGGCTACGGCTTCGGCGAGGTGGTGCTGTACGTCGGCGCGCCGGTCGGGGCGATCCTGCTGCTCGCCCTGCTGCGGGACTTCCTGAAGAAGGAACCCGAGCCCGAACCAACCCTGCCGAAGGGGGAGTTCGACCCGATGGCGGGCGGCTACCCGGTGCCCCCGCTGCCCGGGCAGGAGCTCCCGCCGGTGCCGCGCCGGCGCAGCCGGGCCCCGAAGCAACTCCAGGAAGCCCTCAACGGGGCCGACCATACCGAAGGGAGCTGAACCGAGATGTCGTCCGACCAGACGGAACGGGCCGAACGGCCCGACAAGCCGTCGATCCTCGGCCCGGCCGCCGGCTTCGGCGTGACCTTCAAGGCCATGTTCAAGAAGCGGCTCACCGAGCAGTACCCGGAGCAGAAGAAGCCCACCGCTCCGCGCTTCCACGGCCGCCACCAGCTGAACCGGCACCCGGACGGCCTGGAGAAGTGCATCGGCTGCGAGCTGTGCGCGTGGGCCTGTCCGGCCGACGCCATCTACGTGGAGGGCGCGGACAACCGGGAGGAGGAGCGCTACTCGCCGGGCGAGCGCTACGGCGCGGTCTACCAGATCAACTACGCCCGTTGCATCCTGTGCGGGCTGTGCATCGAGGCCTGTCCGACCCGCGCGCTCACCATGACCAACGAGTACGAGCTGGCCGACTCCTCGCGCCGGGACCTGATCTTCACCAAGGAGCAGCTGCTGGTCGGTCTGTCCGAGGGCATGGTGGACTCCCCGCACTCGATCTTCCCGGGCGCCGACGAGGGCGCGTACTACCGGGGCGAGATCACCGCGGCGGCGCCCGGGACGGTCCAGCAGGAGCGCACCGACCGGGAGCGGGAGGTCCAGCAGTGACCTCCCTCAACCTGGCCGCGACCGGGACGACCTCCGTCGGGGAGGCCGTCCAGTTCTGGGTGCTCGCGGTGCTCGCGGTCGGCGGCGCGCTCGGCATGGTGCTGATGCGCAAGGCCGTGCACAGCGCGCTGTGCCTGGCGGCCACGATGATGGCGCTGGCGGTCTGTTACATGGCGCAGGGCGCGGTGTTCCTGGGCGTGGTGCAGATCGTCGTGTACACCGGCGCGATCATGATGCTGTTCCTGTTCGTGGTGATGCTGGTCGGCGTCACCAGCGAGGACTCCCTGAAGGAGCAGTTGAAGGGTCAGCGGGTCGCCGCGGTGCTGTGCGGGCTGGGCTTCGGCGTGCTGCTGATCGCCGGGATCGCCAACGCGCGGCTGGACCACTTCACCGGCCTGTCCGAGGCGAACGCCGAGGGCAATGTACCGGGCCTGGCCCGGCTGATCTTCACCCGGTACGTGTGGGCGTTCGAGGTCACCGGCGCGCTGCTGATCACCGCGGCGATCGGTGCGATGGTGCTGACCCACCGCGAGCACGTGAAGGCGCCGAAGACGCAGCGCGAGCTGGCCGCCCAGCGGGTCGTGGACAACCTCCAGCTGCCGCCGCTGCCGGCGCCGGGCGTGTACGCGCGGCACAACGCGGTGGACGTTCCGGCGCTGCTGCCGGACGGCACGATCGCCGAGGACTCGGTGATGGCGACGCTGCGCGAGCGCGGCCAGGTCCGGGACGTCAGTCAGGAGATGCTGCGGCGGATGGCCGAGCTGGAGAACACCACGGCGGACTGGCTGGGCCGGCCGTCGTCCGAGCGGCCGGCGGTCGCCGGACCGCGCAAGTCCCTGGAGCCGGTGCCGGCGTCGGTGCCGACGTCGGTGAACGGCAAGGACGGCAACGGCGGTCCGAACGGTCTGAACGGCAACGGCGGTCTGAATGCCAACGGCGGTCTGAATGCCAAGGACGGCCTGAACGGCAAGGACGGCCTGAACGGCCGCGCCGACGAGGGGGGAGCGGAGTGAACCCGGTCAACTACCTGTACCTCGCGGCCCTGTTGTTCACCATCGGCGCGGCCGGAGTGCTGATCCGGCGCAACGCGATCGTGCTGTTCATGTGCGTGGAGCTGATGCTGAACGCCTCGAACCTCGCCCTGGTGACCTTCTCCCGGCTGCACGGCACCCTGGACGGTCAGATCATCGCGTTCTTCACGATGGTGGTCGCGGCGGCCGAGGTCGTGGTCGGCCTCGCCATCATCGTCTCCATCTTCCGGACCAGGCACTCCGCTTCGGTCGACGACAGCAATCTGATGAAGCTGTAGGCGGAGGGCCTCGGTGAACTCTCTCATTCCGCTGCTGGTGGCGGCCCCGCTGGCCGGCGCCGCCCTGCTCCTGCTCGGCGGCCGCGCGCTGGACCGCTTCGGCCACTGGCTGGCCACCGCCCTCGCGGCGCTCTCGTTCGGCTTCGGCCTGGCGCTGTTCTGGGACATGCTGGGCCGCGAGGCCGAGCACCGGGCCGTCACCCAACACCTGTTCAGCTGGATCCCGGTGAACGGGTTCCAGGCCGACATGTCGTTCCGGCTCGACCAGTTGTCGATGACCTTCGTCCTGCTGATCACCGGTGTCGGCACGCTGATCCACCTGTACTCGGTGGGCTACATGGCGCACGACGAGCGCCGGCGCCGCTTCTTCGCGTACCTGAACCTGTTCCTGGCCGCCATGCTGCTGCTGGTGGTCGCCGACAACTACCTGCTGCTGTACTTCGGTTGGGAGGGCGTGGGCCTCGCCTCGTACCTGCTGATCGGTTTCTGGCAGCACAAGCCGAGCGCGGCGACGGCGGCGAAGAAGGCGTTCATCGTCAACCGGGTCGGTGACCTGGGCCTGTCGATCGCGATCATGCTGATGTTCACCGAGTTCGGCTCCTTCGCCTTCCAGCCGATCCTCGGTTCAGAAGGAGGGGCCGGTGGGGCGGCGCAGGCGAGCGAGGGCAAGCTGACGGCGATCGGCCTGATGCTGCTGCTGGCGGCCTGCGGCAAGTCGGCGCAGGTGCCGCTGCAGTCCTGGCTGGGCGACGCGATGGAGGGCCCGACCCCGGTGTCGGCGCTGATCCACGCGGCCACCATGGTGACCGCCGGCGTCTACCTGATCACCCGCTCGTCGGCGATCTTCGACCTGGCGCCGGACGCGCAGACCGCCGTGGTGGTGGTCGGCGCGGTCACGCTGCTGTTCGGTGCGATCGTCGGTTGCGCGAAGGACGACATCAAGAAGGCGCTGGCCGGGTCGACGATGTCGCAGATCGGCTACATGGTGCTGGCGGCCGGGCTCGGCCCGATCGGCTACGCCTTCGCGATCATGCACCTGGTGACGCACGGCTTCTTCAAGGCCGGGCTGTTCCTCGGCGCCGGGTCGGTCATGCACGGCATGAACGACGAGGTGAACATGCGTCACTACGGCGGCCTGCGCAAGTTCATGCCGGTCACCTTCGTCACCTTCGGCCTCGGCTACCTGGCGATCATCGGCTTCCCCGGTCTGTCCGGCTTCTTCTCCAAGGACAAGATCATCGAGGCGGCCTTCGCCAAGGGCGGCACCGAGGGCTGGATCCTCGGCCTGTGCGCGCTGACCGGCGCCGCCGTCACCGCGTTCTACATGACCCGGGTGATGCTGCTGACCTTCTTCGGAGAGAAGCGCTGGCAGCCGGACGCCGACGGCGACGCCCCGCACCCGCACGAGTCGCCGAAGACCATGACCATCCCGATGGTCCTGCTGGCCTTCGGCTCGGTCTTCGCGGGCGGGCTGTTCGCCTTCAACGACTCGTTCCTGACCTGGCTGGAGCCCGTCACCGGACACTCCGAGGGCAACTCGCCGCTCGCCCCGCTGGTGGTCACCGTGCTCACCACGGCCTGCATGCTGGCCGGCGTCCTCGTCTCGTACCTGATGTACGGGCGCTCCGCCGTCCCCGTGGTGGCGCCGGTCGGCTCCCCGCTCACCCGGGCCGCCCGCCGCGACCTGCTCCAGGACGACTTCAACCACGCCGTCCTGGTCCGCCCGGGCTCGGCGCTCACCGCGACGCTGGTCTACTTCGACAGCCGCGGCCTGGACGGCTTCGTCAACGGCCTGGCCGCCACCATCGGCGGGGTGTCCAGTCGGCTGCGGCGGATCCAGAACGGCTTCGTCCGCTCGTACGCGCTCTCCATGTTCGGCGGCACGCTGGTGCTGGTCGCCACGACTCTCCTGATGAGGTCCGTCTGATGACTCGCGCAGATTCCACGTGGGGGGTGCGGCCATGAGCGCGTTGCTGACCGCCACCTGTGCCGTCCCGGCGGCCGGCGCGGTGCTGACCGCCGCGCTGCCCGCCGGGTCGACCGAGCGCCGCCGCTCGACCACCAAGGCCGTCGCCCTGGGCGTCTCGGTCGTCACCCTGGTGCTGGCCGCCGTGGTGGCGACCCGCTTCGACCCGCACGGCGCCCGCTACCAGCTGACCGAGTCGTACAGCTGGATCCGCTCCTTCGGCATCACCTTCTCGCTCGGCGTGGACGGCATCGGCGCCGTCCTCGCCCTGCTCACCGCCGTCCTGGTGCCGGTGGTGATGCTGGCCTCCTGGCACGACGCCGACCCGGGGCCGGCCGGCCCCGACGGCACCTTCGCCCCCGACACTTTTGAGGGCAGGCGCCGCACCCAGGGCTTCTTCGCCCTGATCCTGGCGGTGGAGGCGATGGTGGTCGTCTCCTTCTACGCCACCGACGTCTTCCTCTTCTACGTGTTCTTCGAAGCCATGCTGATCCCGATGTACTTCCTGATCGGCGGCTTCGGGGACCGGGCCGGCGGCCCCGACGCGGCGCGCCAGCGCTCGTACGCGGCCGTGAAGTTCCTGCTCTACAACCTGCTCGGCGGCCTGGTGATGCTGGCCGCCGTGATCGGCCTGTACGTGATCGCGCAGGACCAGGGCTTCGGCACCTTCGACCTCCAGACCCTCACCTCGGCGATCGCCGACGGCAAGCTGCAGCTGTCCGGCACCGCCGAGAAGGCGCTGTTCCTGGGCTTCTTCTTCGCCTTCGCGGTGAAGGCCCCGCTGTGGCCGCTGCACACCTGGCTGCCGAACGCGATGGGCGAGGCCACCGCCGGCACCGCCGTGCTGATCACCGCCGTGGTGGACAAGGTCGGCACCTTCGCGATGCTGCGTTTCTGCCTCGGGCTGTTCCCGCACGCCTCGAAGACCTTCGCCCCGGCGATCCTGGTCCTGTCGGTGATCGGGATCATCTACGGCGCGCTGCTGGCGGTCGGCCAGAAGGACATCAAGCGGCTGGTCGCCTACGCGTCGATCTCGCACTTCGGCTTCATCATCATGGGCATCTTCGCGCTGACCAGCCAGGGCCAGAGCGGCGCCACCCTCTACATGGTCAACCACGGCATCTCCACCGCCGCGTGGATGCTGGTGGCGGGCTTCCTGATCTCCCGTCGCGGTTCGCGGCTGATCGCCGACTACGGCGGGGTGCAGAAGGTCGCGCCGGTGCTCGCCGGGACGTTCCTGGTCGGCGGTCTGGCGACCCTGTCGCTGCCCGGGCTGGCCCCGTTCGTCAGTGAGTTCCTGGTGCTGGTGGGCACGTTCACCCGCTACCCGGCGATCGGCATCGTGGCGACCTTCGGCATCGTGCTGGCCGCGCTGTACGCCCTGCTGCTGTACCAGCGCACCATGACCGGACCGGTGAAGGCCGGCGTCGGCGGGATGCCCGACCTCAAGGTCCGCGAACTGGCCGTGGTCGCCCCGCTGGTGGCGCTGACCATCCTGCTCGGCGTCTACCCCAAGCCGCTCACCGACCTGGTCAACCCCTCGGTGAACGCGACGCTCTCGCAGGTCCACGAGACCGACCCGGCGCCGGCCCACCCGGTCGCCGCCACCTCAGGAGGTGAGCAGAAGTGAGCACCACCGGCATGCTCGCCGCCGCCGGCGGCAACACCGCCAGCATCCCGGCGCCGCACCTGGAGTACGGCCAGCTCTCCCCGATGCTGGTGGTGTTCGGCGCCGCCGTGGCCGGCATCCTGGTGGAGGCCTTCGTGCCCCGCCGGTACCGGCACTGGACGCAGGTGTCGCTCGCACTGGCCGGGCTGATCGGCTCCTTCGTCGCCGTGGTGGTGCTGGCCTCCGAGGGCTTCGGCTCCACCCGGGTCGACCTGCTGGCCATGGAGTCGGTCGCGCTGGACGGCCCGGCGCTGTTCCTGCAAGGCGTGATCCTGCTGGTCGCCGTCGTCGCGGTGCTCACCTACGCCGAACGGAAGCTGGAGCCCAAGGCGGGCGGCCTGCCCGCCGACGCCTTCGCGGCCCAGGCCGCCGCCACCCCCGGCGGCGAGCAGGAGCGGGCCGCGGTCCGGGCCGGCTTCGCCACCAGCGAGGTCTTCCCGCTCACCATGTTCGCGGTCGGCGGGATGCTGCTGTTCCCCGCGGCCAACGACCTGCTGACGATGTTCGTGGCGCTGGAGGTCTTCTCCCTCCCGCTGTACCTGCTCTGCGCGCTGGCCCGGCGCCGCCGGCTGCTCTCCCAGGAGGCGGCCGTCAAGTACTTCCTGCTGGGTGCCTTCGCCTCGGCGTTCTTCCTGTTCGGCACCGCGCTGCTGTACGGCTACGCGGGCAGCGTGAAGCTCGGCGACATCTCGGACGTGATCTCCGGCAAGGCGATGACCACCCCGGCGCAGCTGAGCAGCACCCAGAGTGACGCGCTGCTGCTGATCGGCCTGGCGATGCTCGCGGTCGGCCTGCTGTTCAAGGTCGGCGCGGTGCCGTTCCACTCCTGGACCCCGGACGTGTACCAGGGCGCGCCGACCCCGGTGACCGGCTTCATGGCGGCGGCGACGAAGGTCGCGGCCTTCGGGGCGTTCCTGCGGCTGTTCTACGTGGCCTTCCCGGGCCTGCGGCTGGACTGGCGGCCGGTGCTGTGGGGGGTGGCGATCCTCACCATGGTGGTGGGCGCGGTGCTGGCGGTCACCCAGCAGGACGTCAAGCGGCTGTTGGCGTACTCCTCGATCGCGCACGCCGGGTTCATCCTCACGGGCGTGATCGCCACCAACAAGCAGGGCCTGTCCTCGGTGCTGTTCTACCTGCTGTCGTACTCCTTCGTGACGCTCGGCGCGTTCGCCGTGGTCACCCTGGTGCGCGACTCCAAGGGCGAGGCGACCCACCTGTCCAGCTGGGCCGGGCTGGGCCGGCGCTCGCCGCTGGTGGCGGCGGTGTTCGCGCTGTTCCTGCTGGCCTTCGCCGGGATCCCGCTGACCTCCGGGTTCACCGGGAAGTTCGCGGTGTTCCAGGCGGCGGCGGCCGGCGGGGCGACGCCGCTGGTGATCGTGGGTGTGCTGAGCTCGGCGGTGGCCGCGTTCTTCTACATCCGGGTCATCGTGCTGATGTTCTTCTCCGACCCGAAGCCGGGCGGCCCGACGGTGGCGATCCCGAGTGCCTTCACGGCGACCGCGATCGGGGTGGGGGTGCTGGTCACGCTGGGTCTCGGCCTGTTGCCGCAGTACTTCCTGGACCTGGCGTCGAAGGCCGCGCTGTTCGTCCGCTGACCGCCGCCGGGGCGGCGCCGCCGCCCCGGGCCCGTCCGGGCCGCGCCCTCGGCGCGCGGTCCGGACGCGTGTTTGCCGCCGGCCTGTCGGCGGAGGGGCTCCGGCCCGTGTTTTCCAGCTGAATTCGCCCCCACCGCAGTACTGCCCCCACAGCCGCCCTGACCAGGGCATCCGGCCCGATCATGACAGGATCCGCACGCCCGTGCAGTGATCCACTCGTGACCGGATACCCTGCCTGTATGGCCAGCGGCGGCACTCAGGGACCAGGCCGCTAGATCGACCAGGGACAGAGGAGTGGTCTTCGTGACCGTCGTGGGACCCTTCGGGCTCAGCGTGCAGGACCGCGACCTGACCCGGGACGTTCAGGCCGGACTGGACGCGGTGGAGACGGCTCTCGCCGAGGCCGTCAAGAGCGACGTCCCGTTCATCACCATCACCGCCAGTCACCTCATCGAGGCCGGCGGCAAGCGCTTCCGCCCGCTGCTGCTGCTGCTGGCGGCGCAGTTCGGCGACCCGGGGGCGCCCGGGGTGGTGCCGGCCGCCGTCGTCGTCGAGCTCACCCACCTGGCGACCCTGTACCACGACGACGTCATGGACGAGGCCCCGGTGCGCCGCGGCGCCCCCAGCGCCAACTCCCGCTGGGACAACTCGGTGGCCATCCTCACCGGCGACTTCCTGTTCTCCCGCGCCTCCCAGGTGCTCGCCGACCTCGGCCCCGAGGCGGTGCGGATGCAGGCCGACGCCTTCGAGCGGCTGGTCACCGGGCAGATCCTGGAGACCCGCGGCCCCGGCCCGGACGGCGACCCGCTGCTGCACTACCTCGACGTGCTGGCCGGCAAGACCGGTTCGCTGATCGCGGTCTCCTGCCGGATAGGAGCACTGATGGCCGGCGCCGAGTCGTGGATGGTGGACACCCTCAGCGAGTTCGGCGAGCGGATCGGCATCGCCTTCCAGCTGGCCGACGACGTGCTGGACATCGCCAGCGACGGCCAGGAGTCCGGCAAGACGCCCGGCACCGACCTGCGCGAGGGCGTGCCGACCCTGCCGACCCTGCTGCTGGAGCAGATGCCGGCCGACCCCGCCGACCCGGCCGACACCCGGCTGCGCGAACTGCTCACCCTGGACCTCGCCGACGACGAGCTGCACGCCGAGGCGCTGCGGCTGCTGCGCCGCCACCCCGCGCTGGAGCGCGCCCGCCGGGAGACGCTGCGCCAGGCCGAGGACGCCCGGGCGCTGCTCGCCCCGCTGCCGGACTGCGCGGCGAAGGCGGCCCTGGAGGGGCTCTGCGACGCGGTGGCGATCCGGACCATGTGACCGGGGCGCGGCGGGCGGCGGCCCCCGGCCGGCGGATCCGCGGACGGCGGGTCGGGTGGTTGCCCGGATGGGGGAGACTGGCCTCTGTCAGCTCAGCCCTGCCGGGAAGGTCACCATGCGCCGTGTCGTCATAGCCGAGGACTCCGTACTGCTGCGGGAGGGGCTGACCCGGCTGCTCACCGACCGGGGCCTGGAGGTCGTGGCGGGTGTCGGGGACGGCGCCGCGCTGGTGAAGACCATCCACGACCTGGCCGCGGCCGGGCAGCTGCCGGACGTCGTGGTCTCCGACGTGCGGATGCCGCCGAGCCACACCGACGAGGGCCTGCGCGCCTGCGTCGAGCTGCGCGGCCGCTACCCGGAGCTGAACGTGCTGGTGCTGTCGCAGTTCGTGGAGGAGCGGTACGCCTCCGAGCTGCTGGCGGGTTCGACCCGGGGCGTCGGCTACCTGCTGAAGGACCGGGTCGCGGAGGTGCGCGAGTTCGCGGACGCGGTGGTCCGGGTCGCCGACGGCGGCACCGCGCTGGACCCGGAGGTGGTGCAGCAACTCCTCAGCCGCAGCCGCAAGGGCGATGTGCTGGCCAACCTCACCCCGCGCGAGCGGGAGGTGCTCGGGCTGATGGCGGAGGGCCGCACCAACAGCGCGGTGGCCAAGCAGCTGGTGGTCTCGGACGGCGCGGTGGAGAAGCACGTCAGCAACATCTTCCTGAAGCTGGGCCTGGCGCAGAGCCCGGAGGACCACCGCCGGGTGCTGGCGGTGCTCACCTACCTCAACTCGTAGCCGGCCGGGCGGCCGGGCAGCTCGGGGGCAGGGGGCCGGGGGAGCGGCCGTCGGACGCGGAATGATCTCCGGCGGTCGGACGTTGTACCCCGTGTGCGGTTCGGGCGCGGGCCGGTGTTTTCCCGCCGCACGTGGGAGTTCCGTCCGGGATCAAGTGCCCGCGCATAGGATGCGGGAGGTGCACCAAGCGGACGGGGCACGGGGCCGCGCCCGCGGTGGTGTGCCCTCGAGGAGGTCCGCGGCAGTGACCAGTCAGGTCGATCAGTCAGAGGCAGTGGACGGCTCGGACGGCGACGGTGGTCGTTCCGGCAGTGGTGACGGACGCCCCGGTGCGGCCGTGCCCGCCGATCCAACGGCCCCGGGAGGTTCGCCGCCGAGGAACAGCAAGCCGATTCGCCGACTCGACCGGGTGATCATCCGTTTCGCCGGCGACTCGGGTGACGGCATGCAGCTCACCGGTGACCGGTTCACCTCGGAGACGGCGTCGTTCGGCAACGACCTCTCCACGCTGCCGAACTTCCCGGCCGAGATCCGGGCGCCCGCCGGGACGCTGCCGGGCGTGTCGAGCTTCCAACTGCACTTCGCGGACCACGACATCCTCACCCCGGGGGACGCGCCGAACGTGCTGGTGGCGATGAACCCGGCGGCGCTGAAGGCGAACCTGGAGGACCTGCCGCGCGGCGCGCAGATCATCGTCAACACGGACGAGTTCACCAAGCGCGCGCTGGCGAAGGTCGGTTACGCGGCGGATCCGCTGGCCGACGGCTCGCTGGAGGGCTACCACCTGCACAAGGTGCCGCTGACGACGCTGACCCTGGAGGCGTTGAAGGACAGCGGGCTGGCGCGCAAGGACGCCGAGCGGGCCAAGAACATGTTCGCGCTGGGGCTGCTGTCCTGGATGTACCACCGCCCCACCCGCGGGACGGAGACCTTCCTGCGCAGCAAGTTCGCGAAGAAGCCGCAGATCGCCGAGGCGAACATCAGCGCGTTCAAGGCGGGTTGGAACTTCGGCGAGACCACGGAGACCTTCGCGGTCTCCTACGAGGTGCCGCCGGCCAAGCTCCCGGCCGGGCGCTACCGCAACATCTCGGGGAACCTGGCGCTCTCCTACGGCCTGATCGCCGCCGCGCAGCGCTCCGGGCTGCCGCTGTACCTGGGCTCGTACCCGATCACGCCGGCCTCGGACATCCTGCACGAGCTGAGCCGGCACAAGAACTTCGGGGTCCGCACCTTCCAGGCCGAGGACGAGATCGCCGGGATCGGCGCCGCGCTCGGCGCGTCCTTCGGCGGCGCGCTCGGCGTGACGACGACCTCGGGCCCCGGGGTGGCGCTGAAGAGCGAGACGATCGGCCTGGCGGTGTCGCTGGAACTGCCGCTGCTGGTCGTGGACATCCAGCGCGGCGGCCCCTCCACCGGCCTGCCGACCAAGACGGAGCAGGCGGACCTGCTGCAGGCGATGTTCGGGCGCAACGGCGAGGCGCCGGTGCCGATCGTCGCCCCGGCGACGCCGGCCGAGTGCTTCGACGCGGCGCTGGAGGCGGCGCGGATCGCGGTGACGTACCGGACGCCGGTGTTCCTGCTCTCGGACGGCTACCTGGCGAACGGCTCGGAGCCGTGGCGGATCCCGGAGGTGGACGAACTCCCGCTGATCAGCCCGGACTTTGCGACCGGTCCGAACCGCGAGGACGGCTCGTTCTGGCCCTACCTGCGGGATCCGAAGACCCTGGCCAGGCCGTGGGCGCTGCCCGGTACGCCGGGGCTGGAGCACCGGATCGGCGGGATCGAGAAGCAGGACGGGACGGGGAACATCTCCTACGACCCGGCGAACCACGACTTCATGGTCCGCACCCGGCAGGCGAAGATCGACGGGATCGCCGTCCCCGACGTGGAGGTCGACGACCCGAGCGGCGAGGCGCGGGTGCTGGTGCTCGGCTGGGGTTCGACGTACGGGCCGATCACCGCGGCCGTGCGGCGGGTGCGGGCGGACGGCGGGGAGGTCGCCCAGGCGCACCTGCGCCACCTGAACCCCTTCCCGGCCAACCTGGGCGCGGTGCTCAGGAGTTACGAGAAGGTCATCGTGCCGGAGATGAACCTCGGCCAGCTCGCGCTGCTGCTGCGGGCGAAGTACCTGGTGGACGCGGAGTCCTACAACCAGGTGCGTGGACTGCCGTTCAAGGCGGCACAGTTGGCGGACGTGCTGTCGGCGGCGATCGGCACCCTGGACGAGGAGGACCACCGATGAGCGAGAACGGCTTCCCCTCCCTGCGCCTGGTGCCCAAGGCCGAAGAGCCGCAGAGCGCACGGGACTTCAAGACCGACCAGGAGGTGCGCTGGTGCCCCGGCTGCGGGGACTACGCCGTCCTGGCGGCGGTGCAGGGCTTCATGCCGGAGCTCGGCATCAAGCGCGAGAACACCGTGTTCGTCTCCGGGATCGGCTGTTCCTCGCG
Source organism: Kitasatospora sp. NPDC058243 (assembly GCF_042882025.1). Classification (NCBI taxonomy): domain Bacteria; kingdom Bacillati; phylum Actinomycetota; class Actinomycetes; order Kitasatosporales; family Streptomycetaceae; genus Kitasatospora; species Kitasatospora sp. NPDC058243. The sequence goes on from NZ_JBHVWW010000023.1 coordinate 51,475, forward strand.
CTTCCCGTACTACATGAACACCTACGGGGTGCACTCGATCCACGGGCGCGCGCCGGCGATCGCGACCGGGCTGGCGTCCGCGCGGCAGGACCTGAGCGTGTGGGTGGTGACCGGGGACGGTGACGCGCTGTCCATCGGCGGCAACCACCTGATCCACGCGTTGCGGCGCAACGTCAATCTGAAGATCCTGCTGTTCAACAACCGGATCTACGGCCTGACCAAGGGCCAGTACTCGCCGACCAGCGAGCTGGGCAAGATCACCAAGTCGACGCCGATGGGCTCGCTGGACGCGCCGTTCAACCCGCTCTCGCTGGCGATCGGCGCCGAGGCCTCCTTCGTCGCCCGGACGATCGACTCGGACCGCCAGCACCTGCAGTCGGTGCTGCGGGCGGCGGCCGCGCACGAGGGCACCGCGCTGGTGGAGATCTACCAGAACTGCAACATCTTCAACGACGGTGCGTTCGAGGCCTTGAAGCAGCCCGGTACCCGGGACGAGGCGCTGATCCGGCTGGAGCACGGGCAGCCGATCCGCTTCGGCGCGGACCTGGCCGGCGGCGTGTTCCGCGGCCCGGACGGAGAGCTGTTCACCGCCCCGGTGACGGCGGACAACGAGGCGCGGGTGCTGGTCCACGACGCGCACGCGGCCAACCCGACGGCGGCCTTCGCGCTGTCCCGGATCGCCGACGCCGACACCCTGCACCACACCCCGATCGGTGTCCTGCGCGATGTGCGGCGGCCTGTCTACGACGAGCTGATGGCGGGCCAGTTGGCGGCCGCGCAGGCCGATCGCGGGCCGGGCGACCTGGCCGCGCTGCTGGCGGGCGGCGACACCTGGACGGTGGACTGACCGGTCCGGTCCGGTCCGGCCTGGTCCGGTCGCCGCGGCGCCCCCTCGGCCATCGGCCGAGGGGGCGCCGTCGCTTCGGGCGCGCGGTTACCGCTCGGGTGGGCGGTCACTGCTCGGGCGCGTGGTTACTGCTTGGCCCACTCGACCAGTTCGATCACGACCCCGTTCGGGTCGGTGACCTGGAACAGCTTCTCGCCCCACGGCTCCTCGCGCAGCGGCAGGGTGATCTCGACCCCTTCGCCGCGCAGCCGCCGCTCCTCGCCGGCGAGGTCCTCGACGACGAACGCCAGGATGACGCCGGTCGCGGTCCGGTCGCGCCGGCCCTCGGGCAGTACCTCCAGGCCGCGCCGCAGGCAGACGACGTCGACCCCGCCGCCGGGGTGCTGGAGCGAGACGAAGCCGTCGGCCGACATCTCCTCGGTGTAGCCGAAGTGCCGCTGGAGGAAGGCGGCGGAGGCGGTGACGTCCTCGACGGTCAGGGCGAGGGTGGTGGTGGTGATCTGCATGGCGGAGCCCTCTCGTCGGCGCGAGCGCGCGGTTATCCCGTACGCAGTACACTATACATAGTACGGAGAATTGGGCGAGGGGTGTGCGCCCTGGGCCCGGACGCGGGGGAAGGCACGGGGAAAAGCCGTAGGGAGGCTCCCGGGTGGGAGCCTCCCTACGGCTCGGTGCGGTGCGTCAGGTGCGGGGTGTCAGAAGACGCAGGGGATGCCGCCGTCGCTCTGGGCGTCGACCGACGGGCCCTGCACGGGCAGGTTGGCCGCCGGGTCGGACGGGGAGCCGGTCGCGCCGCCGCCCGGCGCTGCGGCGCCGGTCTTGTCGTCGGTCGCGCCGGTGAAGCCGGTGCCGAGGGTGACGACCACCCGGTCGGCGGGGGCCGACGCGGACTCCGTGGCGGTGACGCCGTAGCGGGCGGCGATCTGGTCGGCCGCCTCCTTGGCGCCCTTGCCGTAGGCCACGGCGGTGGTCTTGGGCTTCGCGGCGGCGCTGCCGGTCCTGCCCGCCTTGAAGCCCATCGCGACCAGGGCCTTGGACTCGGCGGTGGAGGAGACCCCGGCGGCCGTGGAGGCGTTGAAGACGTCCACGGTGGTGGGGGCGGCGGCCTTGGTGGTGGGCGGTGCGGTCGTGGCCGGCGCGGAGGAGGCCGCCGGGGTGGGCGTGTCGCCCGCCGCGTCGGGGGCGGCCGGGGCGGAGTCGGCGTAGCCGAAGATCTGCTTGACGACCTTCTGGAGCTTCGCGGGGGTGACGAGGTTGACGTCCTGGCCGTTGCGGGTGCCGAAGCCGTCGAAGGTCAGGGTGTTGAACTCGACGTTGCCGCCGGTGAGGTTGGGGGCCTGCTGGGCGAAGTCGAGGACGTTCCACTCGTTGTCGATGACCAGGTCCTTCTGCACCACGCCGAACAGCTGCTGCAGCTTGCCGAGGTCGCTGATGACGCCGTCCTGCTTGAGCTTGTGCACGACGGAGGAGATGAAGGCCTGCTGGCGGTGGGTGCGGGCGAAGTCGCCGCTGTTGCCGTCCGGGCCGTCCAGGTTGTGGCGCTGGCGGACGAAGGAGAGCGCCTGGGAGGCGTTGAGCTTGTTGATGCCCTTGTGGAAGTCGGCGCCGGAGCCCTGGCCCTCCATGGCCGGGTCCTTGGTGTCGTGGGTGAGGCAGACCTCGATCGGTTCGACGGCCTTGGCGATGTCGTAGAAGCCCATCAGGTTGACCTCGGCTATGTGGTCGACGGGCTGGTCGAGGAACTTCTGCACGGTCTGGATGGTGGCCGCCCGGCCGGCGTCGCGGCCGGCCTTCTCCAGGTCCGCGCCCTTGAGCCCCTTCGCCTGGAGGGCCGGGGTGGCCTTCTCCTTGGCCTCGCCGTAGGCCTCCTTGATCTTGCGCATGCCGGCCTGCTTGCCGTCCCCGGTGTAGGTCATGACGTAGTCGTCACGGGGGATGGAGACGGCCTGCGCCTTGCCGCCGCCGGCGGGGATGTGCAGCAGGATCAGGGAGTTGGTGTTGTAGCCGCCGATGTCGGAGCTGTGGCCGGCGTGCAGTTCGTCCTGGACGAACTCCGGCGGCAGGTCCGTCCCGTCCATGTTCTTGCGGCTGTCGAGGCCGATCAGCAGGATGTTGACCGAGTTGTCGAGGTGCTTGGGCGCGTTCTTCTTGGTCTCGGCGATGGCGTTGGAGGTGGTCATCCCGTCGGTGAGGGACGTCACCTCGTACCAGACCACCCCGCTGGCGGCGAACACCGCCAGGGCGACCGAGCAGGCCAGCGTCCGGCCCGCGATCAGCAGGGGGGAGGTGCGGCGGGTCGGGGGCGCGGCGGTGCGGCCGCCGTCCCGGGTCTGCGGGTTCTCAGCCATGGTCCCTCCTCCGGTCCCGGACCAGCCGGACCACGATCACCAGGGCGGCCGTTGCGACGGCCGCGGCCATCACGGGAAAGTCGTGGACCACCCACTTCGCGGAGCCGGTGGCCAGGTTCTTGCCCTGGTAGGCGTCGCCGTTGGCCAGCAGTTCCGCGCCGGCCGTCACCCCCAGGACCAGCAGCGGGGAGGCGGCGAGGACCCACCACCAGCCGTTGCGGCTGCTGAGTGCGGCCGCCAGGCCGGTGCCGAGCACGGCGCCCACCAGGAAGGCCGTCCCCATGCCGGGGCCGGAGAGCTCGTCGATCCCGGCGCCTGCCGCCGGCAGCCCCACGGCCAGGGCCGCGGGCAGGGCCGCTCCGCCGGGGAAGGGGCGGGGGTGGGCGGGGGCCTTGTTCGCCCGCCGGCGGGCTCCCTGGTCGGAGGTGCGCCCCGGTGTCCGTTGGTCGGTCGTCCGCCCCGGTGCCTGCTGGCCGGTCGTCCGCCGGTCGGCCGTCCGCTGGCCGGCCGTCCGTTGGTCGGTCGTCCGCGCCTGCGTCTCCTGGCCGGGCGTTCGCCCGCGTGCCTCTTGGTTGGACGTCCGTCCTCGCCGCCCCGCCACGCACTCACCCCCGGTGTTCCCGTGCTCTGCGCCCCTGTGGCGCCTGCGCCCGGTCCTCGTGTGATGAGCCGTTGTGCGCTGCCACTTCTGGACGCTGCTGTTCGGCCGGCCGGTTCCCGCGCTCGGCTTCCGTTTTCCGGTCGGGGGCAGGCGTGCTGTTGAATTCCCTCTACACGGGTGTAGAGGTTGTAGGCAGCATAGAGCACCCTTGTTCGATGGCAACCCGGCTCAGGCGGGCTCGGGAGACACTACACCGGGCAGTTTTCGAGAGCCCCGGTAGATGAGGAGTGACGCCGTGGCGGCGACGGGCGGAGCGGGACGGCCGGAGAAGCGCAAGGCGATCACGCGGGCCGCGACGGCGGTGTTCGGGCGCGAGGGCTACGTCCGGGCCAGCATGGACGCGATCGCGGCGGAGGCCGGGGTGTCCAAGCGCACGGTCTACAACCACTTCGCCGACAAGGAGACCCTCTTCCTCTCCGTCGCACTCCAGAACTCGGCCGAACTTACCGAGTTCATACGCGAGTTGATGGACAAGCACCTCGACCGGGTGGTGGACCTGCGCCAGGACCTCACCGACTTCGCGGTCGAACGGGCCCGGGCCGTCCTCTCGGCCGGGGATCGCGGCGCGCTCGGCCGGGCCATCCGCGCCGAGGTCGCCAACATCCCGGCCGACGTCCTGGAGGCGTGGCTGGAGGCCGGCCCGATCGCCTCGCAGCGCGACCTCGCGCAGCGGTTCGAGGCGATCGCGGACCGAGGCCTGCTGGTCGTCGACGACGCCCCGCAGACCGCCGAGCAGTTCACGCTGCTGACCTTCCACGGCGTCGCCGAGCGCTCGTTCTGGGGCGCCCTGCCGGTGGCGGACGAGGAGCTCGCCCGGATCGCGGCGCTCGGTGTCGACGCCTTCCTGCGGATCCACCGGGTGCCCGCGGTGCGGTGACGGCGCGGGTGCCGGTGGCGCGGTGACAGCGGGCGCCGGAGCGTGAGACGCCCGCGGCACGGTGACGGCGGAAGCCTGACCGTGACACGCCGCCGGGGAGGGGTCCGGCGGCGTGTCACGGGGCCCACTCGTGGGCGAGCAGGTCGAGGACCGGCTCGCCCACGAACCCCTCCGCCGGCCCAGGGGTGGCTCGGGAGGGGGGTGGTGGGCGCGGACCGGCCCGCTCGCCGAGGCCGACGAACGGACCGGGGACGGGGTGGGTCCGACGGTTCGCGCCCCCGGCGGGAACCGTCGGACCCCTCTCGGTGAGCCGTCAGCCGATCTTCCAGCGCTGGGCCGGGTCGTTGCCGTTGCAGGACGTCACCGAGGTGAGCTGGGCGACGCCGTTGGACTTGAGGCACTGGCCGGTGGCCACGTTCTGGATCAGGTACCAGCCGCGGTCCTCGCTGGTGCGGATCCACTTCTGGTTGGCCGGCAGCCAGTCGCCGGCCGGGCGGTTGAGGCCGTCCCAGCCGCCGGGGGTGTCCCAGAGCTGGACGGCGCCCGAGCCGGTGTCGAGGTCGACGACCTTGCCGGCCGAGCCGTGCGAGATGGCGGTGGTGCCGTCGCAGTAGCCCCAGAACGACCAGGTCTGCGCGGCGCTCTGGTTGCCCTGGTAGACGCCGATCCGCTGGCCGTTGACCTCCGTGTTGGCCGGCAGGTCCAGGACGCCGGTGGCGCCGTTGTAGACGGAGGTGACGGTCTGCAGGTTCGGCGCCAGCTCGCAGCCGGCGGCGTGCGCGGCCGGGGCGGTGACCACGGCCGCCCCCGCGACGGCCGCGACGGCGCCGAGCCCGGCGAGGAACCTGCGGGTGCGGGTGACGGGTTTCATCGGGTTCTCCTTCTGGGTGTGGAGTCTGGGTGTGGTGGATCCGGGTGTGGTGGAGGTGCGGCGTCAGCCGCGCGGGACCTGGAGGGCGTCCCACTGCTTGGGGCCGGGGATTCCGTCGGCGTCGCTGCCGGAGTCGCCCAGCTTGTGCTGCCAGTTGCGGAAGGATTCGAGGTCCGCCCCGGACCACTCGGGGCCGGGGCCCTCGGCGTAGGCGGAGCAGCCCTCGGCGACCAGGCGCTCTCCCATCCGGGTGATGACGTCGCTCTTCTGGCCGTCCTGGAAGAAGTCGGCGCCGGGGAAGGGCTCGTAGCCGCCCTCGCTCCCGCCTCCGTCCCCGCCGCTGTCGGCCTGGGGCCGGGCGCCGTCGTTCGGCTGGTCGGCGGCGGAGGCCTCCTGTCCGAAGTAGACCGCCCCCTGGCGGTCCCGCCACTGCGGGTCGGCGAGGATGACGCCGTCGGCGAAGTCCGGGACGCCGTACCCGTACACCCAACTCGACTTGCGGTCACGGGTCTTGAGGTAGACGCCGTCGCCCTCGGAGCTGCCGTCGTCGTTGGTGTTGCCCTCGACGGTGGTGATGGTGGAGCTGGTGTAGGCGACGCAGATGCCGGTGTGGCTGCCGCCGCCGGGGCCGTAGAACACCTGGCCGCCGATCACCGGGTAGTCGGTGAAGCGGTCGCGGTCCCTGAACCAGGCGACGCCCTCGGCGCAGGAGGCCGTCACCGGGAACAGCCCGGCGTTGCCGGACTGCCGGGCGCACCAGGCGACGAAGGTCGCGCACCAGGCCTCGCCCTGGGACCACTCCAGGCCGGGGACGGCCGGCGAGTACTTCTGGATGTTGTTCCAGTGCGAGCCGCTGCGGCCCTCCTGGTATCCGACCTCGTCTCGGGCGACGCGGATCAGGTCCGCCGCGTTCGAGGACATGAGGGTGGCTCCTTGCTTGCTGTGGCTGCTGTGGCTGCTGTGGCTGCTGGGGGGACGGGGAGGTCAGGCCTGGGCGAAGGTCTGGACGTAGCGGCCCCAGTTGCCGCGCTGGCGGGGGGTGTAGCCGATGCCGATGGAGGTGAAGTCGCGGCCCAGGATGTTGTCGCGGTGGTGCGGGCTGTTCATCCACATCTGCATGGCCTCCGCCACGCTGTTGCCCGGGGTGACGTTCTCGGCGGCCGAGCGGAACTGGAAGCCGGCGGCGTGGATGCGGTCCCACGGGTTGCTGCCGTCGGTGCCGTCGTGCTGGGTGAGGTCGTGGGACGCCATGTCGTTGGCGTGCCGCTGGGCGGCGGCGCTCAGACGGTCGTCGAGCCGCAGCGGCTGGAGGCCGGCCCGGCCGCGCTCCGTGTTGACGGAGGCCAGCATCTCGGTGCGGAAGTCGCCGCCGGGCTGGGGCTGCGGCTGGGGCTGCGGCTGCTGCTGGCCGCCGGCGCCGCCGTTCTGGCCGCCGGCCGGGATGAGCTGCCAGCGCTGCGCCGGGTTGTTGTCGTCCTGCTTGGTGAGGGTGAGCGGGGCGCCGGGGGCGGCCGCGGTGAGGAACAGCTGGCCCTCGTCGCCGCGGGCGGTCCGGACCCGGAACCAGTCGTTGTCGATGACGTCCAGCACCCAGCGCTGGTTGGGCTGCCCGTGCTCGTTGAACAGCCAGGTCTGGCCGGTGGAGTAGTTGTAGTCGATGACGACGGCCTGGCCGGGGGCGTGCTTGCCGTTGGTGAGCTGGGTCTCCAGGAGCCAGCTGCCGCCGTCCTTGGCCCAGAAGACCCAGCCCTGGGCGGTGGTGCCGTTGGGGCCCCAGGACTGGACGGGGGTGCCCGGGCTGCTCTGGCTGGAGCGCACGTCGGCGACCGTTCCGTTCGCGGACTTGAGGGTCCAGGTCTGGCCGTTCTGCGGGAGCGTGGGCATGCGTGGCGCCTATCTTCGGTGGGAGTGGCCCCGGCTCCGCACTGGTGCGGTCCGCGACCTGACGAGAGAGAAGATCGCGGACCGCGGTAGACAAGTGATCAACAAGGGGTGGAGGGCCGTCGGGGACACGCTCAGGGCTGCGGCAGGCCGTCCAGTAGGGCCCTGGTCTGCTCGGCGTCCTTGGCGAGCCCGAGCCGCTCGTACACCTCCAGCGCGTCCGCCAGGCAGGCGCGGGCCTGGCGGGGGCGGCCGAGGCCGGTGAGCGCGGTGCCCAGGGTGCGCAGCAGCGCGGCCTCCAGGGCGGCGCTGGTGCGGCGGGCGAGCGGCAGCGCCGCCTCGGCGGCGTCGGCGGCGAGCAGCCAGCGCTCGGCCTCGGCGTGGATCCGGGCGGCGAGGTCGCCCGCCGCCGCTGCGAACACCGTCACTTGGAGGGCGGCGAACTCGTCGCGGGCGCCGACCGCGTGGGCGAGTGCCGCCTCCGGGTCGCCGCACAGCCGCAGGACCCGGGCCAGGTAGTAGCGGCCGGTGGCGGCGGACACCGGGCCGGAGCCGCTCATCAGGCGGGCGCCGCGCTCGGCGGCGTCCCGGGCCTCGGCCAGCCGGCCGGTCTGGGCGCAGCTGAACGCGAACTCGCCGAGGGCGCTGCCCTCGGAGCGTTCGGCGCCGAGGCGGCGGAACAGGTCGGCGGCGCGGCCGGCGTGTCGGGCGGCGTCGGCGTAGCGGCCGTGGACGCGGGCGTTGCCGCCGAGGGTGAGCAGGGCCTTGGCGAGGACGCGGACCTTCGGGCCGTCGCCGCTGCCCCCGTTGCCGCCGTCGTCGTCCTGGCAGAGTGCGACGGCCTGGTGGATGTCCTGTTCGGACTCGGCGTAGCGGTTGATGTGCCAGAGCATGCCGCCGCGCACGTAGCGGGCGAGGGCGAGCGGGCCGTGGTCGCCGCGGGCGGCGGCCTCGCGGGCGATGCGGTCGGAGAGGTCGGCGATGTCGCGGGTCTGGGTGCGTTCGGCGAGTACGGAGCCCATCCGGTCGGCGAGTTCGGCCGCCCGGTCGAGCGGCAGCGCCGGGTCGGCGCAGCTCAGGGCGATGGCGGCGGCGTGCACGCCGGCCTGTTCGCGCATCCAGCGGACGGCGGCGGGCCCGTCCGTGATCGTCTTCCCGGGGGAGCGGACGGGCGCGTCGAGCAGGCTGAGTTCGACCGGGTCGGCCTTGCGGGCGGCGCGGTCGGCGTTGCGGGCGGTGGCCAGGCAGTAGTCGACCAGCCGGTCGGCGGCGGCGGTGCGTTCGGTGGCGGGTTCCTCGGCGGCGAGCCGGCCGCGGGCGTAGTCGCGGACCAGGTCGTGGAAGCCGTAGCGGCCGAAGCGGGGGGAGTGCAGCAGGTTGAGGTCGACGAGTGCTTCGAGGAGTTCGTCGGTCTCGGTTTCGGTGCGGCCGAGCAGCGCGGCCGCGCAGGGCAGCGGGACGTCGGGGGCGTCGGGCAGGGACAGCAGGCGGAAGGCGCGGGCGAGTTCGACGTCGAGGCGGTGGTAGGAGAGGGCGAAGGTGGCCTCCACCGTCCGTTCGCCGTCGCTGAGTTCGGCCAGCCGGTGTTCCCGGCGCAGTCCGTCGGCGAGCGCGGCCAGGGTGAGCGCGGGGTCGGCGGCGAGCCGGGAGGCGACGATGCGCACGGCGAGCGGCAGCAGTCCGCAGGCCCGCACGATCTCGTCGGCGGCCACGGGTTCGGCGTCGACGCGGTCGGCGCCGATGATCCGGGTCAGCAGTTCCAGTGCCTCGGCGGGCGGCAGGGTGTCCAGGCGCATCTGGTGCGCCCCGGCGAGGCCGGCCAGTCGGACGCGGCTGGTGACGAGGACGGCGCAGCCGGACGAGCCGGGCAGGAGTGGTTCGACCTGGCCGAGGGTGGCGGCGTTGTCGAGGACGACGAGGACCCGCCGCCCGGCCAGTGCCGAGCGGTAGAGGGCGGAGCGCTCGCCGGTGTCGAGCGGGATCTCGGCGGCGGCCACGCCGAGGGCGCGCAGGAAGCCGGCGAGCACCGCGCCCGGGTCCAGCGGGGTGTGGTCGGCGCCGCGCAGGTCGGCGAAGAGCCGCCCGTCGGGGAAGCGCCCGTGGGCCTGTCGGGCGACGTGCACGGCGAGCGTGGTCTTGCCGACCCCGCCCATGCCGTCCAGGGCGGAGACCACGACGGCTCGCCCGCCGGCCCCGGCGAGGCGGTCCACCAGGGTCTCGACCTCGTCGGTGCGGCCGGTGAAGTCGGCCAGGCCGTCGGGTAGTTGGTCGGGCGGCTGCCAGGCGGGGGCGGGTTCGGCGCGGGCGGAGGCGGAGGCGGCGGGGGCGGGCAGCAGGGACGGGTCCTCGCGCAGGATCCGCAGGTGCAGTGCGGCGGGGCCGTCCTCGGCCGTCGGCGCGGCGGTTGTCGGCGGGCGGCGGCGGGTGTCCTGGTGCCGGGTGGGCCCGTCCCCGCCGGGCGGCAGCCGGCGGCGGGCGTCCTCGTACACGGCGAGTGCCTCGGCCTTGCGGCCCGCCTGGTAGAGGGCGCGCATCAGGACGGCGGTCAGCCGGGGCCGTTCGGGGTGTTCCAGGGCGAGGGCGGCGGCCTCGGCCGTCAGGCCGGTGTGGTCGCCGATCTCCGCGTCCAGCTCCAGCCGCGTCTCCTTGGCGTGAAGTCGCTGTTCGGCGAGGCGGGAGCGGACGGCCTCGGCGTGCGGCCCGGGCAGTCCGGCGAGCGGTTCGCCGACCCACAGCCGTTGCGCGGCCAGCAGGACCTCCCGGACCTCCTGCGGCGGGGCCTGCTCGTCGCGTAGCCGTCCGGCCGTGGCCAGCAGTTCCTCCCAGCGGGCCGCGTCCACCTCCGCGTCGGGCACCCGCAGCGCGTAGCCGTCGCCGACGCGCACCAGCGGCATCCGCTGCGGATCCGGCCCGGTGTACGGCTTGAAGGCCGACCGCAGCCGGGAGACGGCCAGCTGGACGGCCTTGCGGGGGTCGGCGGGCGCTGCCCCGCCCCACACCCCCTCCACCAGCACCGGCGTCGCGACCGTCCGTCCGGCGGCGCTCAGCAGCACCGCCAGGACGGCCCGCTGCTGCGGCCGGCCCAGTTCGATCTCCCGCTCCCCGTGCCAGGCGCGCAGTGGCCCCAGCAGCCCGAACCGCAGCCCGGACGCCCCGATGTCAACCATGTCCCGTCCCCGAATGTCGTCCGGTGCCCGGATCACGCCACTTCCGTACGGACGGCGGCGCCCCCTGATCCGGTCACCTATGCTCTGTCACGGATTGTGTACTTGAAACTCATGGCTTCGAGGGGTGGGGGCATGGGGCTCGAATTCCGTGTGCTGGGGCCGCTGCGGGCCCGGTGCGACGGCCACGAGATCGACCTCGGTCGGCCGCAGCAGCGGGCCTTGCTGGCCGCCCTGCTGCTGGCCCCGGGCCAGCTCGTGCCCACTGAACGGCTGGTCGAGGGCTTGTGGGGCGAGGATGACGCCCGTTGGCCCAAGGCTCCGGCCGGCCAGATCGGCACCCACGCGCACCGGCTTCGCCGCGCCCTCGCGGCCCCCGGCCTGCTGGTCGCCACGGCCGGTGGCTACCGGCTGGAGGTGGATCGGGCCGCCGTCGACCTGTTCCGCTACGAGGACGGAGTGAGCCAGGCCGTCACGCTGCGCTACGACGACCCCCTGCGGGCCCGGGAGTTGCTCGCCGGCGCGCTCGCGCTGTGGGAGGGGCGCGCGCTGGACGGCGTGCCCGGCGGTTTCGCCGAACGCGCCCGCGAACGGCTCGCCGCCGGCCACCACGCCGCCGTCAAGGTGCTGCACGACCTGGACCTGGCGCTCGGCCTGCATACCGAGGCGCTGCCCGCGCTGGACGCGCTCGCCGCCGCACACCCGCGCGACGAGGAGGTGCAGCGCCTCCACCTGCTGGCCCTGCACCGCTGCGGGCGGACGGCCGAGGCGCTGGCCGCCTTCGAGGCCCTGCGCGAACGGCTGGACCGCGAGCTGGGGCTCGAACCGGCACCGGCGGTCGCGGACCTGCACGCCCGCATCCGGGGAGGGGGCGCCGAGCTCGCGGCGCCGTCCGCCCCCGTACCGCCGCGCCGGCCCGCCCGGCCCTGCCAACTGCCGCCGGACATCCCCGACCTGGTCGGGCGGGCGGCCCAGGTGCGGGAGGCCGAGCGGATCCTGCGGTCCGGTGTCGGTGATGTCGACGGTGGTGGTGGCGGTGCCGGTGTCGGGGCCTCGCCGGTGCTCGGCCTGTCCGGGCCGGCCGGCAGCGGCACCTCCGCGCTCGCGGTGCACCTGGCGCACACCGTCCAGGACGCCTTCCCGGACGGGCAGCTGTACGCGGCCGGCGAGACGGCGGAGCCGGGCACGGTGCTGGCCGCCTTCCTGCGGGCCCTGGGGGAGCGGCCCGTCGAGGACGCCGGCGTCGGCGAACTGGGCGCGCGCTACCGGGCCGCGCTCGCCGGGCGGCGGGTGCTGGTCGTGCTCGACGGCGTCACCGACCCGGCGCCGCTGCTGCCCGCGGTGGCGGGCTGCGCGGCCGTCGTGGCCGGCGCCGAACCGGGCGCCCTGCCCGCCGACGCGGCCCGGCTGGCCGTGGGCCCGCTGGAGCCGCAGGACGCGTACGAGCTGCTGGCCCGGGTCGTCGGCGCCGAGCGGATCCGCCGGGAGCCGGGCCCGGCCGCCGAGGTCGCCGAGCTCTGCGGCTACCTGCCCGTACTCCTGCGGTCGGTGGCGGCGCGCCTCGCGGCCCGCCCGCAGTGGTCCGTCGCCGACCTGGTCCGCTGGCTCGCCGAACGGGGCGCCTGAGCGGCGCTCCGGCCCGGTGCGGGGGTCAGTAGAGGTCCGAGGACATCGCCCAGATGCGGACGTCGCTGGTGGGCGTGGTGACGAAGGGGAGCTCGCCGTCACCCCAGTAGATGGCGACGCCGCCGAGGTCCTTCACCACCAGCCGGGCGCCCGGGTGCCCGTACGTGCCGGAGGACCAGCAGACGCCCCCGGAGGCGGAGTAGACGACCAGGTTGCCGTCGGACTGCATGACCGCCTTGTACCCGCAGTGGTTCACGTTGGTGCGGGAGTCCCAGACGGCCACCGGGTTCGGGGTGTTGTAGTTGCGGTAGACGACCAGGTTGCCGTCGGGCTGCATGATCAGCCGGGACCGCGCGGAGTCGACGTGCCAGCCCGGGTAGAGCGGCTCGTCGTTCCACAGCGTGTGGGTCGACGGGTCGTACGCCGCCTGCGCGGTGCCGGCCCCCAGCATCGTCCCCGTCAGCGCCAGCGCCGCGGCCGCCACCCCGACGGCCATGCGTCGCACAGCCTTCACTGCCTTCACTGCCTTCATCCCCGGGTACCTCTTTCGTCCATATCGCGCCCGTGAAAGTACGGGGCGCCCCGTGGAAACGACCATGGGGCAAGGCGGTAGACAAACGATGAACGATCCCGTTGATGGGCGGGGGCGAGACGGCTCAGCCGCCGTGTTCCTCGTCCTCGTGGGCGGCGGTGTGGTCGGCGGCGTGGGCGGTTCGGCGGCCTGCGGCCGGGCCGGACAACACCCGCCGGGCGTTGGCCTCGGCCTCGCGCTCGAAGCGGTCGGACGGGTCGCTGACGCTCAGCCCGGAACCGTTGTCGGAGCCCGCCACGGGGCCCTGCCGCTGCTGGAGGACGTGGGTCAGCTCGTGGGCGAGGGTGTGCCGGTCGCCGCCGCCGTCGCCGATGACGACGTGGTTGCCGGAGGTGTAGGCGCGGGCGCCGATCTCGGCGGCGGAGCTCCGGGCGGCGCTGTCGTCGTGGATCCGGACGTCCGAGAAGTCGGCGCCCAGACGGGACTCCATGTCGGCGCGGGTGGCGCCGTCGAGCGAGCGGCCGCCGCTGCGCAGCACGTCGTGGACGGCGGCGGCGGAGCGCTGCACCTGGCCGGCCCGCTGGAGTCGTTGGACGACGGCGGCGTTGCCGACGGACGCCTGGAGGCCGAGCAGCGCGGGTGCTGGTGTCCGGGCGGAGGCGGGAGAGCTGGTCGAGGGGGCGTGCGCCTTGTCGTCACTGTCGCGGGTCCTCATCGGCGTCCCTTCGGGTCGATGGCCGGTGAGTCCTGGATACCCCGCCCACGCCCGGAGCGGTAGGGATGGCGGGGGCAGCAACCCTGCCCCCGAGGGCAGCCCCGCCCGCTGGTCGGGCCCAACGCGCGGGCAGGGCAGGGGTTTTCGATTTTTCTGCCGTCAGCCTCGGACCGGCACCGGGTTGCTCGGGTCGTCCAGCCACACCGTGTGGCGGCCGGCCGTGACCGTCAGGCCGAAGCGGTCGAAGCCGGGGCGGCCGTGGCCGTCCCACCAGCGCCACGCGGCCTCCACTTCGTCCCAGAGTCTGCGCGGGCCGGACTGGTAGACCTCGTAGGCGGTGCGGTCCGGCTCGTAGTCGGCGGAGGCCCAGGAGAGGGTGTCGCGGCTGTAGAGCCAGAGTGTGTACGCGCCGTTGTCGTAGCGCTCCGTCCGCCAGAACGCGGCGGGTACGCCGGACCCGATGACGAACTGCTCGAACCACCCGCCCGTTTCCCGGGGGGACAGGCCGGTGGTGCTCCGCACCCCGTCGGCCGGCCACTCCCGGCCGCGCAGGTAGTCCTCGAAGGGCGGCCGGTCCGTGCGCTGCTGGCGCAGCCGCATGAACGCGGAGCCCCCGGTGAACCTGCCGCTCGCGCTCGTCCCGTCCTCGCTCATGGTCAGCCTGACGATCTGCTCGCCGCCGTACTCGGTGCCGAAGGGCGCCACGATGATTCCGCCGGGGGCGGTCTGTTCCAGCCACGCGGGAGGGATCTCCAGCAGGGAGCAGGTGGCGATGATCCGGTCGTAGGGTGCGCCGTCCGACCAGCCCTGTCGTCCGTCGCCCTCGACCACGGTGGGCGCGAGCCCGGCCCGGTGCAGGTTCTCCCGGGCGCCGCGAGCGACGTCCGGGTCGTACTCGACGGTCACCACGTTGTGGTTGCCCAGGCGGTGGGCGAGGAGGCCCGCGTTCCACCCGGTGCCGGCTCCGACCTCCAGGGCCCTGTTCCCTGGGCGCACGTCGAGGTCCTGGAGCATCGAGAACACCATGGTGGGCATGGAGCTGGACGAACTCGGCGTCGTGCCGAGCCCGTCGCCCCGGTGGTCTCCGTCGTCCCACTGCGTGGTCAGCGGGACGTCCGAGTAGACGGCCCTCCGCCATGCTTCGGGCTCCTGCGACCGGTACACCACGGGGTTCTGTCGGGTGCCGTCCGAGATCCCCGGCCAGATGCGGTCCGGGACGAACAGCTCGCGGGGCACCGCGTTGAAGGAGGGCAACCAGTCCGAGGAGAGCGCGCCGCCGGCCACCAGCGCGGAGGCGAGCCCCTGGGGGCCCGCCTCCTGGTGCGTTTCGCTGGTCACTTGCCGCCGCCGCCCGCCGGGCCCTGGCCGTCCGAGGCGTTGCCGCCACTGCGCTTACCCATGGCTTTCCCTCTCTGTCGATCGGGTCGGTCACTCCCGCGGAGTGGCTTGACCCGGTGGCAACACGGTAGGAAAACGGGCTGGTCGGGATCTGCGACCTTGCACAGATTCACCCGGGAGAGTTGATCGCCGAGACGATCAGCGCCCGGGCCTGCTGGGCACTCGAAGATGGCGAAGTGGCCATGCTGGATCAGTGAAGCCGGTACTCCTCGTGCGGGATGGCTCGCTCCCACACCGTTTCGAAGGCGTCCAAGCACAGTTTCGCGGTGGACTTGACCTCGGAGATCTCGCCGCCGAGTGAGTCGCCATCGCCGGAGAAGTGACCCCAGCGGACGATCCGGTCGTCGAAGAGCCAGAAGTCGTTTCCGGGGAGTGCGATGGTCGATGCGCTGCGCCTGGGCAGCCAGCGCACCTGCTCACCGGCCCGGACGTTCCGGAACGTGACGTCGTACTCGTACCGGATGTACTCGCCGACCGGCTCGGAGACGACCCTGGCCCTGCGGATCTCCACCCCACGGCCCACGGCCTCGGCGATGACGTCCAGCCACGGCCTCCACCAAGAAGCCCGGTCGTCCGGATCCGGACGGTGACCGGCCCTCCACGCGTGGAGGGCCGGGTCGCCCTGCATGTAGCCGTCGCGCATTTCCAGATGAACCGCTGAGCGCTGCGTGTTCCTCAGCAGCTCATCGACCTTCGGAACGCTCTGCGACATCACAGGCCTCCCTGCAACTGGAAGTCCTCGTGCGGGACCGCCCGTTCCCAGACGGCCTCGAACGCGGAGTGGGAGAGCTTCATGGTTTGCGGGTCGGTGCTGATCTCGTCGTCGACGAAGTCGCCCTCACCGCTGAAGTGGTGGACGACGAGTAGCTGACCGTCGATGAGCCAGAAGTCATTGCCGGGGAGCGCGAGGTCGGTCGTCTGCCGACGCGGAAGCCAGCTGACCTGCTCGCCGGAGGCGATGTTCCGGAACGTGATCTCGTGTTCGAACCGGTTCGCTCGGGAGATTCGACCACGACCTCGTGCCTCCAGGAGCCGATCTTCGCGGGACGGCCGGGGGTTCGCGCGCAGCGGAGATGCTTGGGGGGAGGTCACCGGCGTGGTCGTGCCGGAAGGCTGGAATTGGCCAACGGCGCTTCATGGCGGACTCTTTGAGGCCTGGGGGTCTGCCGAGTAACGAGATCGCCCGCTCGTCGGGATCGACGAGCGGGCGAGGGTGTGTAGCTGTGGAGTGGGCCTGCCTCAAGCGCCGAAGAGGCGGCGGCGGGGAGGGCGCGCGACGACCGAGGCGTGTTTGAGGGTGCCGGTGAGCTCGATCCGGAGCTGGGGCCTGGTGGCGTCGCCGCCGCTGTCGGAGCGCTGCTTGACCTTGGAGAAGACCAGGGTGAGACCGTCGGTGTCGAGGGTGACGAGGCCCGGCGGGCTGATGATGAGCAGCTTGCCGTGCCGCAGGGACACGTCGATCAGAAGGGTGTCGGCCGTGATCACCGCCTCGGTGAAGTCGAGGACGACCGTGCAGTGCTTCGGCCGCAACTCGATGTGCCGGGGGACCACCCAGCGCCCCGCCCGGGTGTACTTGCCGCCGCGCTGGTCGATGACCAGCACGTCCTTCGGCACGGCCACGGCCGACGCGAAGCTCGGCAGGTCGGTGGTCAGCTCGGCCAACTCGGCGAGCGTCCGGGCCGAGAGCGCGGCTTCCAGCCGGGTTTCGAGTTCTTCGGGGGTGAGCCGGCCGTCTGCGGCGGCGACCTGCAGCGTTTCTACGATGCGGTCCCGGTCCTGATGGGATGCCCGTAGCGCGGGCAGGTCTCTCGACATGGGTCCACGCTAACCCAGGGCGGGCGGCCCGGAACAGGGAGTTGGGCGGAGGCGGTCAGCACCAAGTGTGCTGACCGCCGGGGTTCAGGCGAGGTGGTCGAACTCGCCGGCCTGGGCGCCGAGGACGAAGGCGCGGAGTTTGGGGGCGGTGGTGGTGATGATGACGTCGGGGTCGTCGGATTCGCGGAGGTGGAGGATGTCGTCGGCGCCGTAGGCGAGTTCAACGCAGCTGCCGCCCTCGTTGGAGCCGCTGAACGATGACTTTTGCCAACGGAGGTCGGACATCGGACGCCTTTCAGGTTTGCAACAGGTAGAGAAGATGTCGAATGAGGCCCCACGAATCACGGGAGGAAAGCGTAGCCAGGGACTGAGCTGTGCTGACAGGAGGTAGGGCCAGTTCACTCAGCTGGTTGAAGGTCTTCCGGTAGGTCTCGATCGAACGTTGGTCGCCAAGATACTCGGTGTGGCTCGGGTGATCCACGACGATCGTGGAGAGCTCGGGAGCCCCGGGGTCCAGGAAGACGAACTGGCTGGTGTAGGGCGGCTTCTGCGCAGCGGTAAACGGCAAGACCTGGATGCTGACGTTGGGCAGCTCTGAAATCTCCAGTAGATGCACAAGCTGTTCCCTCATCGCAGCGTCGCCGGGGAATCGCATGCGCAACGCTGTCTCGTGGATGACGAATCGGAACTCGCGGCGTGGCAAGTCTGTGAGAATGCGCTGTCGCTGCTTGCGGAAGTCGATTTCGGCTGCGACATCCAACTTGCGATGCTGGTCGGCATCTTCGTAGATCGCCTCGATGTAGGCGGGTACTTGGAGAAGCCCGGGTACGTGGAACGTCTCGAAGTTGTCGATCAGGGCGGCGTCGTGTTCTGCCTCCGCGAGATCAAGAAGCAAGGTTGGCAGACGGTCGGCAGACTCCGTCCACCAGCCCTTCCCATTACTCCGGCCCATGTCGGCGATCTTTGCGCGGAAGACCGGATCTGTGCAGCCGTATGCGTCGAGCCAGATCTCAAGGCGTTCGGGGTTGAGAGTGATCCGACCGGCCTCGGTGTGGCTCACCGCCGGACCCTTCATGCCCACCAGTGCCCCCGCTTCGGGTGCAGACATCCCAGCTGCCGCCCGTAGGCGCTGCAACTCTTCCCCGAAGCGCCGTTGCCGCTGGCTGATCGGCCCTTTGTATGCCACTACCAGTCCCTCCTTGTCGGTGCAGTGTTCCGCATGAGTCCAGCCGCTCGCCAACGCTGAGCTAGGGCAGTGTATGCATCCTTGCCTGTTCGATTGCATGGATGCCAGACATTCCCCTACTCTCAGTGTTGCACCGGTCACATGACGGATCGTCAGTGACTCCCCCTCTCCCTCCCGGGGTCTCTCATGCGTGCTTCCAACCCTCCCGACTGGACCGCCGCCCGCACCGAACTGTGCGACCTCCTCACCACCGCCGGCTGGCCGCCCCCCACCATCTGCGACGCCGAACTCGCCCTCCACGAACTCTTCTTCAACGCGTGGAAGCACGCCGGGAGCCTCGCGCCCCTCGTCGTGCTCTCCCTCCTGGAGTGCAGGCTCCGCGTCTCGGTCTGTGACGACAGCCCGACCCTCCCGCCCGAGCCGTGCGCCCCCGCCGACCCCTACGCGCTCTCCGGTCGAGGCCTGCACCTCGTCCGTTCCCTCGCCCACCGCTTCGGCGCCGACCTGCGCAAGCAGGGCAAATCCGTCTGGTTCGAGCTGCAGTTGGACGCCGCCTGATGCCCCTTCCCCGCCGCCGCCCGATGCTCCCGACAGACCCCCGGATCCGGTACTACACCGACGACCACATCCGCACGCTCCTCGCCGAAGTCGACGAGCGCGGCCGCAGGTTCGGCCTCATCTTCCCCTCCGCCACCATCGACCGCACCATCGACGGCCGCGTCCTCGTCCGCTTCAACACCGCCCCGGCCTCCACGCTCCTCAACCTCCTCTCCCTCCTCCTCGCCGCCGACCGAGACCGCGAAGACCCGTGCGCTTTCTGATCGCCGCCGCCTTCGCCGTCCTCCTCGCCCTGGCGATCGCCACCGTCGTCCTGGGCGTCATCACCGCACTCAACGTTGCAAAGCCCGACGAGGAGGACCCCTGACATGCCCGACCCGGACCCGGACCCCGACTTCGGCCCCAACCCCCTGGCCAACCTCCTGGCCAACGCCCTCGCCGCGACCCACTACGCCGTCGCCGCCGCCTTCAACACCCTCGCCCCCGGCGTCGCCCAGCCCGTCCCCGACGACTTCGACTGGCGCGAACTCGAAGCCTTCATCTTCCACTTGGGCTTCGCCGCCGACGACTCCGACGCCGCCCTCAACCTCTACCGCCTGGTCACCGCCGTCCAGCGCATCGCCTACCGCGAGGCCGCCGGTCGCAACGCCGCCGGCCACCCCGCCCGCCTCAACCCCCACCTCAACCCCGGCCCCAACCCCCGCCCGTCCTCCGCCGGATTCACCCGTGGGGGTGGTGCCGGGTGAATGCCACCGACCGTGCCCCACGCGGCCCCTAGCGTGGGCAGGGCCAAGCGCCAGCCGCCCCAGGGGAGGGGACCCGACGTGTCCGATGTGCCCGACGTCGCCGAATACCTGCTGCTCTACGTCGAGGGCGACGCAGTCGTGGCGCACGACGCCGACCTGCACCCGCACACGTTCCCCCTCCCGCCCGGCGAGCTGGGCGCCACCATCACCCGGGCCGATGCCGCCGGGGGCGCCCAACTCCTGCTGGCCGTCAGCTCGTCCGGGATCGTCTCCTGCCGCGAGATCTGACGTACCGTCAATCTCCGGGCGTGTTCAGTGCCGACCACCGTCCGCGTCTGATTGGCTACCCGGATGCGAGGCGACAGGCGCCTCCAAGTCAAAGGAACACCGGCATGACGACAGAGCGCACCAACCCGGCGGCCCGGCTCGGGTTCCAGCCCGGGCAGGTCGTCCAGGAGATCGGTTACGACGACGACGTCGACCAGGACCTCCGCGAGGGCATCGAGTCGATCACCGGCCAGGACCTCGTCGACGAGGACTACGAGGACGTGGCCGACACCGTCCTGCTCTGGTTCCGCGAGGACGACGGCGACCTCACCGACGCCCTGGTCGACGCCATCGGTCTCCTCGAAGGGGGCGGCACGATCTGGCTGCTCACGCCGAAGTCGGGCCGGGACGGCTACATCGAGCCCGGCGACGTCAACGAGGCCGCTCAGACCGCCGGCCTCGCCTCGACCAAGGCCATCGGCGCCGCCCCGGACTGGGCCGGCACCCGCCTCGTCGCCCCCAAGCGCTGACCTGCCCGGAGCGGGAAGGCGGCGGAGGAGGGAGGCGGGCCCCCCCAAATTCCTCCCCCCACCCCCCCCCCCCCCCCCCCCGGCCACCCCACCCCCCCCGACCGCCCACCCCCCCACCCCCACCACCCCCCCCCACCCACCCGACAAAGGGAAGGAAAAGGAAGAGAAAAGGACTCCCCCCCCCCCCCTCTCTCCCCCCCGCGCCCCTCACCTCACCGCTGCGGCAGCTCGCACCCGTCCGGCCCGCACGCCTCGCCGCCACCGTCGCCGCCGCCGACCAGCAGGGGCACCGCCACCCGGCTCTCCCAGGCCTGCTCCAGCGCTGCCGTGAACGTCTCGGCCGGCTGGGCGCCCGAGACCCCGAGCCGCCGGTCGAACACGAAGAACGGCACCCCGGTGGCGCCCATCGCGCCCGCCGTCGCCTCGTCCTCGCGCACCGCCTCCGCGTAGGCGTCCGGATCGGCCAGCACCGCCGCCGCGGCCTCGCCGTCCAGCCCGGCCTCGACGGCCAGTTCCACCAGCCGTCCTTCCGCGAAGGCGGACCGCGCGTCGGCGAAGTTGGCCCGGTACAGCGCGTCCAGCAGTTGCCCCTGCCGCCCGTGGTCCTTGGCGAAGTGCAGCAGGCGGTGCATGTCGAAGGAGTTCGCCGCGTCGCGCCCCTCGCGGAGGTACGCCAGGCCCTCCCCGTGCGCGTTGTCCGCGATCCGGGCCTCCGCCGCCTCGGCCTGCTCCAGGCTGAGCCCGTACTTGGCGGCGATCAGCGGGACGACCGGTCGCGCCTCGGCCGGCGAGTGCGGGTCGAGCTCGAAGGAGCGGTGGACGACCTCCACGTCCCCACGGTGGGGGAAGCGCTCCAGGGCCTGCTCGAACCGGGCCTTGCCGATGTAGCACCACGGGCAGTTGATGTCGGTCCAGATCTCCACGCGCACGGCGTCGCTCCCGTCTCCAGCCGTGCGGGGCCTTCCCGCACCCGGCTCCGTGGCCAACGCCGACGACCACCTGAATATTTCTCGTGATGAAATATTCAGGCGCCCGACGGGACCGGCCTCACCGCCGCCGCGCCGTCGCGAGGTGGATCCTGAACCCGTACGGAAGGTGCCCGTCCGCCGGGCCCGACGCCGCCCGGGCCTCCGTGAGGAACGCCTCGTGCAGGGCGGCGCGGGCCTCCTCGTCGAGCGGGCCCACGTCGTAGACGCCGGACACGGCCTCCCACACCCGTTCCGCCGGGCCGCCGAGGTCGATGAGGACCGTCTCCCACCCCACCGGCCCGAACCCGGCCGGCCCGAGCAGCCCGGCGAGGCCGTCGCGGCTCCGCGCCCGCCGGTCGCCCAGCGCCGGGATGCGGCGGTCCGCGGGGAGCGCGGCGAGGGCGGCGGACAGCCGCTCGCCGAACCGCTCATGGACCTCGCCGCCGACCATTCCGCCGCCGAGTACGCACGCGAGCAGCCCCCCAGGGGCGAGCACCCGGGCGATCTCGGCGGTGACCAGTTCCAGGTCGCCCATCAGCATCAGCGCGAGGTGGGAGACGCAGGCGTCGAACGCGCCGTCCGCGAAAGGGAGTTCCTGTGCCCGTCCGACGGCCAGCCGGGCGCCCGCCAGGGCCGGTCGGCGGCGGGCCAGCGCGAGCGCCTCGGGGGACAGGTCGATCCCGGCCAACTCGCGACCGCTGGTCCCGGCGAGCAGTTCGAGCAACAGCCCGTCGCCGCAACCGAGGTCGAGCACCCGGCGGCTCCCGGCGGCGCGGTCACGCAGGACCTGGTAGCTGGTCCTGCCGTCCGAAGCCCTGGCGCGGCCGAGCACGTCCGAGGTCAGCGCCGGGCGCTCGGCGTGGAAGGCCTTCAGGAACGCTTCCTGCGATGCGGTCGTCGTCATGTCCCCGAACGTAGGTACTCGGCGCCCTGCCCGCAGGCCGTTCCGCGGAACGGCGATGGCGAAAGGGAATGCGCCATCGCCGCCCCGCCGCACGGCAGTTACCGTGTCGGTGACAGCCCGAACGGAAGGCGGACAAGGATGGGAACCTCCGCGCACGTCATGGCGCCGCCACTCGTCGCGGTCGCGGTGCTCCTGCTCGCCGTCAAGTGGGTCAGGCGGCGGCGGGACGGCAGGCCCGTGCCCCTGCTGCCGCGATCAGGTCCGGCCTGGGCGGGCGCGTTGGCCGCCGTCGCGTTCGTGCTGGTCACGGGCGGTCTGGCCGGCCGTGCCGGGGACGCGGTCGTGCCGGCCGTCGCGCTCGGGGGACTGGTCGGGGCCTTCGTGGACCTTCGCTTCGACGCCCGGCGATGACGCCCGGCGATGACGTCCGGCGCTGACGCCGTCCCCGGCCGCGCCCGCCAACCGACCCGTGCGCGGGAAGTCGGACTGGCCGACCTCCCGCGCAAGCCGCCGCCCGTCAGCAGGAGATGTTGCCGTCGCCCCCGTCTGTGCCCAGGAAGCCGAAGAAATTCTCTTCAA
>NZ_JBHVWW010000023.1:73957-106357 GCF_042882025.1 Kitasatospora sp. NPDC058243
CCCCTCCCGTCCCCCCCCACCCCCCACTCCCTGGCAGGGGAGCTCGCCCCCCCCCCCCCCCCCCCCAAGCCGCCGCCCGTCAGCAGGAGATGTTGCCGCCGCCGACGTCGGTGCCGAGGACGCCGACGAACTTCTTGTAGAGGTTGATGCGGTCGTTGCGCTCGTCCGGGTTCTTGCCGTTGCACTCCAGGTCGCCGTTGATGCTGCGGATGGTCTCGCCGAAGCCCTTGCCGTTGACGATGGCGTCGTGCGCGGTCATCGTCCCGGCGCCCTTCTGGGAGTTCCAGAACCAGAGGCCGGTCTTCCAGGAGACGGCCGGGTCCTTCTCGGCCAGGTAGGGGTTGTTCAGCAGGTCGATGTGCAGGGCGTCGCCCGCCGCCTTGTAGTTGAAGTTCCAGCTGATCTGGAGCGGGCCGCGCCCGTAGTAGGCGCTCTTGCCGGCGGGACAGCCGTAGGGCTGCGAAGTGTCGCAGTAGTGCGGGTAGTTGGCGGTGTTCTGCTCGACGACGTACTTCAGGCCGCCGGTCTCGTGGCTGACGTTGGCGAGGAACGCCGCGGCCTCGCGCTTGCGGGTGGCGTCGTTGCCGGTGGTGGTGAACCCGGGGTAGGCGCTGAGGGCGTCGGTCAGGCCGCGGTAGGTGTAGAAGGAGTTCCGGCTCGGGAACATCTGGTTGAACTGGGCCTCGCTGACCACGAACGAGGCGGCGGCCGCCGGTGTGGCGTGCCCGGTGAGGGCGGTGGTGCCCAGGGCGACGGTGCTCAGGACGGCGGCCGAGGCGGCCATGGACAGGGTGCGGGAGAGCTTCATTGTCACTTCTCGCTTGTCGTCGGGGTGGGGGTGCTGCGGGGGTGCTGCGGGGGTGCTTCGGTGGCGCTTCGGGATGCTCCGAGGGGTGCTCCGGCGGGTGCTTCGGGAGCGAAGCGCCGGGGAACATCGTGGTGCGCCGATTCCGGGAAAAGGCGTCGACCAGCACCCAAACCACTCGTTCGGGGTGTATCCGGCCCAGAAGGTGAGCGCGATTCAGGCCAATTCCAGCTCGTCCGACACACCGACAGATTGATCATCCGGTCATCAGATACGCGGGATAGCCTCGTCCGCGCACATGGCAGACACCGCGAGCGGGGGGACGACCACATGGGGCACGCCGACGACGAGGGCGACGAGCGGTTGGCGGCGGAGGGCGAGGTGGCGGTGGCCCGGTTGGCGATCGACTCCGGAGACCTCCCGCACGCCGCCGACCACCTGGCCGACGCGATCCTCGCCGACCCCCAGCTGCCCGAACTGCACGAGGCGCTGGCCGAGTTGTGCGCCGCCGCCGGAGGCCCGGCCGCCGCCCGCGACCTGTTCCCGCTGGACGGCCAGGTCTACCTGGGCACCGTCGCCTGCCGGGCCCACGTCGAGGCCGCCGCCGGAGACTGGGACACCGCCGTCGGCCTGCTCGCCTCCGCGATCCAGTACGAGCCCGCGAGACCCTGGGCGCACGCCGCCTGGCTCGCCCGCGAGGACCTGCCCGCCCTCGTCGACCCGGACGCCGTCGCCCAGGCGGTGGCCCGGGCCAGCGGCGGACTGCCCGACCCGCTGCCCCCCGAACTCGCCGAAGCCGTCCAGCCGTTCGAGGACTTCGTCCAGTCCGTGGTGGCCCGCCACGGCGACCACGCGCTGCTGCTCGCGATGGCCTCCGGCCTCACCCGCCGCCTCGGCGCCACCGACCGCGCCGTCGAACTCGCCGAACTGGCCCACCTGCTGGCCCCCGGCTACCTGCCGTCCGTGATGCTCGGCAACGCCCTGCGCGCGCACGGCCGGCCGGAACGGGCGCTCGCCGTCTGGGAGGCCGAACTGGCCCGGGTCGAACCGGAGCGGGACAACTCCAGCAGCTACCTCGCCGTCGACGTCGCCGAGTTGTACGGCGCCCTCGGCCGCCCCGCCGACGGCCTGCCCTGGCTGGACCGCGTGCTCGCCACCGAACCCGACCACCCCAAGGCGGCCCCCGCCCGGTACGGCCTGCGGCACGCCGCCGACGGCGACCCCGCCCACCTGCTCGCCCTGGCCGACCACCACCGCGCCCACCCCGACCACGAGTACGCCCAGGACCTGCTGGAACGCCTCAGCCACCGGGAACCCTGGCTCGGCATGGTCTCCGGCGCCACCGAGGCGACCGTCAACGTGCTGCACCAGGTGCTCGCCGCCCCCGGCACCACCCGCGACAGCGAGATCGAGTGCAGCGCCTCCGCCGTGGAACCGCCCAGCTCCCTGCTGGCCGTCCGCCTCGCCCTGCCGCGCTCCACCGTCGCCTACCAGTCCGTCGCCGAGCCCGACCCCCGGCTGCCGCTGGCCGAACCGGCCACCCGGATCTGGGCCTGGGACGGCACCGACCCGCGCCCGGCCGTCGCCCCGCCCGCGCCGGACAGCGCCGAACTCGTCCGGGCCACCGCCGAGATCGTCTGGGCGACCGTCCCCGCCGCCTACGACCACGCCGTCCGGCTGGCCGGGCTGCCCCTCGACGACCTGCTCGGCGCGCTCGTCCACCCGCCGATGCCCCGGGAGGACGACCTCGGCCGGGCCCTGCTCGCCCACCAGCCCGAACTGTGGGTGCGGGCCGTCCAGGTCTTCGCCTGCCTCGGCATCGCCCACCACCGCACCGACCAGCCGTGGGAGGACTCCGAGCGCCGCCGCGTACTGGTCGACCTGCTGCTCGGGCCCGAGGACTGGGTGGTCGAGGCGGCCGGCTTCGCCCTCGTCGCGATCGGCTGGACGCACCCCGAGACCCGCGCCGACATCGCCGACCGGCTCCGGCAGCGGCTGCACTACAGCGCCCGGGCCCGCCGCACCCGCGTGGTGACCGTCCTGCGCTCGCTCGCCGCGCTGGCGCTCACCGCGCCCTGGCTGCCCCGGGCCGACCTCGACCTGGCCCGGCGGATGATCGAGCGGGCCGAGGCCCAGGAAGCCAGGGAAGCCGGGGCCGCACGAGAAGCCCAGGAAGCCAAGCAGATCGAGGAGCAGCCGGAACCCCGCCCCGGCCTCCTGCGCCGCCTCTTCCGGCGCGCCTGACGGGCGCTACACCAGAGGCCGGCGAGCGACGCCCGTCACCCGGTGCCTGTCACCCGATGCCCGGCAGCGGATCCTGGTCGACGTCGAAGCGCGCGACCCGCTCCGCCGGATCGCGGCACTCCGGGCCGAGCCGCAGGATCCGCGACTCCGGATCGTGCAGCGGGCGGTGGCAGCGGCGGCAGGTGACGCGGGGGCGGATGGCCTCGGGGGTGTCGGTGCCCGGGATCGGGTCCGGGCCGCCACCGCTCGGGCCGCCACCGCTCGGGCCGCCACCGCTCGGGCCGTTGCTGGTCGGGCCGTTGCTGGTCGGGACGCTGGTCATGGGGAGACGGTAGCCCGGCATCGGGGAACATCGGTACAGCGGTCGGCGCCGAGATCGATCATGGTCGGCCGGCGCACCGGCTGGGGGCTCCGCCGGGGTTCGCGGAAAGATCGCCGGGCGGGTCCTCAGGCCGGCTGCGCCGCAACCGGGACCGCAACCGGGACCGCGGCCTGTTCCGCTTCCGGCACTGGCCGTCCCGGACCCGCCGCCCTCGGTGCCGCGCTCGACGGGCTCTTCAGCAGCAGGGCGCAGGCCAGCGCGGCCAGCAGGGCGAGGCCGGCGGAGACCAGCAGGCACAGCCGCATGCCGTCCAGGAAGGAGTTGCTCAGCGCGGTCAGGGCCTGTCCCGTGGCGGGGCCGAGGTCGAGTCCGGCGACGGCGCCCAGGCCGTGTTCGCGGGCGGCGTCCAGGACGCGCGCGCCGGTCTGGGCCGGGACGCCGGCGTTCGCGAGCTGTTCGGGCAGGGCGTTCAGGGCACGGGTGGTGAGCAGCGCCCCGAGGGCGGCGGGGCCGAGCGCGGCGCCGACCTGGCGGATCGCGTTGTTGCCGGCCGCGGCCATCCCGGCCAGGTGGAAGGGAACGGCGGAGACCGCGGAGGCGGTCATCGGGGTGAGCACCGCGCCCATGCCGAGTCCGAGCAGTACCAGCCGCCAGGTCAGCGCCGCGTAGGAGGTGTGGGCGTCGACGCCGGTCATGGCGAACATCGCGGCGGCGATCAGCACCAGCCCGGAGGTGATCAGCACCCTCGGCGGGATCCGGTGCATCAGCCGTCCGACAGGGAGGCCGGCCACCAGCGAGGTGCCGGACACCAGCACCATCCGCAGTGCCGCCTGCATGGTGCTCAGGTGCTGGACCAGGCCGAAGTACAGGCTGAGCACGAAGAAGAAGCCGATCAGGCCGAGGAAGCTGACCACGGCCACCAGCGCGGTGGCGGTGAACGCGGGGCTGCGGAACAGCGCCAGGTCCAGCATCGGGCTGGCACTGCGGAGTTCCACCAGGACGAAGGCTCCGGCGGCGACCGCGCCGAGCGTCAGCGCGGTGATCACAGCGGGTTCGTCGAAGCCGTCCGCGCCGCCCTCGATGACGCCGTAGACCAGTGCGGTGACGGCGACGGCGGCGGTGATCTGGCCGGGCCAGTCGAGCCGGCGGCCGTGCGGGGCGCGCGAGTCGGGCAGCCGGAACGCGGCGACGGCCAGCAGGGCCACGGAGAGCGGTATCGGCAGCAGGAAGATCCAGCGCCAGGTGGTGTGCTCCAGCAGGGCGCCGCCGATCAGCGGGCCGACGGCGAGCGGGGCCGTCAGGCTCATCGCCCAGAAGCCGATGAACTTGCCCCGCTCACGGTGGTCGGGCACGGCATGGCTGATCAGCGTGAGTGTGGTGGGCAGCAGAGCGGCGGCGCCGATGCCGGAGACCGCCTGCCCGACCCACAGTGCCTGCACCGAGCTGGACAGCAGCGAGATCGCGGCGCCCAGCGCACAGAAGACCATGCCGGTCTGGAAGACCTTCTTGCGGCCGTGGACATCGCCCCAGACGCCGGTGGTCAGGATCAGCGCGGCCATCGGCAGCACGAACGCGTCCGACACCCAGGACAGTTCGGAGGTCGACGCGCCCAGCGCGCGCTGGATCGCCGGCAGGCTCACCGACACGGTGGTGACGGGCAGGTAGGCGACGAAGACACCCAGGCAGGCCATGACGAGCGTGGCGGCCCGTCCGGCCCTGAGGTCCGGCGTCGTTGTGGAGTTCACGGGGTCGTTCCTTCGGCTGCTGCGGGGGAGGCCCCGCATTCTCGGAGCGCCGCCGGGAGCGTGCGCCCGCTCCCGGGGGCGACGGCCGACGGCAGCCGCCCGTGGAGCCGCCGATCAGCTTCTCCCCGAAGCGCCCGAAACCCGCAGTCGATCCCACCAAGCGTCCCGGAACCTCCATCTGGGGTTCTGGCGATGGGATTATTCCTCCATGGCTGATGATCTGGACCGCAAAATCATCCACGGTTTGCAGTGCGCGCCCCGGGTCTCGTTCCGGCGGCTCGGGGAGGTCATCGGCGTGTCCGAACAGACTGTGGCGCGCCGCTACGCCGCCCTGCGGCGGGACGGCCTGCTGCGCGTCGTCGGACTGGGCAACCTGAACGCCGACGGCCAGGCGGAGTGGATCGTCCGGCTGCGCTGCCGACCTGATGCGGTGGCACCGCTGGCCCAGTCACTGGCCCGCCGGTCCGAGGTGGCGTACGTCGGCATCGCCTCCGGCGGCTCGGAGATCATCTGCATCATCCGGTCCCCCGCCGGAACCGACCATGACGACCTGCTGCTGCGCCAGCTGCCGCGAGCGGGCGCCGTCCTGGACGTGAACGTCGACCTGGTCGTGCGTATCTACGGCGGTCCCGGAACCGCGCCCTGGACCGACCCCGACGCCTCGCTCACCCCCGAACAGGTGCGGCGGCTGACCTCCGGCCACCCCACCCCGGCAGTGGCCTCGTCGACGCCCCTGGGCGAACAGGACCTGCCGCTGCTGCGCGCGCTCGCCGAGGACGGCCGGGCCACCCATACCCACCTGGCCGAGGTCACCGGCTGGTCCAAGCCCCGGGTCGCCCGTCGCCTGGAGGCACTGGAGGCAGCCGGCTCGCTCACGTACGACGTCGACACCCTGGCCGAGCGCCTCGGCTACCGGCTCAACGCCACCCTGTGGCTGCAGGTCGACCTACCGCGGCTGCACCAGGTCGGCGAGGAGGTCGGCGGCCACCACGAGTGCGCGTTCGTCGCCGCGATCAGCGGACGCCACAACCTGATGGCCGTGGTCGCCTGCCGGGACACCCCCGACTTCTACCGTTACCTCACCGGCCGCCTGGCCCACGTCGAGGGCATCCGCGGCTACGAGATCAGCGTCCGGGTGAGCCGGCTCAAGCAGTCCGCCTCGCTCGTCCACCACGGGCGGCTGATCCACCCGGCGCTCGTATGACGCCGGCACCGGGCCGCCGGACCGCTGAGCGACCGGCCGCCGGACCGCCGAGCGACCGGCCGTCGGGCCGTCGAGCTGTCGGCGGGGCCGTGAAAAGATCCCCCCATGGCCACGGACCGCAGCAGCGCAGGAGATCCGGCGCGCACCCTCGCCCTGCTCTGGGGGCTGACCGCCGAGGAGAAGCCCGGCCGGCGCGGTCCGCGGCAGGCCCGGTCGACCGGCGAGATCGCCGCCGTGGCCATCGCCCTGGCCGACGCCGAGGGCGTGGACGCCGTCACCATGCGCCGGGTGGCGCAGGAGCTGGGGCTGTCCCCGATGGCGCTGTACACCTACGTCCCCGGCAAGGCCGAACTGCTCGACCTGATGCTGGACACCGTCTACGCGACGACGCCGCGCAGCGCCCCCGCCGACGACGGCTGGCGGGCCAGGGTCACCGCCGTCGCCGACGACAACCGGGCGCTGCACCGCGCCCACCCGTGGGTCTCGGCGGTCCCCACCAGCCGCCCGCCGCTCGGCCCGGGCCTGATGGCCAAGTACGAGTACGAGCTGCGCGCCTTCGAGGGCACCGGCCTGCCCGACGTCGAACTGGACGCGGCGCTCACCCACCTGCTGGGCTTCGTCCAGACCTGCGCCCGGATGGCCGCCGACGAGCGCGCCGCCCGGCAGGACAGCGCGATGACCGACGCGCAGTGGTGGGCCGCCAACGCCGAGCTGCTCGCCAAGGTCTTCGACGCCGAGCGCTACCCGGTCGCGGCCCGGGTGGGCGCCGCCGCCGGCGAGGCGCACGGCGGCGCGTACGACCCGGACCACGCGTACGCCTTCGGCCTGGCCCGCGTGCTGGACGGGCTGGCGGCCCTGATCAGCGAGCGCTAGGCCGGGCGTCGTACTCCGCGCGGGCGGCCTCGACGGCGGGGACCCGCTGCTCGGACCAGTGCGCGAGGGCGGCGACCAGTTCGGCGGCCTCCCGGCCGAGCGGGGTGAGGCTGTAGTCGACCCGGGGCGGGATCACCGGGTGGGCCTCGCGGTGCACGAAGCCGTCGCGTTCCAGCGTCTGCAGGGTCTGCGCGAGCATCTTCTCGCTGACGCCGGAGACCCGGCGGCGCAGTTCGCTGAAGCGGTAGCCGCGCTCGCGCAGCGCGCCGAGCACGAGGACGCCCCAGCGGCTGGTGACGTGCTCCAGCACGCCCCGGGACGGGCACATGCGGTCGAACACGTCGGCCGGCGGCAGCTCGCGCACCGGGACGGCCGGGCGGCCTTCCTCCAGGGTCTTCATGACTGTCCTGCCATTACCTTCATATCAGTACCGTACTTTGAAGTGCGTACTTTCGAAAGGTTAGTGCAGTCCCTAGGGTGAGTTTCGAGGCAGGAACCCCATCGAGGCCCAAACCCACCCGAGGAGCATCCCCATGTACGTCGTCACCGGTGCCACCGGCCAGCTCGGCCGTCTCGTCGTCGAGGGCCTGCTGGCCGCCGTCCCCGCGAGCGAGGTGGCGGTCGCCGTCCGCTCCGCCGAGAAGGCCGCCGACCTGGCCGCGCGCGGGGTGGCCGTCCGCGTGGTCGACTACGACGACCCGGCGTCCCTGGCCGGCGCCTTCGCGGCCGGCGACCGGGTGCTGCTGATCTCGGGCAGCGAGGTCGGCCGCCGCATCCCGCAGCACCGCGCGGTGGTCGACGCGGCCCGTGCGGCCGACGTCGCGCTGTTCGCCTACACCAGCGCGCCGGGCGCGGCGACCTTCCGGCTGGCCGACGAGCACAAGGCGACGGAGGAGCTGATCCGCGAATCCGGCCTGCCGTCCGTCCTGCTGCGCAACGGCTGGTACACCGAGAACTACCTGGGCGACGCGGCCGGCACGGTCGCGCGCGGCGTGGTGCTCGGCAGCGCCGAGGACGGCCGGGTGGCCACCGCCCCGCGCAAGGACTACGCGGACGCGGCCGTCGCCGTCCTCCTCGGCGAGGGCCACGAGGGCCGGGTGTACGAGCTGAGCGGCGACGCCGCGTGGAGCCTGGCGGAGCTGGCGGCCGAGTTGGCGCTGGTCTCCGGGCAGCCGGTCGCGCACCAGGACGTGGCGCCGGCGGAGCACCTCGCGGCGCTGGTCGGCGCGGGCCTGCCGGAGGGCTTCGCCGAGGTGCTGGTGGACGTGGACGCGGGCATCGCCCGTGGCGAGCTGGCCGGCACCCCGGGCGACCTGGCCCGGCTGATCGGCCGCCCGACCGTCCCGCTGGCCGAGTCGGTGCGCGCCGCGCTCCAGGGCTGAGGCGCTCCGGGCCTGGGATGCTCCGGGCCCGCCGGGAGCCCCGCGTTTCCCGAGGTCAGAGATGTCATGACCAAAATGCGGAAACGGAGATGACAGCCTGCCCCTCCGCCAGCTACCGTCACCTCGACACACGCGCGCGGAGGGCAGGCGGCCATGCCACAGACAACCCAGCAGGACAGCGGCCGAGGCCTCTGGTACGGCGTCGCGGCCTACGGCATCTGGGGGCTCTTCCCCCTGTTCTGGCCACTGCTGGAGCCCGGCGCCGCCGACGACATCCTGGCCAACCGGATGGTCTGGTCCCTGGTCGCCGTGGTGCTGCTGCTGATCGCCCAGCGGCACTGGAGCTGGATACGCCCGCTGCTGCGCCAGCCCCGCCGGCTCGCCATGCTGGCCGGCGCGGCCACGGTGATCTCGATCAACTGGGGCGTCTACATCTGGGGCGTCAACGCCGGGCACGTCGTCGAGACCAGCCTCGGCTACTTCATCAACCCGCTGGTCACCATCGGCTTCGGCGTCCTGGTGCTCAAGGAGCGGCTGCGGACGGCGCAGTGGGCGGCGGTCGGCGTCGGCGCGGCCGCCGTCGCGGTGCTCAGCGTCGCGTACGGGCGGCTGCCGTGGATCGCGCTCACCCTGGCGCTCTCCTTCGCCACGTACGGGCTGCTGAAGAAGAAGGTCGGGCTGAGCGGGCTGGAGAGCCTGGCGGCGGAGAGCGCCTTCATGTTCCCGTTCGCGCTCGGCTACCTGGTCTACCTGGAGGTCAGCGGGCGCGGCACCTTCGGCCACACGGTGGCCGGCTCGTACGGCTGGGGGCACTCCGGGCTGCTGCTGCTCAGCGGGGTGATCACCGCGATCCCGCTGCTGTTCTTCGGCACGGCGGCCGTGCGGGTGCCGCTGACCGTGCTCGGGCTGCTGCAGTACCTGGCGCCGGTGTTCCAGTTCCTGATCGGCGTGGCGGTGTTCCACGAGTCGATGCCGCCCGCCCGCTGGGCCGGCTTCGGCCTGGTCTGGCTGGCGCTCGCGGTGCTCACCTGGGACGCGCTGCGCCAGGTGCGGGCCGACCGCGCGGGGCGGGCCGCGGCCGTGCCGCAACCCGCCCCCGCGAAGGCGGCCGTCAGGCGCTGATCCGCCCCGCTGATCCGCCCCCGCCGATCCGCCCCTTCTGATCCGCCCCCCGCCGACGCGGCGGTCAGACGCTGATGTCCCGGCTGGTGAAGCGGGACCAGGCCGCCGCGCCGAACACGGCGACGTAGGCGGCCTGGAGGCCGAGGTCCTTCCACACGCCGTCCCAGTACATCGGCTGGCGCAGGAGGTCCGCGAAGCTGAGCCAGTAATGGGTGAACAGGAACGGCCTCACGGCGTCCAACTGCGGGAAGGCGTCCAGGATCTGCACGGTGACCACCAGCCCGACGGTCGCGGCCATCGCCGCGATACCGCTGCCGGTGAGCGTGGAGACGAACAGCCCGATCGCCACCAGCCCCGCCAGCGAGGCCGCCACCACCCCGGCCACGAGCACCGCCCGCAGCAGCGCGTCGCCGAAGCCGATGGTGTCGCCGGAGATCAGCGTCACCTCGCCGAGCGGGAACAGCGCGGCGCCGGTGGCCAGCGCCGCCGCCGCGACCGCCACGGTCGCGGCCAGGCAGAACACCAGCCCGGCGGTGAACTTGGCGGCCAGCAGCCGGGTGCGCCCGGCCGGGGCGACCAGCAGGTAGCGCAGCGTCCCGGTGGCCGCCTCGCCGGCGACCGAGTCCCCGGCGACCACGCCGACCGTCATCGGCAGGAACACCGGCAGCGCGACCGCGAGGGCGGTGAAGACCAGGAACAGGCCGTTCTGGGTGGTCTGCGCGATGAAGTTCACCCCGCCGCCGCCCTCGTGCGGGCTGCCCGTGTTGAGCTTGACGACCACGCCGATCAGGATCGGCAGCACCGCCAGGATCCCCAGCAGCACCTTGGTGCGCATCCGGCGGAAGGTCAGGTGCAGTTCGTTGCGGAACAGCGCCAGGAACCCGGCCGCCGTCTGCGGCCTCCGCCCGGCCCGGACCGGCAGCGCCCCGGCCTGTGACAGCTCAGCCCGCGACAGCTCAGCCTGCGACAGCTCAGCCTGCGACATCGAAGCCCTCCCCGGTCAGCGCCACGAAGGCGTCCTCCAACGTGCCCCGCTCCAGCCCGAACCCGTGCACCCGCACCCCGGCCTCGACCAGCGCCGCGCACAGCTTCGGCAGCGCCTCCTCGACCGGGGAGCCGAGCGCGCCGAACGCGGCGAGATCGCCGTCCACCCGCCCGTCGCCGGGCAGCAGGGAGCCGACCCGGTGGGCCGCCAGCACCTCCACGGCGTGCGCCACGTCCGGTGTGCGGACCACCAGCCGGCCCTGCGCGCGGGCGGCCAGTTCGGCGACGGTGCCCTGCACCACCAGCCGGCCCCGGGACATCACCGCCGCGTGCGTGCAGACCTGCTCGATCTCGTCCAGCAGGTGCGAGGAGAGGAACACCGTGGTCCCCTCCGCCGCGACCTCCCGCACCAGCGCCCGGATCTCGCGCATGCCCTGCGGGTCCAGCCCGTTGGTGGGCTCGTCCAGCACCAGCAGCTCGCGCGGCTGGAGCAGCGCCGACGCCAGGCCGAGCCGCTGCTTCATGCCCAGCGAGTACGCGCGGGCCTTCTTGGCCGCTGCGGCGCTCAGCCCGACCCGTTCCAACGCCGTCTCGACGCGCAGGCGCCGGGTACGCGGGTCGGCGGTCGGGTCGGCGGCGTCGAACCGCACCAGGTTGTCCCGCCCGGAGAGGAAGCCGTACAGCGCCGGGCCCTCGATCAGCGCGCCCACCCGGGGCAGCACGGAGGCGACGGACTGCGGCATCGGCTCGCCGAGGACGGTGGCCACGCCGGAGGTGGGGGCGATCAGGCCCATCAGCATCCGGATGGTGGTGGTCTTGCCGGAGCCGTTCGGGCCGAGGAAGCCGAAGACGGAGCCGCGCGGCACGCTCAGGTCCAGGCCGTCCACGGCGAGCTGGCCGCCCCGGAAGCGCTTGGTCAGGCCGCGGGTCCTGATCACGTCGTCGGGCCGGGAGGAGCCGGAGGAGCCGGAGGAACCGGGGGAGGAGAGGGGGCCGGGGGAGTCAGGGGAGGAGGGGGAGGAGGAGGTGGAAGGCGCGGGGCCCGGGCGCTGCTCGGCGCCCGGACCCCCGGCCGACTCCGTAACGTCCCCCGTTACGGGAGCCTTCGTCATCCGTCAGTTCACCCCGGCGGCGTGCTGGAGCACCGGCAGGGTCACTGCGCCAGCGAACACCCGGCCGTCGTCGGTGACCAGGACGTTCACCACCTTGGTGCTGATCAGCGTGCCGCCGCCGACCGGCTTGCCGAGCGACTTCACCAGCGCCTGCGGGTTCAGGGCCGCGCCCCGGCCGCCGTGCTTGCCGCCCTTGCCGCCGTCCTGCGGCACGTCGACGGCGCCGCCGGGCAGCTGCGCCGAGACCACGGTCGTCCAGCCCTCGCCGATCACGTTCACGCCGCCGTGGTCCTGGCCCGAGGCGTCCCGACCGGCCTTGCCCCCGGGCGCGGAACCCTTGGGCGCGAAACCCTGCGGCACCTCACCCTTGGCGCCCTCGTCGGCCTTGTGCTCCGTCACCTTGGCACCCTTGGGCACGGTGAAGTCGAAGGTCTTGGCGGCCGGCTTGGCGAAGGACACGTCGGTGAAGTGGACGTCCAGCACGGTGGAACCGTCGACGCCCTTGACCACCACCGAGAGCGGCACCCCGTTGTCGGCGGCGACCGCGATCCGGACCTCGGCGACGGTCGAACCGGACTGCGCGGGCTTGACGCTCAGCTGGTACGCCTTCTGCCCGGCCACGTTGGCGGTGCCGGCCACGGTGACCGACGTGGTGCCCGCGCTCGCGGTCAGGAACTGCCGGGCGGCCTCCTGCGGGGTCGTCGGCACCCCGGTCAGCGGCGCCCCGGCGTGCTTGCCGGCGGTGTCGGGGTGCTGGGCGGCCGCCCGGCCGGTCAGGCGCACGGCGGTGTTGGTGGAACTGTCCCAGGCCCAGGCCTGGTCGCCGTTGTGGACGACGGTGTAGCCGGCCATGTCCTCCAGCAGGTCGACCCGCTGGCGGTCCGGGCCGTCCACCGCGACCCGCAGCGTCTGGTCGCCGCCGAGCAGGCCGAGCAGCTTGGCCTGCGGGTCGGCCGAGGAGGATCCCTGGCCGCCACCGCGCCCGGCCGCCGCGCCGAGCCCGCCGGCCGCGGCGCCCAGCAGCTGGCTGGGCAGGCCGAGGTCGGTGGAGACGGACACCGTGCCGGAGAGGCTCTGCGCGTCGGAGCCGAGCACCTTGGCCACCAGCTGCTCCGGCGTCAGCGAGGGAAGGTCGGGCGGGGCGTCGGCCGCCAGTGCGGGCACCAGCCCGATCCCGGCGGCGATCACCGCGGCCACCGTCAGCGGCACCCCGGCCCGCACCAGCATGCGCCGCCGTGAGCGGTACGGCACGCCGCCGTCCACGTTGTCCCCCGCCGCCGTGTCATTGGTCATGGCGTCCTCAACTCCTCTACGAACACGAGCGATTGGCTGTGCCTTTCCATTAGAGGCCCGCGCCCCGCCCCCGTCATCGCCCTGCGGGTCCAGTTCGGGGTAAACCTCACGGGTACATCGACCCTGAGACGCCCTCAGGGTTGGCTACTCCGAACGTACGAGACCTGGCGTAGGGTCGCGCCATGGACGGAACCGCCATGGACGCAAGCAACCCCCCGACCGCTAACGCGATGCGGCGCGCCCTGCGCCGCGCCCGGGACGGCGTCGCCCTGGACGTCACCGAGACCGCGGTGCTGCTCCAGGCCAGAGGTGAGGACCTGAACGACCTGTGTGCGAGCGCCGCCCGGGTCCGCGACGCGGGGCTGGCGGCGGCCGGGCGGCCCGGCGTCATCACCTACTCCAAGAGCGTCTTCATCCCGCTCACCCGGCTCTGCCGCGACAAGTGCCACTACTGCACCTTCGTCACCGTCCCCGGCAAGCTGCGCCGGGCCGGCCACGGGATGTTCATGTCCCCCGACGAGGTGCTGGACATCGCCCGGCGCGGCGCCGAACTCGGCTGCAAGGAAGCCCTGATCACCCTCGGCGACAAGCCCGAGGACCGCTGGCCCGAGGCCCGCGAGTGGCTCGACGCGCACGGGTACGACGACACCATCGCCTACGTGCGGGCGATGTCGATCCGCATCCTGGAGGAGACCGGCCTGCTCCCGCACCTCAACCCCGGGGTGCTCGGCTGGACGGACTTCCAGCGGCTCAAGCCCGTCTCCGCCTCCATGGGCATGATGCTGGAGACCACCGCCACCCGGCTGTGGAGCGAGCCCGGCGGCCCGCACTTCGGCTCGCCGGACAAGGAACCGGCCGTCCGGCTGCGGGTGCTGGAGGACGCCGGGCGCAGCTCCGTCCCCTTCACCAGCGGCCTGCTGATCGGCATCGGCGAGACGTACCAGGAGCGCGCGGAGTCGCTGTTCGCGCTGCGCAAGGTCTCCCGGGCCTACCACGGCGTCCAGGAGCTGATCCTGCAGAACTTCCGCGCCAAGCCGGACACGGCGATGCGCGGCATGCCCGACGCCGAACTGGACGAGCTGGTCGCCACCGTGGCGGTGGCCCGGCACGTGATGGGCCCGGCGGCCTGCCTGCAAGCGCCGCCGAACCTGGTGGACGGCGAGTACGGGCGGCTGATCGCGGCCGGCGTCGACGACTGGGGCGGCGTCTCCCCGCTCACCCCCGACCACGTCAACCCCGAACGCCCGTGGCCGCAGATCGAGCGGCTCGCCGAGCGCTCCGCGGCCGCCGGCTTCGAACTGCGCGAACGCCTCGCCGTCTACCCCGAGTACGTGCGGCGCGGCGAGCCCTGGCTGGACCCGCGGGTGCTGCCGCACGTGCGCGCCCTCGCCGACCCGGAGACCGGGCTGGCGAACCCGGACGCGGTGGTCCGCGGCCTGCCCTGGCAGGAGCCCGAGGACCTGCCCGTCTCGTACGGGCGGACCGACCTGCACGCCACCATCGACACCGACGGCCGCACCGGCGACCGCCGGGCCGACTTCGAGGACGTCTACGGCGACTGGGAGGTGCTGCGCGAGCAGGTGCTCGCCGAGGGCGCGCCCGAGCGGCTGGTCGGCGACCTGCGCGAGGCGCTGGCGGTGGCCGCCGACGACCCGACGCGGCTCACCGACGACCAGGCGCTGGCGCTGTTCCACGCGGACGGCCCGGCCCTGGACGCGCTCTGCCGGATCGCCGACGACGTCCGCCGGGACACCGTGGGGGAGGACGTCACCTACTGCGTCACCCGGAACATCAACTTCACCAACGTCTGCTACACCGGCTGCCGCTTCTGCGCGTTCGCCCAGCGCCGCACCGACGCCGACGCCTACACCCTGTCGCTGGAGCAGGTCGCCGACCGGGCCGCGCAGGCCTGGGAGGTCGGCGCCACCGAGGTCTGCATGCAGGGCGGCATCCACCCGGACCTGCCCGGCACCGCCTACTTCGACATCGCCCGCGCGGTGAAGGAGCGGGTGCCCGGCATCCACGTGCACGCCTTCTCGCCGATGGAGGTGGTCAACGGCGCGACCCGCACCGGGCTGTCCATCCGCGACTGGCTCCAGCGGGCCAAGGAGAACGGCCTGGACAGCATCCCGGGCACGGCGGCCGAGATCCTGGACGACGAGGTCCGCTGGGTGCTCACCAAGGGCAAGCTGCCGGCCGCCACCTGGGTCGAAGTGGTCACCACCGCGCACGAACTGGGCATCCGCTCCTCGTCCACCATGATGTACGGGCACGTGGACACCCCGAAGCACTGGCTCGGGCACCTGCGGCTGCTCGCCGAGATCCAGCAGCGCTCCCTGGAGGCCAACGGCACCGGCGGCTTCACCGAGTTCGTGACCCTGCCGTTCATCCACACCAACGCGCCGGTCTACCTGGCCGGCATCGCCCGGCCCGGCCCGACCGCCCGGGACAACCGCGCGGTGATCGCGATGGCCCGGCTGCTGCTGCACCCGCACATCCCCAACATCCAGACCAGCTGGGTCAAGCTGGGCGCGGAGGGCGCCGCCGAGATGCTCCGCTCGGGCGCCAACGACCTGGGCGGCACGCTGATGGAGGAGACCATCTCGCGGATGGCCGGCTCGGCGTACGGGAGTTACAAGTCGGTGCGCGACCTCCAGGCGATCGCCGAGGCGGCTGGCCGCCCGCACCGCCAGCGCACCACCACCTACGGCGAGGTGTCGGCCGAGCGCCGGGCCGCGGCGCTGGCCTCGGACGGGCACCTGCCGGAGCTGCTGCCGGTCCTGGACTGATCCCGCCACCGGCCTGCCGGTTCCCCCGGCCCAGCTGCCACCGTACGGGCGGCAGCTGGGCCGGGAAACCGGAGCACGAGGGACGCCCTTGATTCGCTCGGGTCTTCGAATACAGTGCCAGGGCGCGCGCCGCGGCCGTGCGTCGCGCAGCCCCCTGCCCCGAGGAAAGGCGCCCCGTCGTGATGCCACTGTGGTCACGCGCCCAGCAGCAGGACTTCCGCAGCCGGGTGCGGGGCTGTCTGCTCGGCGGTGCCATCGGCGACGCGCTCGGCGCCGGCGTCGAGTTCGAGCAGCTGGAGAAGATCCGGGCCCAGCACGGCCCGCAGGGCGTCACCGGCTACGTCCCCGCGTACGGGCGCACCGGCGCCGTCACCGACGACACCCAGCTCACCCTGTTCACCGTCGACGGCCTGATCCGCGCCCACATCCGGCGCGACACCGGCAGCTGGCACCCGCCCACCGACCTGCACCTCGCCTACCTGCGCTGGGCCGCCACCCAGCGCGACTG
This sequence comes from Kitasatospora sp. NPDC058243, assembly GCF_042882025.1. Taxonomy (NCBI): domain Bacteria; kingdom Bacillati; phylum Actinomycetota; class Actinomycetes; order Kitasatosporales; family Streptomycetaceae; genus Kitasatospora; species Kitasatospora sp. NPDC058243. The sequence continues at coordinate 90,341 of NZ_JBHVWW010000023.1, forward strand.
GGGCCCCGACGAGCGCCGCCCCGACCTCGGCTGGCTCGGCCGCGAGGAGTGGCTGTACGCCCAGCGCGCCCCCGGCCAAGGCTGCCTGTCCGCCCTGACCGGGGCCGACGCCGAGCACCTCGGCACCGTGGAGCGGCCCAAGAACCCGCACTCCAAGGCCTGCGGCACGGTCGTGCGGGCGGCGCCGTTCGGCCTGCTCACCAGCTGGGAGCCGGGCCTGGTCTTCCAGCTCGCGGTGGAGTGCGCGGTGCTCACCCACGGCCACCCCACCGGCTACCTCGCGGCGGGCGCGCTCGCGGTGATCGTCCAGAGCGTGGCCCGCGGCGGCACCCTGGAAGAGGGCGTCCACCTCGCCCTGGCGCTGCTCTCCGAGCGGCAGGCGCACGAGGAGACCACCGCCGCGCTGCGGGCCGCGCTGGACGCGGTCCGGGCCGGCGAGCCGTCCGCCGACCGGGTGGAGGCGCTGGGGGAGGGCTGGGTCGCCGAGGAGGCGCTGGCGATCGGGGTCTACTGCGCGCTGGTCGCGCACGACGTGCGCTCGGGCCTGCTGCTCGCCGTCAACCACTCCGGGGACAGCGACTCCACCGGCGCGGTCTGCGGGAGCCTGCTCGGGGTGCTGCACGGTGACACCGCGCTGCCGTCGGGGCTGGTGGCCGGGCTGGAGGGGCGGGGCGCCATCCTCGAACTCGCCGACGACTTCGTGCTGGAGCTGATGCACGGCACCGAACTGCACGATCCGCGCACCCCGGAGGGGCTGACCTGGTCCGAGCGGTACCCGGTGGTGCGCTGAACGGTCCGGGCGGGAAGCGAAGTTCGGGAGGAAAAGAGGAAAAGCAGTTCGGGCGGGAACGACAGTTGCCCGTAGCGTCGGCCGCCGGCGAGGGCGAAGGCCACTGCTACGGGCAACTGGTCCGAGCTCGGATTCGCACCGGGGGCGCGGGGCCGGGTCGGCGGCCGCCGCAAGGTCAGTGGCGGCCGAACACCCCGGTGGCCGCAGCACTCGCGAACGCGGTCCAGGCCTCGGCGGAGAAGCGCAGCTGAGGCCCCTGAGGGTCCTTGGAGTCCCGTACCGCCACCGCCCCCGTGGCCTGCGTGGTGATCTCCACGCAGGCTCCGTTGCCGCCGCTGTGGCTGCTCTTCCGCCAGCGGGTTCCGTGCTCGGAGGTGGTGCTCATCAGTGGTATCCCTCTTCAATCTCAGCTATCAGTGTCCGGCTCTCCGCCACGCCGAGTGCCGCCGCACGCAGGTAGTCGTACAGACCGGTATAGCGGCGCACGTCCGCCTCCTTCTCCAGGTAGAGATCGCTCGTCACCCCTTCGAAGTAGACAACCGTGGAATCGGCTGACTCGGGGAACTCCAGCAGGGAGAATGTCCCGGTCATACCGGGGTGGGCGCCGGCCGAGAACGGGATCACCTGGATGGTGATGTTCGGGTGCTGGCTCAGCTCCATCATGTGCTTGAGCTGCTCGGCCATCACCTCGCGACTGCCGACCTCGCGGCGCAGCACCGCCTCGTCTATGACGGTCCACAGGCTGCCGAGCTGGTTCTCGCCCCGGATGCGGTCCTGGCGCTTCATCCGGACCTGCACCCGGCGCTGCACGGCGAGCGCGTCGGTGTCCGGCTGGGTGCCCTCCACGACGGCCTGCGCGTACTGCTCGGTCTGCAACAGGCCCGGGACGAAGGAGGATTCGTACGCGCGGATCGAGGAGGCCTCGGCCTCCAGCCCGATGTAGACGCTGTACGGGGTCGGCATGTCGTTGAAGTCGTGCCACCAGCCGCGCTGGCGCGACTCCTTGGCCATCTCCATGAGGCTGGCGCGCATCTGCTCGTCGTTCACGAGATAGACGTCGCAGAGGTCGCGCACGTCGCGCTGGCTGATGCTGCGGCGGCCGTTCTCCAGTCGGCTGATCTTCGACTGGGAGACCATCAGCCGGCCCGCCACCTCCTCCGCCGTCATCCCGAGGCCCTCGCGGAGTTTTCGCAGCTCCGAGCCCAGGCGCCGACGGCGCACGGTGGGATTGATGCTCGTCGACACATCGACCTCCGGCCGGACCTCTGGTGATCGTTGGATCGGCAGCCCTCGGAACACTTCGGACATTGGGACCAACCCCCCTGACTTGGAGCAGCATGTCACCTTGGGCCACGTCGGCGTCAGGGAATCACAGCAGCGCAGTAGAACAGATCGTCGGAAAAGCACTTCTGTGAGACGGCGAGGGCCTTCGAGTGGTAATGCGGCTCAGCGGCTCGAACCGGTACGGGCTAAGGATGTGCTCCCCGGCGGCGCAGGTGCCAGTGGCACGTGCGAAGGCAGGACCGCCGGGCTCCCCGGACGGGCCTCGGAGGGCCTTCGGGGACGGCAGAGGGGCGGTCGCCGGGCGACTTCCGTCGCGGGGCGACCGCCCCTCCGTGCTCCTGGTGGTGCGGGTGCTGCTTCGGTGGTGCGTCGGGTCCTTCAGCGCCGTTGCTCAGCGCCGTCGGGCGGCGTGAACGGGGCGGCGCGCGCCGTCGGGGGTGCCGCCGGGCCCGTCGTGCCCCGTCGTGCCCCGTCGTGCCGTCGTGCCCCGTCGTGCCGTCGTGCCCCGTCGTGCCGTCGTGCCCCGTCGTGCCCGCTGTCACGGGCCGTACGGGCCGTACGGGTCGTGCGGGCCGCACGCGCCGCGCAGGCCGTACGGCGATCGGTGCGGTGTCCCGCGCGCCCGGGCGGTCCCGGTCAGCGGACGCCGACCCGTGAGGCGGCGACCCGACCGGAGCCCCGGCCGGCCGCGCGGGCGCCGGAACGCCCGGCGCCGGTCCCGGCCCCGGAACCCTGGGAAGAACGGTTCTGCTGCGCCGGCAGGCCGTTCTGCACGTCCATCACGGCGTGCGCGACCATCCCGCCCAGCGGGTCGTACCGGATCAGGTCGCGCAGCCGCGACCGCGAGGACCGGCCCTCGTTGCCCGGATACAGGTGCTTGCCCAGGCCCACGGAATGGGCCAGGGCCGCCAGCGCCGCCGTCCGCGGGTCCGGCGGCACGCCGGTGCGGATGGCGGTGTCCAGCCGCTGTTTGATCGCGGCGTTGGTGCAGTCGTCCGACGCCTGATAGCGGGTCGTCGGCAGCACCCCGCACACCTGGCCCGGCACGGCCGTGACCATGCCGCAGCGCTCCAGGTGCGCCAGGTAGGTCTGCCGCAGCCCCAGCCGGGGCCCGCCGATCCAGTGCGCCGCGCGGACCGGACTGCCGCGTCGGCGCAGCAGTTCCAGTGCGTGGTCCAAGGTCGGGTCGCCGGTCGGCCGTGCGAGCACGACAGCGATCCGGTCTCCCTCCGGTACGATCCGTCCGGCCAGGGACAGCTCGACGAGCTGGGCCCCGGCAAGTCCGAGGTCGAGGGTCTGCGGCTGCGCCGTGGTACCCGTGGTCGGGTCCAAAGCGAGCAGCAAGAGTTCCTCGGGAACAGTTCTGCGGCTCTTGCCCATCCAAGCCTCCCCGCGTGGATGAGAGACAGGGTGACGCCTCTCACACGGGCTTGTCGAGTACGCCTCCGAATCGTGACCTTGCGGTGGAGGCGGGGAACCAGGGGCCGCGGGCCCGGCGTCTGACCGGTGAACAGACCGCAGTACGCCCGTGCGACGGCAATAAGCGCCGGTCGGGCGGGGTGTGCGCAGCCGGATCGGCCGGCGGTGGCGGAGACTGTACAGGTACACGGGGCGGGGCGTCGGCTTCCCGAAATCGGGTCTGCCGGTGCCCCGCCGGGCGTTGAGGAGGCTGGGATACGTGGGCGAGTCCCCCGACAGGGTGCTGAGGGACGGCGAGCGGGCGCAGGAGCGCGAACGCGAACGGACCGGGACGGCCGCCGGCGCGGGCCCGGACCCGGACGGTGCTCCGGACGGCAACCCGAACGGCACCCGGGAGGCCGGGACCGGCCCCGGCGACACGCCGGCGGCGGGGGCCAAGCGCGGCTCGACCGTACAGCTCCGTGTCCGGGATGTGGACAGCAAGACCACGATGCTGCGACTGCCGGTGGATAGCGCGACCACCGCGCTGCGGCTGCCCGAGGAGCTGACCAAGCCCGCCGATGGCGGAAGTTCCGAGGGTGAGGCCGAGGAGGCGGAGGCCGCGACGGCCGCCGACGGCGAGGAGAAGGCGGCCGGGCGGCCGACCGGAACCGACCCGCGTCTCACGATGCGGACGGTTGCGGCGGGTGCGGGAGCCGTGGCGGGGAGTGCGGAGAAGGACGCGGAGAAGGACGCGGAGAAGAGGGCGGGGGAGGCTGGCGAGAAGGCCGCCTCCGAGGGCGACACGCCCGGGGCCGCCGCGCCCGCCGAGGCCGCCGTGCCCGCCGCGCCCGAGAGCGACGAACCGGACGAGGCGGCAGCCGAGCCGGCCAAGCCCGAGGCGCCGGAGGACCCCAGGCTTCCGCGCGCCGCCGCGGTCCCCTCCGCCTCCGCGTCCGGCACCGTGCCGGAGCCCCCGGCACCGACCCCGGTGCCCGAGCCCTCCCCGCTCCCGGAGCCGGTGCCCGAGCCGCACCCGGCGCCCAAGCCCCTCCCCGAACCCGAGCCGCAGCCCGGTCCGGAGCCGCTGCCTAAGCCGGCCCCTGCCCCCGTGCCCGGCCCCGCCCCGGCCCCCGAGCCGCTGCCCACCCCCGACCCGCGGCCGGTGCCGCCCGTCCCGCCGCTGCCGAAGCCCGAGCCGCTGCCCCTCCCGGAGCCGCCGACCGCGCCGGAGAACACCGCCGAGGCGATGGAGGTCCTGGCGACCCTCAACGCGCGGCCGGTCTCGCCGCTGCGCCGCGCGCTCAAGCGGATCACCATCTGGACGGCCTTCCTCGCCGTGGTGCTCGGTGCGGCGGTGGTGGCCCAGCTGCTGCGCCCGCTGCCGGACGCCAAGGTGCGGATGTCCGCCGCGGGCAGCTTCAGCTTCGCCGGCGACCCGCTCGACCTCGCCTGGCCGGCCAAGGGCCAGTCCGCCGCCGAGGTGGTCGGCGTCGGCAGCCTCGGCAGCTCCGGGCAGGAGACGCCGTCCGCGATCGCCAGCGTCACCAAGGTGATGAACGCCTACCTGATCCTGCAGAAGTTCCCGCTGAAGAAGGGGGAGAGCGGCCCGAAGATCACCGTGGACAAGCAGGCCGCGCAGGAGTCCGGCAACGTCGACGAGTCCCGGGTCACCCTCACCGAGGGCCAGGTGCTCACCGAGTACCAGGCGCTGGAACTGCTGATGCTGCCCTCGGCCAACAACGTGGCCCGGTTGCTCGCCCGCTTCCACTCCGGCTCCGAGGAAGCGTTCGTCAAGCTGATGAACGAGACGTCGGCCAAGTTCGGCATGACCAACACCACCTACGCCGACCCGGCGGGCTTCCTCGCGGACACCAAGTCCACCGCCAAGGACCAGCTGAAGCTGGCCGAGCAGGTCATGCAGGACGAGATCTTCCGGCAGATCGTCTCCACTCCGGAGACCAGCCTCAACAACGTGAAGATCTCCAACACCAACAACCTGATCAACCCGAAGACCGGGGTCATCGGGGTCAAGACCGGCTCCAGCACCCCGGCCGGCGGCTGCCTGATGTGGGCCGCCTACAAGGAGATCGGCGGTGTGAAGCGGCTGATCATCGGCGTCACCCTGGGCCAGCAGGCCACCTCGCCCAACCCCGGCGACGGCATCCTGCCGACCGTGCTCAAGGTCAGCGGCAAGCAGATCCAGGCCGCGCAGGGCGGCCTGACCGGCCAGACCGTGGTGAAGAAGGGCGACGTCGTCGGCACCGTGGACGACGGCCTCGGCGGCAAGGTCCAGGTCGTCGCGACCAAGGACCTCGTGGTGGCCGGCTTCCCGGGCATCACCGGCACGGTCACCCTGGACGCGGCCAAGCTCGGCCACACCGCGAAGGCCGGCCAGGAGGTCGGCCTGCTGCGGGTGGGCGCGGGCGACGACAAGACGGAGGTCCCGGTGGCCCTCCAGTCCGACCTGAACCCGCCGTCCATCCAGTCCCGGCTGATGCGCACGCTCTGAGCCCGCGACGACGGAGGGGGAGCCGGTTCGCCCGGCTCCCCCTCCGTCGTGTTCCCGCGCGCTCCGGGCGGTGCTCGTCAGTTCCCGCGTGCTCCGGGTCCGTCCCGTCAGCCGTCGCGCGCTCCGGGTCCCGCTCGTCAGTTGTCGCGGTCGAGCAGCGCGACCGTGAACCCGCCGAGCGGCGTCACCTGGTCGGGCGCGCCGTACTGCGTGCGGAGAGCCTGCGCCTGGTCCTCCGGCATGGTGGTCAGCGGGTCCTCGGTGTCCCCGAGGACCAGCAGCCAGATCCGCGCCGCCTGCCCCAGGCAGGCCTCCGGCTGCGGGCACGGCGTCGGCGACAGCTCCTCCGCGTCGTCGGCGCTCTGCGCGACGAACACCGGGTACGGGTGGACGTCCGACGGCAGGTAGTAGCTGACGCCCGGCCACACCATCGCCCAGGCCTGGTTGCCCAGCGGGGCCGCCATCCCGTCCCCGGACCGGTAGCCCGCGGCGATCACCCCGGCCGCCGCCCGGAACGGCTCCTCCGACCCGTTGTGCGAGCCCACGTAGCGCACCGCGGGCTGCTTCGGCAGGGCGGCCACGGCCGGGACGGCGAGCAGTCCCAGCGCCAGCAGTCCCACCGCCGCCCTGGCCGGTCCCGGAGCACGGAAACGTTTCGCCCAGGCCGCCGCGACGCCGTACACCGCGCCGACCCCGCCCCCGGCCAGCACCGCCCACGCGGGCACCGTGAACAGCAGGTACCGCTCGATGAAGTACGAGGTGCCGCCCTGCGACACCACCCACACGCCCACCACCGGCAGCCCCGCGAGCAGCAGCGCCTGCCCGGCCTGCACCCGCCGGCCCGGCAGCAGCAGCACCGGCAGCGCCAGCAGCACGAAGGCGTAGAACACCGTGTGCGAGCCGAACAGGTGCTGGCCGAAGTGCACCAGGCCCCCGAGGTTCGGCTTCTCGATCCAGCCCAGCTGCCGGTCCGACTGCCGGCTGCCCAGCAGCACCACCGGCAGCACCGGCACCGCCGCCACCCCCACCGCCACCGGGTACTGCCACAGCAGCCGCCGCTCCGCCGCCCCGCGCGTGCGCCACAGGTGCAGCAGCACCAGCGCGGCCTGCCCGGCCACCGTGCTGAACGAGATCAGGTGCCCGGCGCCGGCCACCGCCATCGCCGCGCAGTACGGCGCCCACCGCCGCCACGTCTGCCGCTCCAGCGCCCGCACCAGGAACCAGGTGGCCGCCGCGATCGCGAAGGTCACCAGCGCGTACGCGCGCGCCTCCTGCGCGTACCGCGACACCTCCGGCGGCACCGCGAACAGCAGCCCCGCACCGACCGCCGCCACCCGGTTGCCGAACAGCCGCTCGGCGGTCAGCGCCACGAACGCGGCCGCCCCCGCCATCGCCAGCACGGAGGGTATTCGCAGCGCCACCACGGAGTCGCCGAACACCGCCGTCCAGCCGTGCATCAGCAGGTAGTACGCCCCGTTGCTGGCGTCCACGTGCTGGAGCAGCCGGAGCAGGTCGCCCAACGACCGGGTGGCCACCGTCCAGGTCGCCATCTCGTCCCGCCACAGCTCCGGCGTCCCCAGCCGGTACCCGCCTACCGCCAGCATCACCACCGCGGGCCACACCCACACCTGCCCCAGCAGTCGCACCACCGGGTGCCCAGCAGGTCTCATCGGGTCCTTCGTCTCCTTCGCACGGCGTGGCAAGGCGGTCGAACACTTTTCCGGCAGGCTACTTGACCCGCCCTGACCCCTCGTCGGCACCCGCACCCCCAACCGCCACACCCACCCCACCCCCGATCCGGTAGGCTGTGGACGGCCTTGTCGCAGACGGGCCCCGCCTCAGTAGCTCAGGGGATAGAGCACGGCTCTCCTAAAGCCGGTGTCGCAGGTTCGAATCCTGCCTGGGGCACAGCGTTGAACAGCTAGGACGCGTCTGCGGCCCAGGTCAGGAGCATGATCCCGACCTGGGCCGCAGGCGTTCCCGCAGTCTCACTACAGTCCCGGACAGTCTCACTACAGTCTCGGCACACGAGAGTGTCCCCAAAATTTCCCCTAAATGATCATGGGGAACGCGCAGGTCAACGCCGTACGCACGTAGAAGCGCCCCCAACCGCCGAGGCGGCATGGGGGCGCTTTCATGTCGGAGCGGAGGGGGGTCTATTACCTGCCCCGACACCTGGCCTGATCGCTGACCGGATCCGTCCCACCCGTCGAACGGAGGGTGTAAACGTCGACATTGGGATGGATAGGATTTCGAGCACGCTCGGGAATCCGTCCGCCCTAGCTTCCAGGCCCCCTCTCCCCAGCGCCCGATGGACGCGGGCACTGGGGAGAGGGCGTAGAAGGTTGAGCCGGCCGCCGATGGGCGGCCGGCCGCGGCTGTCAGCCCCAGGACGAGTCGTCCGCGAGGGCGAGTGGGGTCACCGTCGGACTCGGGGTCGAGCTCGGAGGCACGATGCCCCAGCTGGAGTCGGCGACGTGCGCCGGGGTGGTCTGGGGCGAGGCGGCGGTCGCGCCGACCAGGAGTGCCAGGCCGGCCGTGAGGGTGGCTGCGGCGGCGCCGATGCGAATGGTGAGGCTGCGTGCGGGCACGGGTGTGTCCCCTCTCTGCTGCTCGCAGATGTGGTGTGGAAGGCGTGGAGCGAGTTGCTCCGGGGTCTCGATCCAGTGTTCGCCTACGTCGTTGCTCGTTCAAGCGAATCGGCCATACGATCGACCAAACTCCCATAGTGGAAGTGTTCTTGAGGGGGCAAAGTGGACAGTTTGGACCCGGTTGTGTCGGCGGGACTTCTCAAATGGGAGTCCCGAGTGCTCTATCAGGACATCGCTGCCGGCCGGAACACCGCTCCAGGCCCCTCGGCTGAACTCGATGAACTCCTCGGACTCCAGCTGATCACTCCCGACGCCGGCCGCCCCGGGCACTACCAGACCCTGTCTCCAGCCGACGTCGCCCTGAAGCTGCAGCAGCACTTCCTGCGGCTCGGCACCCAGCACTTGGCCCAGGCTGCCGCGATGCCAAGTCTGTTCGAGCCGTTGATCTTGTCCTATCGGGCGACTCACCCCGGCTCCGACGGCGCTATCGAGTACGTCGCGACCAAGCAGGAGATGCAGGAGAGACTCGGGCCCATCATCGAGAACTGCCGCGAGGAGTTGCTGACGGCCCAGCCCAGCGGTGCCCGGCCGCCGGCCATGCTCGCCATGAGCTACCAGCGGGATCTCGGTGTCATCGAGCGCGGGGCCAAGATGCGGACCATCCACCGATCTTCAGCGCGCTGGCACGGTCCTACCGCGAGCTGGACGGCCACGATGACCAGCTACGGGGCAGAGGTCCGCACCCTCGCATCAGAGGTCGGGTTCCCCCGGACAGTGGTTGTCGACCGACGTATCGCGGTCATCGAATCGCCAGACCCCGAACGCGCACTGCTCATCCGCGACGAGGCCCTCGTCGCCTACATACGGCGCTCCTGGCTACGAGACTGGGACAGCGCGCTGCCATGGGACGGCGCACCGTTGCCCGACGTGACAGCGATGCAGCACGACATCCTGTCCCAGCTCGCCCAGGATGTCACCCTAGAGGCAATCGCCACCGGGCGCGGGGTCAGCCGGCGCTGGATCAGCATGCAACTGGAGCCGCTGAAGGAATCCGTTGGGGCGAAGTCACTTCATTCGCTGCTGTACTGGTGGGCGCGGCACGAGTCGCACTACCCCGAGCCGGTCAGCCTGGAGAAATGATCGCGGTGTAGAGGCGGCCGCCGAGCAGTATCTCCAGCGGGAACCGGCCGTCCTGGCGGAGGTAGTCCTCAACACGGCGGACGCCGTCCTTGCCGGCGAGGAAGTAGACGTAGGCCGCCTTCTGGGCGCGGTCGAGCGGTAGGCCCGTGATCAACGCGACCATCGCGTCGACCGCCTCCTGGAGGGTGCTGTGGGTGCTGGGCTTGTCCAGGCCGTCAGCGGTGAGGGTGTACGTGGTGCTCAGGGTGTGCTCCCGGTTCAGTCCCCCCGGACTGCGGTGGGTTCAGCTTATCGAACGCATGCTCGATAAATGGCGGCATATCGGTACAGACTTTTGATCATGATCCGGTCAGCGTCAAGGGGTGCCTGCCCCGTACCAGCCTGATGCCCAGCAGATCCGCGACCGGCGAGACGTCGGGGCGCGGATCCTCTCACTCAGGCGACAGGCCGACCTCACGCAGGAACGGCTTGGCGAGCGCGCCAGACTTGACCGGCGCACGATCGGGCGGATCGAGAACGGCCTCGCACCTGCGACGCTCGACCAACTCGGCGCCATCGCGCGGGCAATCGGCGTGCCACTCTGGCGCCTGGTCCGCGACGAGTAGCCCTGGCCGGCCGCACCGCCGTACGGCCGGCCAGGGTGTCACTTCTCGGGTGCCGGCGGTGGGTCGTTCGGCGGGGGCGGGGTCTTCGGCGCCGCCGGCGGTGATTTCGGGCCGCCGATCCCGCCGCTGCCACCCGACGGATCCTTCTGCGGGGTCATGTCGTCCTCCTCGGTCTCCAACTCCAACTCCACCGGGATGTCCGGCGGCGGCATCATGGGGTGCGCAGGTGCCCGGTTGGGCCCGCGGGACTCGCGGCCGCGCTGTGTGCGCCACCGGCCCTGCCGGTCAGGGGGAACTGTGCCGCTCATCGCGTCCTCCTTCTGCTGGGGGTCACCATCGTGACGCGGCCAGTGGCCTAGCCGGGATCGGCGGGACTGGCACACGACATACAGAGGACCCTGGAGTGCAGCACAACCCAGACCCGCATGAGGTCCTCCACCCCGCCGCCCGGGGGCGGGGCCCCGGCCGGGGCCCCGCAGGACGCGCAGGTGCGGTAGGCCCGCGCCTGCGCGAAGCAACTCAGGCAGACCAGGCGGGTCGGAACCTCGGCCCGGACAGCGCACGGCTGTGGGCCGATGAGGTGCTGGCAGACCTGCAGTGTCCCGTCTTCGATGGCACGGCCCATGGCCGCGATAGAGGTCTGCACCCAGGCCGGGGCCGCGGCGATGTCGAGATCCGGGCCACTACGTACGCCTGCCCCAGCAAGTAGGCGGTCGACGTCGACGCTCGCCGCCGCGAGCTGGTCGTCGATGGCGGTCAGCGCCGGGTCGTCCTGCACAGTGCCTCCCTCGGGACGTCCAGCGGCCGGCAGTGTGCGACTTCGACCATGTACTCGGTGATGTGGCACAGAACTCGGCCGCGAACTCGGGTTCCGCAGACGAGGCACAGGCCCAGCTCGACCCGGTCCTCGGCCGCGACCGGCGCCCCGCCGACGACGCTCACTCGGCGGCCCGCCGGGCCGCCGGCCCCGACTGGTAGGTAGCGGTCTGCATCTTTCGGCGGATCCACTCGCGGGCCTCAGACTCGGAGAGGAGCCAGTCAGCAACCACGACGCGACTCACCCGATCCGTGACAGCCCACCGCTCCGGACGCCCCCGTTCCCGCTTCACCGCCTTGGGCACATAGCGCACCGCTACACGCTGCCGGCAGGTCAGACCGTCGCCGTACGTCACCCGCACGATCGCGAGGCTGCCGTCGGTCAGGCTGATCGTGACGTCCACGACCTCGTCGCCGTTCATCCGGCGCTCCAACTCATCGGTGCTGCGGCTACCGACCAGCCTCTTCATCGCCCACATCTGGAGACTGTCCATCGGCAGCTCACGCACCGTCTGCCACAAGACATCCAGCGCCTGCAACGCCGGCGCGGACGTCGGCTTCAGGTGACCGTCTACCGAGACGGTGAGCTCATCGGTCAACATGCCGTCTCCTCCTCGGTGATGCACTCCGGGTGGGCTACGACCGCCCAGCCGTGCGGGGCCCTACCGGGGCCCGTGAACGTGTAGACGTGACCGGCCGGAACAAGGGAACCGGAGCATCCGGCCCCTGCGATGCAGGTGTCGCCGTGCAGTTGCTCGCTGGTAACTCGGGCCTGCCGAGGAGTACCGGCAGGAGGCCGGTACTCAACGAGCACCGTGATGTCGACCGTCATGGGGGAATCGTCGTCACCCAATATGGGTCAACTCCATATGCGGACCTATATGCCTGACATATCGTCAAGCCATGGAGAAGACGTCACCATGGGTGGATCCGCACCTGCGTGCCGCCTGGGCGCAGGGCGATTGGGCTGCCATTCTGCGGGAATACCGCCGGGCCGCCGGGATCTCCCAGACCACCCTCGCCGGTCTCGCAGGTCTGTCGCAGTCCGACGTCTCGCTGATTGAGCGAGGCAAACGCGTTGTGCGCGAGGCCGCCGTCATGGAACGCATCGCCGAGGGGTTGAGAGTGCCACCCGAACTACTAAACCTGGACCCCACGTCGTCCTGGGCGCCGGATCCTGAGCTGTCCGACCGCATCGCCCGTGCCCACGCCACCGGCCGCACCGATACCCGCTCGGCCGACTGGATCGCCCGGGTTCTCACCGAACACCGTCGAGCTGAGGACGACGGTGCCGGCGCAGACCTCTGGCCCGTCGTCCGCAGTCAGCTCGACACCGTCACTCGGCTAATCCCCGGAGCCTCCGGCCCAACAGCGGACAGGCTGCTCCTGCTGAGTGCAGAACACGCGCACTGGCTCAGCTGGGTAGCCCACGGACAACGGCAATACGGTGCCGCACAGGCGTGGCTCGGGGTCGCACACGGCTGGGCACTGGATGCTGGCAGTACCGACATGGCGTCCTGGATCACCCGCGTCCGCTCCTACTACCAACTGGGTGCCGGGGACCCGGTCCGAGCGCTGCGAACGGCAGAGGCGGCCATAGGGGGCGGAGCAGACCTCTCGCCGAGCGCGGCCTCGATCGCCTCACACACGGCTGCGATGGCGGCTGCGGCAGTGGGTGAGCGCGACCGTGCCCACCGGCTCGCTGACGAGGCCTACGCGGCGGCACTGCGGACTCCAGAGGAGGGCGACCGTCCGGGATGGCTGTACTGGCTGTCGCCCACCCGGGCGCGCCTACTGCTGGGCGAGGCAGCGTACGCTGCACGGGACTGGCGGCGCGCCGCAGACGCGCTCGGCGATGGGCTGGCTGAGTTGGAGGGCTACCCGCGTGACAGCGCCTTCTACCGGATGCGGCTGGAGGACGCGCGGCGCCGATCCTAGGCGTCTGCGGCGCGGAGTTTGAGGATGACCAGGTCGTCGGAGCTTCGCATCTGTTCCCACGCCTCCGGGTCGGTCTCGTGCAGCCTGTCGCGCAAGGCCTTGTGGATCGTACCGAGGGCCGGCCCACAGCCAGGTTGCGGATTCGGATCGACAACCGTCACCCGGAGTGTCTTCCGCTCCGGGGACTGGTGGCCGATGCAGGCCTCCGGTTCGGCGAGGCAGAAATCGATGTCGTAGACGAACTCCGTCGCATCCATGCTGCCGAGTCTAGGACGGGTCGTGACGGCAAGTCAGCAACTCCGCGAAGCCCAACAGGCAGGTCAGTCGACAATGCCAGGCCTGCGTTGTCCGACCCCGGTCGTACGATGGCGGCATGGCCGACCTCGAACTTCCCGCTGACCTGCTGCCCCTGCACATCGCCGCGCTGAGAGCCGACCGGGCGATGACGACGGCGCGGGAGGCCGACGGCGACGTCGACGCTGCGCGCGCGGCCTACCTGGAGGCAGTTGCAACCCTCGACGCACACCCCTACTGGGAAGAGCAGCGACGGGCTGGTCGGCGACAGGCGGCCTGGCAGGCCAGCCTCGACGCCGCGAAGAAGGCAATCGATGGGTGACAACTGAACTACGCTCTGTCGTCATGGAGCACCTGGCATGCAGGCGTTGTGGCCGACCCGCCCCGGACGATCCCACAGGCACGGACGGTGAGGGCTGGAACGGCCAGTGGACGGCGGGCCGCCTGGCCGGGCTGATCTGCCCAGGCTGCCAAACCCCCCTCGATGTGGCCGAAGCCGAGGCCAACGCCGCCGAACTGGCCGTCGGACAGGCGGATGGCGGGCACTTCGCGGCCGACCCCGTGATCTGCATGAACGGCGCCATGTCCGACCCCGGCGCCATCCTCTACGGCGCCGACCATCTGCGGCGCATCGCCCAGACCGGCCGCGCCGAGCCGATCGCGGTGATCGAGCATCTGCCGGTAGGCACGGAGTGCGTGCCCACCGTGGGCGGCGTGATGATCCACCAGCCCACGCGGCCGGCATGATGGGCGCCATCGAGCGCTGGGAGACGGTCGAACTGCGTGGTGGCCCGCTGGACGGGTACAGCACCGTCGTTGACACTGCCGACCCCGACCCAGGCACCGCCCTCGTCAGCCCCCACGGCCAATACGCCGGCGGCCGATCCTGGTACGAGCCGGACGCGGACGGCGTGTGGCGGTGGACGCACGACACCCCGTAACGACGAAGCGCCCCCACCCTCCCGAAGGAGAGCGGGGGCACGATGGTTCACGGACGGACCAGAGCGATCACGGCGGCCGCAGCACCAGCGAGACCGCCGATCGCGCCGATCGTCGGCAACGGCCAACGGTTGGCCTCCAGACGCCGAAGCCGCGACTCGTGGTCGGCGATCGTCTCGCGGTGCTCGCGCTGGTCGCCGAGGATCGCGTCCAACTTGGCCTCCATGCGGATCTGACCGTCGGCGATCCGCCTCACCTCCGCATGCGTCTGGGCCGGGCTGATGTAGACCCCGGCGTCCGGGGCCGGGCTCGTCACTCGCGGTTCCGGGCCAGCAGCGCCGCCGAGTTCGGGTCGCCGACGAAGGTCGCCGCCACTCCCTTGACCACGGCCAGCGCAGCCGGCAGCGCGGCCACCGCCGCCGCCTTCAGCGCGCCGACCGACGTCAGGTCGAACCCGTCCGCCAGCAGCAGACCGAGGAACGCCACGGCGTACGTGGCGACGGTCCGCTCGGTCAGGTCGATGATGAGCTTCCGCATGGTCAGGCTCCCTTAGTGGTGTTGACGGTGAGAGTGATGCCGGACGCGAGGGCCTGGGCCACGGCGGTCGGGGTGTCGTCGACCTTCTGTGCCAGCCCCGCAACGCCAGCCGCGCCGAGCTTGTAGTCGATGACGGCGGCAGTGTTGGACTGGCTGCACTGGTGGTACCAGTCGATCAGCCACCGGGTCTGGTCGTCGGCACCCGCTGGGGCCTGGCCCGCGAGTCCCTGTGCGAGCAGGTAGACGACCCGCTGGGCTACGCGGTCGACATCATCGGCGGTCAGTGGCATGTCATCCTCCGAGGGTTGGGGAGTTGAGGTCGTGGGGGGCGTCGGATCCGCCCCGGGCCAGCGATAAGAGGTCTGAGCGCGGCCGCCGCGGGGGTCCGCAGGGTCTGCCGTCGGCGGGCACTGGCCGTCAGGGAAGTGCGGCGCGAAGTAACCGGCCACGCGGGTCGACTTACGTGGGGTGCTGTGGCTCCAGACGCCGTTGCCCTGGCCAGCATCGGTGCTGCCGGCCTGAACGCTGTTGCCGCCCTTGGTGTACACGTTCACGCTGTCGAACCCGACGACGATCTCGGTATGGGCGCCGGCGCCGAAATTGGCCCAGGCTCCGATCGAGGGGTACTCGCTCCACTGGCCACGGGCCCTGGCCCAGTCGGTAAACACTGAGACGTTGTCGACCTTTGGGACGATCGCCGCCAGTCCGACATCGCCGTACATGTCCCAATCGAAAATTACGCACCAGCTGACGCCGTCCTCGCCAAACTGGCGGCCGAACGGGGTTCGGTTGTCCCAGCCATCGGTGCTGTTCCAACCCTCATACACCTGCTCTGGTATGGCCATGACGTGGTCGAGCAAGCGTTTCCACTGCGGGGTCACAGGACTCCTCTGGTAGTTGTGATGGCCTTGTGTCGGTGGGTGCCGGTACCGTCGAGGCACGCGAACTGAACTGGGCTAAGGGGTGGGGACGTTGAGAGTGAGCCGCCAGACGTGGGCGATCGTCGGCAGTGTGGCTGTCATCGCAGGTGGGAGCGTGACCGCCGCGGCGCTCACCAGCGGAGACACCAAGCCGGCGCCCGTCTCGGCAGAGGTCAGCCCGACGGCCAGTTCGGACAACGGAAGACCCAACCCCGCCCCCGTTGGGGTTTTGTCTTTTTCCCCCTCCCCCCCC
>NZ_JBHVWW010000024.1:0-55886 GCF_042882025.1 Kitasatospora sp. NPDC058243
GCCGTGGTCGTGGTCGTGGTCGTGCCGGTGGTGACGGCCGCTTCGGTGGTGCCGGCGGCGGCCTGCGGAGTGCCGGAGGTGGTCGGCCCGCAGGCGGCGACCCCGGCGAGGGCGAGGGTGAGGAGGGCGGGGCCGACGGCCCTGCCCATGGAGCTTTTGAACACGCGGCGTCATGTTACTGACGGGGAATAAGTTTGTCGAAGACAGGCCAAGCAGGGTAAAAGACGCAGGTCAGACCAGCCGGGCCACGGGCAGCGGAGCTCCCGGCAGCGGGCCCACCACGGCGTCCGCCGCCAGCTCGGCCAGGTACCGGGAGCGGGGCACCGGCTCGGCGCCGAGGCTGCGGATGTGCGGACTGTCCCACTGGGCGTCGAGCAGCCGCCCGCCGGCCGCGCCGAAGCGCGCCCCGAGGTCGGCGACGGCGACACGGGCGGCGTCGGGGCGGCGGTGGAACATCGAGTCGAGGCTGAGGACGGGCCCGGCGGCGACGCCGAACACCCCGCCGATCAGCTCCTCGCCCTCCCACACCTCGCCGCTGTGGGCGGCCCCGAGCACATGCAGCTGCTCCAGTGCGGCCCGTAACTCCGCTGTCAGCCAGGCTGGTTGGCGGCCCTCGGCACAGCGGGCCAGCACCTCGCCGAAGGCCCGGTCGGCGCTGGTCCACCACTGCGGCCGGTGGCGCAGCCGCCGGGCGAGGCGACTGCCGAGCCGGACGCCGTCGGGCGGCAGGACGGGCCGGGGGTCGGGCGACCACCAGGCCAGCGCGTACGGGTCGTCCCCGCCGGGCAGCAGCACCACCTCGCCCGCCTCGACGGCCTGTTCGTAGCGCGCCTCGTTGTAGGCGCCGGCGTACTCGTCCGCCGCGGGCATCGGGAACAGGCCCCGACGGTACGCCGCCAGCAGGTCCGACGCGCCGAGGCCGGCGCCGAACGCCACCGGCCCGCCACCGGGCCCGCGTTGGACGTCCAGCCCGTCGAAGGGGCTCATGCCGGCGGCCCGAGGAAGCCCTCCGCCGCCAGCCGCCCCAGGTAGTGGTCGAGCAGGCCGGCGTCGACGGCGGGCAGGTCGATCCCGCTGCCGGCGAGCGCGGCATTGGTGTTGGCGCGGTCGAACAGCGGGAAGACGGGCCGGAAGTACAGCTCACTGATCGACAGCGCCGATCCGGGGGCGCGGTCGACGAACAGCGGGACGAACGGCGTGACGGGGTGGGCGGGGTGCCCGGCGGCGAACCGGACCAGGCCCTGCACCCAGTCACCGTACGGGAGTTCGGCGATCGGGTGGCCCCGGGCCCGGAGCCGTTCGGCGAGGTCGGCGAGGGCGGCGGGGCGCGGCGAGGTGAGGTGGTAGACCTCGCCGTCGGCGGGGGCGTGGGCGGCGATGTGGGCGACGGCGCGCGCGAAGCGGTCGGCCGGGACGAAGTCGAGCGGCAGCAGCACGTCCGGGCAGGTGCCGCTGTCCGCCAGGTACGCGATGAGCCCGCAGATCTCGGTGCCGGTGTTCATCACGCCGGTGGCGAGGTCGCCGGTGACCTCGTTGGTGCGCAGCACGGTGACCGGGAGCCCGGCGGCGGCCGCCTCGTGCAGCAGTTGTTCGGCGACCCACTTGCTCTCGACGTAGCCGACGCCGAGCCGGTCGGGGTGGGCGAGCGGGGTCCGTTCGGTGACCTCGCGGACGCCGGCCGCGCCGAAGCCGGCCAGCACCGCGAGGGTGGACAGGTAGTGCACGGGCACGCCCCGGCTGAGCCCGGCGAGGCGGATGATCTCGCGGGTGCCGCCGACGTTGGGCGCGCGCAGCTGGTGGTACGGATAGAGGAAGTTGACCTGCCCGCCGAGGTGGTGGACGGCGTCCAAAGTCCCTGCCAGCCCCTCGAACTGACGTTGCATCAGCCCGAGCCTGGGTGCGGCGAGGTCCCCGACCAACGGCACCACCCGGGTGTCGGTGAGGTCGTGCCGCAGGAAGCGCTGCTGGGCGGCGCGCAGGCGTTCCAGCGCGTGCTCCTCGTCGGGGGCGCGGACCAGGCAGTGGATCCGGGCCCCGGTGGTGGCGAGCAGGGCGTGCAGCAGGTGGGCGCCGCAGAAGCCGGTGGCGCCGGTGAGCAGGATCTCGGCGGGTTCGGCGCGGCTGGGCGCCGGGCTCCAGGACTGCTGGACGGGGTGGGCGAGCCGGGCTTCGGCGGCCCAGTCGACGGCGGTCTCGGCGGAGCCGGGGCTGGGGCTGGGACCGGCGCGGGCGGTGCGGGCGGCCTGGACGGCGGCCGCGAAGGCGCGCAGGGTGGCGTCGCGCAGCAGGGCGCGGGTGAGGGCGCGGACGCGGGTGACGTCGAGACCGAGCATGATCCGGGCGCGGGCGAGCATCTCCATGGCCAGCAGCGAGTTGCCGCCGAGCGCGAAGAAGTCGTCGGCGGGGCCGACGTCCTCGACGCCGAGCAGTTCGGCCCACAGCTGCCCGATGACGTCCTCGACGGCTCCCCCGCCGCCCGCCGCCCCGGTGCCGCCCGCGTCGGCCCGTCCCGGGGTGCGCGGCTCGGCGTGCGGCAGCCGGCGGCGGTCGACCTTTCCGGCCGGGGTGAGCGGCATGCGGTCCAGCGCCACGAAGGCGGCCGGGAGCATGTACTCCGGCAGCCGTTCGGCCAGGTAGGCGCGGAGCCGGTCGCGGCGGGCCCCGGCACCGGCCGCGGCGTCGGCGTGGTCGGCGAGCGTGTAGTAGGCGGTGAGCGCGCGGCCGCCGTCGGGGTCGCCGCCGTCGGCGGCGACACGGGCCTGCCGGACGTCGGGGTGGGCGGCGAGGGCCGCCTCGATCTCGGCGGGGTCGACGCGGTGGCCGAGCACCTTCACCTGGTCGTCGAAGCGGCCGAGGATCTCCAGCTGCCCGTCGGCCCGCCAGCGCCCGGCGTCGCCGGTGCGGTACATCCGCTCGCCGGGCACCGGCGCGTACGGGTCGGGGACGAAGGCCTCGGCGGTCGCCGCGGGGGCGCGCCAGTAGCCCCGGGCGAGGCCGGGCCCGCCGAGGTGGATCTCGCCCTTCTCGCCGGGCCGTACGGGGGACAGCCGGGCGTCCAGGACGTGCACCCGCACGCCGGGCAGCGGGCGGCCGATCGGCACCGGCGCGGCCGGGCCGCCCGGGCCGACGGCGTCCAGCAGCGCGGGGGTGACCTCGCAGAGCGTGGAGGTGACGGCGGCCTCGGTGACCCCGTAGGCGTTGACCAGCCGGACGCCGGGCAGCCGGTCCAGGCAGCTGCGGCAGTCGTCGGCGTGCACGACGTCCCCGCCGACGACGACCAGCCGCAGCCCCTCCGGGCCGGGCCCGCCGGGCGGGAGCAGCGTGAGCACGTGGTGCCAGTAGGCGGGGGTGAGGTCGGCGACGGCGAGGCCGAGTCCGCGCATCCGGTGGACGAGTTCGGTGGGCGCCCAGGTGCGGCCGCCGCCGAGGACGAGGGTGGCCCCGGCGAGCAGGGTCGCGAAGACCTGCTCCAGTGCGGTGTCGAAGCCGAGCGCGGCGAGTTGCAGCACGCGTTCGCCGGGGGCGAGGCCGTAGGCGTGGACGACCCGGTCGAGGGTGAACACCAGGGCGCGGTGGGTGACGGGGACGCCCTTGGGGGTGCCGGTGGTGCCGGAGGTGTAGATCAGGTAGGCGAGGTCGTCGGGCCCGGCACCGTCGGGCTCACCGGCGCCGTCGGGCCCGCCCGCACCGTCCACGCCGTCCACGCCGTCCACCGGCAGCGGCTCGACGCCCGGCAGCGCCCCGCCCTCGGTGACCGCCACCCGCGCCCCGCTGTCCTCGACCAGCCGGGCCAGGCGCCGCGCCGGGTACGCCGGGTCCAGCGGCAGCAGCGCCGCGCCCGCCTTCAGCACGCCGAGCCAGGCGACGACCAGGCCCGCGCCGCGTTCGAGGCAGACCGGCACCACCTCCTCGGGGCCGACCCCGCGGGCCCGCAGCGCCCGCGCCAGGCGGTCGCTGCGCCGGTCCAGCTCGCGGTAGCTCAGCGTGGCGTCGTCTGCGGCGACGGCGACCGCGTCCGGGTGCTGCGCGGCGCGGGAGCGCAGCAGTCCGTGCACGGTGCCGCCGCCGCCCGCGGCCCGCCCGCGGCCGCGCTCCCCGGGGGAGCCGAGCCCGGGGAAGCCGAGCCCGGGCGGGCGCCATTCGCGGGCCACGTGGGCCCGGCAGTCGTCGCGGCCGGCCGGCCCGTACACCAGGTGCCAGCCGCCCGGCACGGTCAAGTCGCCGGGCCAGATCGCGTACTGACCGCTGTCGTTGCGAACCACGGCGTGACGCCCGGAGTTCACATCCGTTCGTACGCCCTGTGCGCTGTCTGCTGCGTCGTCCACCGGCTTGACCTCGTGCTGTGGCGGCAGTTTCCTGGGAGGTGCGACATTTCCGACTATACGCACTCAGGGCACAGGACGAACGTCCGATCGCAACCCGACCGGACGCGACGCTGCCGTGTGCCCGTCAGCCCGGGACGAGACGACCCCGCGACCGCCGAGACCCGTCCTCGCCCGAACTCCCCCGTCCCACCGGCCGGGTGGCGACGCGGAGGAGGTAGCCCCGTTGACACGTCGGCGACAACGCCTGATGGTCTGTTACCTGCTGTGGATGGTGCTGTTCACCGGCGTCTACTACATCAACCCCTCGCAGCGGATCATCTGGTGGACGGGCATCGGACTCGGCAGCAGCGCGGCCATCGTGGCCGGCGTCCGCCTCAACCGCCCCGCGCACGCGCTGTTCTGGTACGTGCTGGCGCTCGCCAACCTGAGCTTCACCGCGGGCGAGGTCGTCCAGGTCGTCCAGACCCAGTTCCTGCACCTCCACAACCCGTTCCCGTCCGTCGCCGACGGCTTCTACCTGGCCGAGTTCGTGCTGTACGCGGCCGGCGTGCTCGGCTTCATCCGCTGGCGCACGGCCCGTCAGGACCGCGCCGGCCTGCTCGACGCGCTGATCCTCACCATGGGCCTGGCGCTGCTCGCCTGGATCTACCTGATCCTCCCGTACGCCCGCAACCCCGACCTCTCCTGGTTCCAGAAGGCCGTCTCGATCGGCTACCCGCTCGGCGACGTGGTCGTCCTCGCCCTGCTGCTGCGGCTGCTGACCCCGCGCGGCGGCACCAGCCGGGCGCTGCAACTGCTCACCGTCGGCACCGCCGGCATGCTGGTCGCGGACACCCTGTACGGGCTGATCCAGCTGCACGGCAACTGGCACATCGGCACCCCCGTCGACTTCGGCTGGGCCGCCTTCTACACCGCCTGGGGCGCGGCCGCGCTGCACCCGTCCATGGTCGAGCTGACCAGACCCGTCCCCACCCAGCAACCCGACCTGAGCGCCGGCCGCCTCGCCCTGCTCACCCTGGCCTCGCTGATCGCCCCGGCGATCCTGATCATCGAGTCGCTGAACGGCAACACCAGCAACGCCGGCGTGATCGGCGCCTTCTCCGCCCTCCTGTACCTGCTGGTGCTGGCCCGACTGGCGGTCGTCGTGGTCGCCCGCCGGCAGGCGATCGCCCGCGAGCGGGCCCTGCGCGAGGCCGGCGCCAGACTCACCGCGGCCGTCACCGTCGAGGAGGTCGCGGACGCCGTCCAGGCCACCGCCTCCACCCTGATGCCCACCGAGCCCGGGCACGTCGCCCTGCTCGCCGTCACCGAGGCCGGCGTCCTGCACGTGCGGCACGCCGAACGCGGCGCCGCCCAGCACCACCTCGGCCCCGTCACCGACTCCGACGAGGCGCTCGCCCTCGCCGCCTACCGGGAGACCCGGCTGCTGCCCGTCGAGGACATCGGCAGCGACCTCGCCGCCCGCCTCGACGGCATGCCCTCCGCCCTGCTGTGCCCGCTCACCCTCGACGAGCGCCCCTCCGGCGACCCGCTGATCGGCGCGCTCATCGTCACCGGCACCGCGCAGGAGCTCACCAGCCTGTGGGGCTCGCTGGAGATCCTGGCCGCGCAGGCCGCGCTGGCCGTCGAACGGGTCGTGCTGAGCCAGGAGGTCAACCGCCGCAACAGCGAGCTGTACTTCCGCACCCTGGTGCAGAACGCCAGCGACGTCATCCTGATCCTGGACGCCGACGACGGCGTCCGCTACGCCTCCTCCTCCGCCGAACGGGTCCTCGGCTACCCCAGCCTGGACGGCACCCTGCTCACCGAGCTCGTCCCGCCCGAGGACAGCCGGGCCGTCGGCAAGGCGCTGGCCCGGATGCGCGGCCCGGTGGACGCCGCCCCGGCACACGCGCCGGAGCACTCGCCGCCGCACTCGCCGCCGCGCGAACCGCTGCACTCGCCGCCGCGCGAACCGCTGCGCGAACAGCCCCGTGAGCACTGGCGGCTGCTGCGGCAGGACCGGACCCCGATCGAGGCCGAGGTCCGCTTCAACGACCTACGCGCCGACCCGACGGTCGGCGGCCTGGTGCTCACCCTGCGCGACGTGACCGAGCAGCGCCAGATGGAGCGCGAACTCACCCACCGGGCCTTCCACGACTCCCTCACCGGCCTCGCCAACCGGGTGTTGTTCCTGGACCGGGTCGGCCACGCGCTGTCCCGCGGCGAGCGCAGCGGCGCCGTCACCGGGGTGCTCTTCCTCGACCTCGACGACTTCAAGGTGGTCAACGACACCCAGGGGCACGCCGTCGGCGACGAACTGCTGATCGCCGTCTCGCTGCGGGTCTCCACCGCGCTGCGCAGCTCGGACACCGCCGCCCGGCTCGGCGGCGACGAGTTCGCCGTCCTGGTCGAGGACGCGCTGCGCCCGGCCGACGTGGACGCCATCGCGGACACCGTGCTGACGGTGTTCGCAGAACCGTTCAGGCTGAGCGCGGGCGCCGTCCGGGTGACGGCCAGCATCGGCGTCGCCACCACCGAGGACAGCGTGGACGCGGCCGAACTGCTCACCCACGCCGACCTCGCGCTCTACTCCGCCAAGGCGGCCGGCCGCCGCCAGTGGCGCCACTACCAGCCCGCCCTCCAGACCGGGCTGGTGGAGCGGCACGAGCTGAACGAGAACCTGGACGCGGCGATCGCCGAATCCTCCTTCCAGCTGTACTACCAGCCGATCGTCGACCTGCGCACCGGTGACCTGGTCGCCTTCGAGGCGCTCGTCCGCTGGCCGCACCAGCGGCGCGGCATGGTGCTGCCCGACGAGTTCATCGCCCTCGCCGAGGAGAGCGGCCAGATCGTCCCCCTCGGCGCCTGGGTCCTGGAACGCGCCGCCCAGGAGGCCGCCGCCTGGCACGCCGCCAGCTCCGCCGACCGCGCCGCCGCCGGCCTCCCCCCGCTGCGGGTCAACGTCAACGTCTCCGCCCGCCAGTTCCGCGACGCCGGCTTCGTCGACGTCGTCCGCGGCGCCCTGCGCAGCTCCGGCATCGACCCGCACACCCTCGTCCTCGAACTCACCGAATCCGTCCTGATGCGCCGCGACGACCGCGTCCACGCCGACATGGCCACCCTCGGCGACCTCGGCGTCGGCATCGCCATCGACGACTTCGGCACCGGCTACTCCTCGCTCTCCTACCTGCGCGAGTTCCCGATCTCCATCCTCAAGATCGACAAGTCCTTCATCGACGGCCTCGGCCTCTCCCCGCAGCAGTACGCCCTCGTCGAAGGCATCACCCGCATCGCCGACACCCTCGGCGTCCGGGTCATCGCCGAAGGCATCGAACACCCCGAACAGCGCGACCTCCTCGCCGCCATGGGCTGCCCGCTCGGCCAGGGCTACCTCTTCGCCCACCCCATGACCGCCCCGCAGGCCCGCGCCCTCGTCGGCGGCACCGCGCACGAACCGGCCTGACCCCCGACCTCAGGGCCGCGCCCCACGTCCACGCCCCCAGGGCCGCGCCCCACGTCCACGCCTCAGGTCCACGCCCCACGTCCACGCCTCAGGTCCACGCCCAGCGGATGCCCGCGACCCCGGGCCCCAGCGCGGTCGCCACCACGTGCGCCAGGTGGTGGCTGTCCAGGGTGAGGTCGGCCAGGCTGTCGTCCGGACCCTCCGAGTCACTCGCCGTGAACCACTGGCACTGCACCGGGAGTTCGCCCGGATCGAAGCGCACCCGCAGGACGTAGTGGTCCGCCGGGAAGCGGAAGGCCGCACGGTAGCGGCAGCACTCGGCCGCGCTGTGCGGGCGCACCTCGAAGGAGAACACCTGGGTCTCGGAGCAGTGCAGCGAGCGGTCGAACAGCAGCTCCGCGAGCACCACCCGGGCCACCGGATCCCGGCGCACCCGGCCCAGCCGGCAGCTGTCCCCCGCCACGATCTCGACGGCCCCCTCGTCCACCCCCTCGTCGCAGTCGTAGATCAGCAGCGCCCGGTCGACCCCGTCCTGACGGGCCCGGACCGCCACCATCGAACTGAGCGCCGCCAGTTCACGACGCGGCCCGACCGTCACCGTCGCGTACTCGGTGACCACCTGGAGCTTCCCGGCCGCCGGGCTGTCCAGATCCGCGAGCAGCCCGCCCAGATCACCGGGGGTGCGCACCATCTGCGGGTACGGGCGGGGCCCGCCGCCGTCGCGGTCCG
Organism: Kitasatospora sp. NPDC058243; assembly: GCF_042882025.1. Lineage (NCBI taxonomy): Bacteria > Bacillati > Actinomycetota > Actinomycetes > Kitasatosporales > Streptomycetaceae > Kitasatospora > Kitasatospora sp. NPDC058243. Next base: position 8,500 of record NZ_JBHVWW010000024.1, read on the forward strand.
CCCCGCCGCGCGGCCGCGGCGCACCCAGCAGGGCGGTGAGCGCGTGCGCCGGCAGCCCGAGGATCTCCTCCAGCGCGGCCACCACCCGTAACGACTCCGGGCGCTCCGGCCGGCGCAGCCCGCGCTGCCAGTAGCTCAGGGTCGTGACGGCGATCCGCAGTCCGCGCTCGGCCAGCCGGCTGCGCAGCCGCTCCAGCGGCAGCCCGCGGGCCTCGATCGCGGTGCGCAGCGCGAGGCCGAAGGGCCCGCTCCGCAGCGCGGCCAGCACGGCGGCGCTCTCCGGGGCAGCACCGGGCGGCGGTTCCTGACGACTGGCCATCGGGGCTCCCGGGGCTACTGGCCCGGCCGGCGCGCGGCGGCGGCGGGGCCGAGGGGACACGGCGGCGGTGCGGGGACGGCGGTGAGGGGGACGCGGTACGGGGGCGGGGGTGCGGGGACGCGGTACGGGGGGACGCGGCGCGCTGTGAAATTACCGGCTTACCCCGGCCGCGTCCATATCCGGGAGCCCCGCTCCCCGCCACCCGTCTGCGGCGCAGCACCTCCGCCGCACCACCCCTCTTCACAGCCCCGTTCACAGCACCGCCCGCTCCCCTCCCGGGGGTCTGGGAGCGGCCCGGCCTGCTGCCTACGCTTCCTAGCAACCCCGGTCCGGGCCCGCCGCGTCGGCCGCGCGGCAATCCCCCACACAGCACACCCCCACACAAGGCACACCCCAGGGCGGCGCCGGGTGCACACGGAGCCGCCCGTGCCCCCGCACGAAGGAGTTCCCCCATGAGCGGACCCATCCGTGGGTCGTCCCTGCGCGCCGCACTGGCCGCGCTGTGCATGCTGGCCGCCGTCGTGACCACCGGCGCCGGCACCGCCTCGGCCTCCCCCCAGGCCGCCGCCGGCAGTTCCCAGACCTTCGCCGCCGGTTCCCGGCTCAACATCTCCATGCAGGCGCAGGAGCAGGACCAGTGGTGCTGGGCCGCCTCCGGCAACACCATCGCCACCTTCCTCGGCCACGGCACCGACCAGAACTCGTTCTGCGACCTCGCCTACGGCCAGGACACCTCGTACCAGTGCCCCAACCAGCCCGGCCAGCTCTCCTGGGTGCAGAACGCACTCTCCGCACTCGGGGTGTCCCCCGGTCAGGAGACCGGCGCCCTGTCCTTCAACACCATCGTCAGCGAGATCAACGCGGGCCGGCCGATCGAGACCGGCATCTCCTGGCTGGCCGGCGGCGGACACGCCCAGGTCATCTACGGCTACGACCAGAGCAACAAGTCCATCTACTGGGGCGACCCGTGGCCCAGCAGCAACCGCTACAACCTGGCGTCGTACAGCTACTACGCCGGCTACAACGGCCAGTTCAACTGGAACGACTCGCTGTACCGGATCGGGGCGTGACACGATGACGCACTTCCGCGCCCCGCGCGCCCTCGCCGCCATCGCCCTCGCCGGCAGCGGACTGCTCGCCGCCGCCCCCGCCCTCGCCGCCACCCCGGCCACGGCAGTCGGCGTCCCGTCCGCCCCGTCCGCGGCCGACGTCACCGCGGCCGCCGCGGCGGCGAAGGCCGCCCCCGTCGTGCAGACCCTCGGCGGGTTCTTCGCCCACGGCTCCGGCCAGGGCTCCTCCGACGCCCGCCAGGCGCAGGCCGCCGCCCCGGCCCGGGTGGTCGGCGACACCGTCCCCGTGTACTACCTCAACCCGGACTTCGTCGCGGCGGCCTCCGTCGGGGCGCCGGTCGCGAAGTTCGCGTTCATGGCGACCGAGGCCGACGCGGCCGACGGCCGCAAGGCCTCGGTGTGGACGGCCCCCGACCCGCACGACAACGGGTCCTGGGCCGAGATCAACATAGCCTCCGGCAGCGACGAGACCGACCACGCCGCCGCCGCGGCAGCACTGGGCCGCGGCGCCGTCGCCTTCGAGGAACCGCAGATCCGGGCCTGGTACGCCCTGGTCGACGGCCAGGTACGGCCGCTCAACCCGGACGCGGTCCGGTCCGTGGGCGACGCGGGCATCACCCTCGCCCAGTACCAGCAGGTGGTCCACGACCGGTACGCCGACAAGCTGCCCGGCACCGACTACGCCAAGGCGCACCTGCTCGGCGGCTTCGACCGGGGAACGGCCCCCGTCGCGGCGCCGGCCGGCGACTCCACCCCGAGCGCCGCCCTGCTCACCGGGGCGGGCACCCTCCTCGCCGCCCTCGGACTCGGCACCGCCCTGCTGCGCCGCCGCCGGGCGGGCCGCAGCACCGCCTGACGGCACCGCCGTTCGGCTTCCACACTGCGAACGGCGCTGACGGCGGGGCACCTCCGGGTGTCCCGCCGTCGGCGGTTTGCGACGGAAAGCCCGCACAGTAATTGACTACACGTCACTTCTTAATTCACGACCGTCCCGGGCCCCTTCGCGCACGCGATAGGGGGCCCTCTTCGCATCTCGGAAACCTCTCCCACCTGGGGTGATGTCATCGAAATGACTCCATTTCTCACGACTCCTCAGCGTAGGCGATCTGTTACGCAATCGTCATCCTGATTGGTCGCTGGGAGTCAGCTGGGGGTGAGAGATTGTGCTTCGGCTTCGATCGAGCCATTCAAAACAATGCATATCTCTTGAGAGAGTCTTTGATGAAACGACGGTCTCGGGCCTCGTCCGCTTTTGCGGGCGGGGCCTTCTCTACGCGTCGGATGCGCCCCGTATCAGCGCTCCTGACGCTCGGCCTGCTGGTGCAGGCCGGTGTGGTGGTGGACGCGGTGACGGCCGCTCCGGCCACCGCCGCACCCTCACCCGCCACTCCGCCCGCCGCTCCGGCCACCGAGGCACCTGACGAGGCTTCGGCGCTGCTCTCGGCCCGGCTGCAGAAGCGGCGGATCGAGGTCACCAACGCCCGGACGGAGTTCACCACCCTGTGGGCGAACCCGGACGGCACGCTGACCTCCGACCGCTCCACCGGGCCGATCCGGATGAAGGTCGGCGAGGCCTGGGTGCCCGTCGACACCACGCTGGTGCAGACCCCGGACGGCAAGGTGGCGCCGAAGGCGCACCCGGGCGGGGTGGTCTTCGAGGGCGGCGACGCCGGGGTGACGGTCGGCGACAGCCTGCCGGGCGCCGCGATACCGACGGCCGCACCGAGCACTGCTCCGGCCACGGCTCCGAGCGCCGCGGCCACCACTGCGCCGGCCACTGCGCCGGCCACTGCGCCGGCGACGTCGCCCAGTGCGATACCGACGGCCCCCGCTTCCGCGTCCCCGTCGTCGTCCCCGTCGTCGTCCCCGTCGTCGTCCCCGTCCGCCTCGGCTTCGGCTTCGGCTTCGGCTTCGGCCGAAGCGAACCGGGCCTCCCGCAGCGGCGCCCGCGCCGCCGCCCCGGTCCCCGCCGAGCGCGAGCTGGTCAAGATCGGCTCCGGTGAGCAGCAGGTCAAGTTCGGCTGGCTGGGCAAGCTGCCCAAGCCCAAGCTGGAGGGCAACAAGGCCACCTACGTCAACGCCCGCCCCGGCGTCGACCTGGTCCTCGAAGCCACCCGGACCGGTTTCGAGCAGTTCCTGATCGTCAAGGACCGCTCCGCCGTCGCCCAGACCGGCACGGTGACGCTCCCGCTGGACACCACCGGGCTCACCGTCTCGCCGCAGCAGGACGGTTCGATCCAGCTGCTCGACAAGGCGACCGGCAAGGCGACGGTCAAGATCCCGACCCCCGTCATGTGGGACGCCGCGGTCGATCCTGCCTCGCAGGAGCACCTGAACCGCGGCGCGGTGACGATGGAGGTGCACGGCCAGGGCGCGGACACCGAGCTGGTGTTCACCCCGGACGCCGCCTTCCTCGCGGACCCGAAGACCCAGTTCCCGGTCACCATCGACCCGGTGGTGGACGTCGGCACGACCTTCGACACCTACGTCCAGACCAACGAGAACATCGACGCCTCCGCGTCGACGGACCTCAAGCTGGGCAGCTACGACGGCAAGGTCGTGGCCCGGTCGTTCCTGACCGTCCCGGGCGGGTCGTTCAACGGCAAGCAGATCCTGGGCGCCACGCTCAACCTCGCCAACCATCACTCCTCGTCCTGCATCCCGAAGCAGTGGGAGGTCTGGAACGCGCCCGGCGCGGCCTGGTGGACCCGCTGGGGCAACCAGCCCGCGATGGAGCGCAAGTGGGCCACCTCGAACGACACGTACGACGTGGCGAACGACGGTGACACCCACGACTGCTACGCCTCCGACGGCACGTTCTGGGCCAAGGCCGACGTCACCGAGATGATCCGGTACTTCGCCGGGTTCGGTCACAACGAATACGGGTTCGCCCTCAAGGCGGCCGACGAGTCGAGCAACCTGTCCTGGAAGAAGTTCAGCTCCGCCGAGGGCTACTGGCCTCCGTACCTCTCGATCACCTACAACACCGTCCCGGCCACCCCGGCGACGGTGGAGGTGCAGCCCTCGCAGCAGGGCAACCCCCGCTACACCTCGGACGCGAACCCGCGCTTCCAGGTGCAGGCGGCCGACCCCGACGGCGACCCGCTGAAGGTCTACCTGGACCTGTGGCGCGGCGGCACGTTCATCGGCAGCATCGTCCGGGACACCCCGAACGGCGCGATCGCGACCGTCCGCCCCTCCGACTACGGCATCGCCAAGCTCGACGAGGGCGTGCAGTACACGATCTGGGCCATGCTCGACGACGGCAAGTCCCGCTCCGGCTGGGTCGGCACCAACGTCATCGCCGACACCGTCAAGCCCGGTACTCCGTTCGTGAGTTCGGCGGACTACCCGGCGGACGGGCTCTGGCACGGCACCGCCAACCAGGCCGGGTCGTTCACCTTCTCCCCCGCCCCGGGCACCGACGACACCGCGGCCTACGTCTACACCCTGGACGGCGGCACCCCGGTGACGGTCGCCGCCACCGGCGCGCTGACCACGTCGATCACGCCGACCACCGAGGGCCGGCGCGTGCTCAGCGTGCAGTCCAAGGACCGCGCGGGCAACCTGTCCCCGCCCGCGACGTACACCTTCCAGGTCGGCCAGGCGGGCATGAGCTCGCCGGTCAACGGCACCCAGTCCGCGAAGCGCGTCAAGCTCGCGGTCGACGCGCAGGCGCAGTTCCAGCGCGTCGTCTACCAGTACCGCCGTGGCCCCGGCGCCGCGGAGTACAACGTCCCGCGCACCAACCTGACCAAGGCGGACAACACCGCGGTCACCGAGGACAAGCCGCGGCTCGCGGACCTCGGCCCGCACGCCAACTGGAGCGTCCTCGACACGCTCGGCCAGGTCGGCGGCGTCGTCCAGGTCCGCGCCCTCCTCTTCCCCGAGGACGGCTCCGGCAACGGCTACGCCACCGTCTGGAACACCATCACGGTCGACCGCAACGCCGACGGCGCGACCGGCGCCAACATCGGCCCCGGCTCGGTCAACCTGCTCACCGGCGACTACTCGACCGACGTCACCGACGCCGACGAGCGCGGTCTGTCGGTCAAGCGCACTGCCTCCTCACGTGACCTCGGCCGCGGCTGGCAGCCCCAGGGCGAGCGTCTGACGCTCAACCAGCGCCAGGTCGGCACCGACCTGACCGGCTTCACCGCCGGACAGGCGACGCTGTCCCGCTCCACGGTCCGCGGCCACGACAACTCGCCCGACTCGCTCCTGGTCGTCCCGGCCGGCTCCGGCTGGGACTCCTTCGCCGCGCTCGGCCCCGAGTACACGCTCGGCCAGGGCATGCAGCCCGGCAAGACCTACCGGCTCACCGGCTGGATCTACGTCCCCGGCGCGACCGGCCTGGACAACCCGCTGGCCAACCGCGGCCTGCGGATGGTCGGCGTCTACCGCACCCCGGCCGGCTACGGCGAGACCGCCTCTCCGAAGGCGTCGTTCACCGACGGCTGGCAGCAGCTGACGCTGGACCTGACGGTGCCCAAGGACGCCACCGAGGCCTGGTTCCGCCTCTACAACGGCAACACCGCCGGCAGCGGCAAGGAGGTCTTCTTCGACGACCTGTCGCTGAAGGAGATCGTCGCCCCGTTCGGCCCGCAGTGGGCCGGCGGCCCGGACGCGGGCACCGGCTCGGACTACCGGGCGCTGTCCTTCCCGCAGTCGGACCTGGTCGAGATCAAGGACAACGACGACACCTCGCTGACCTTCGCCAAGGGCACGGACGGAACGTTCTTCCCCGAGCCGGGCGCCGAGTCGCTGTCGCTCAAGGCCGTTCCGGCCAAGTCCGGTGCGATCGTCCTGTCGACCAGCGGCCAGTGCCTGGAGGTCCCGAACGGCGCGGCCGGTAACGGCGCCCGGCTGCAGCCCGCTCCGTGCACGGGCGCGTCGAACCAGCAGTGGACCCGCGGCGACGACCTGACCCTGCGCCTGCTCGGCTACTGCCTGGACAACCCCTGGGGCCAGACCGGCAACGCCACCCCGCTCACGCTGTGGGGCTGCAACGGCGGCGACAACCAGCAGTGGGAGGTGCGCACCAACGGCACGGTCATGAACCGCCACTCGGGCCAGTGCCTGGACGCCGACAAGGGCGCCTCGATCTGGGTCTGCTGGGCCGGCCCCAACCAGGTCTGGGACATCCAGACCGCCGGCACCGCCTACGAGCTGAGCGAGCTGGACGGCTCGAAGACCGTCTTCGCCCGCCAGGCCGGTTCGAACATCTACCAGGTGGTCAGCGAGACGGGGCCCGACGCGGCCTCGACCACCCGCTACCAGTACGACACCACCGACGGCCGCTCGCTCGTCAAGCGCATCGTCCCGGCCGTCGAGCCGGGCATCGACGACGTCAACGGCTGCACCGTCGACCCGCTGCCGCGCGGCTGCGAGGTGATGGAGTACGACTACGCCAAGGTGACCACCGCCACGGCCGCGACCCCGGGTGACTACCTGGACCGCGTCCGCGGGGTGAAGGTCTGGACGTGGAACCCGGCCACCTCCAAGCAGGAGGCCGTCGAGGTCGCGCACTACTCGTACGACGACTGCGGCCGCCTCACCCAGGTCTGGGACCCGCGCCTGGCCACCCCGCTGAAGACCGCCTATGGCTACGACGACGCCGGCCGGGTCACCCGGATCGGCAGCGCCGGTGAGCTGCCGTGGAACTTCGACTACGGCAAGGCGGCGGCCGACCAGGACCCTGGCCGTCTCCTCAAGGTCCGTCGCGGCATGCTCGCGCCGGGCAGCAAGGACCAGGTCACCGGCGAAGCCGCATCCAGCGTCGTCTACGACGTGCCGCTGACCCGCGGCGCCGGCGGTCCGTACGACCTGGCGGGTGCGGACGTGGCCAAGTGGGCGCAGACCGATGCGCCGACCGACGCCACCGCCGTGTTCGGCCCCGAGGACGACCCGGGCACCAACACCGCCTCGGCCGCCAAGCCGGGCCCGGACGCCTACAAGTCGGCCTCCATCCACTACCTCAACGCCTCCGGCAATGTGGTCAACACCGCAATCCCGTCCGTCACCCCCGGTGGTGACATCGACACCAAGGAGTACGACCGCTACGGCCATGTCGTGCGCGGTCTGGGGGCGGCCAACCGCTCGATCGCGCTGGGCACGTACCCGGATGCGGACAAGTTCGCCGCCGAGCTGAACCTCCCGGCGGACTCCGCCTCCCGCGCGCGCCTGCTCGACTCACGTACCACGTACTCCGCCGACGGCCTGGACGTGACGGAGACGCTCGGTCCGGTCTACCGTGCCTCGCTCGCCGAGCAGGTCAACGGCCAGACCAACCCGGCCGTCGTCACGGCCGAGGCCGAGAAGCTGCCGCAGCTCGGGACCAACGCCAAGGTCCAGATCGACAACGACTGCTGCGGCGTCACCTGGTCCGGCGGTGCCCAGCTGGGCATCCGCGGCACGGCGGCGGGCGCGTTCGACGCGATGCGCGTCACCGTTCCCGAGGAGGGCGAGTACGTCCTCTCCGGCCAGCTGACGAAGAACAGCGACCACGGCGTCATCCAGTGGGCGATCGACGGCAAGGACGTCGGCCAGCGGATCGACACCTACAGCGCCAGCGGCGCAGTGGCCCCGTACACCACCGGCGCACCCGTGAAGCTCACGCGCGGCGACCACGAGCTGAAGCTCACCGTGGTCGACACCAACGCGGCCAGCGGCGGCGAGCGGTTCCACACCGGCATCGACACCGTCACCCTCACCAAGGCGACCGTCAACCCGACGCTCGCCGCCGGGACCCCGGTCGTCGCCCGCGACCACAACACCAACACCTACGACGAAGGGAAGCCCGACGGCCAGACCTACCACCTGGTCACCACCGCGACCGACGGCGCCCGCATCGACGGCTACGCCGACGACGTCGAACTGCGCGTCACCAAGACCGGCTACGACACGCCGATCGGCGGCACCTCCGGTTGGACGCTGAAGGCGGCCACCTCGGTGACCACCGACGCACTCGGCGCCAAGCTGACCGCCTACGTCAAGCTCGACGCCTCCGGACGGGCTCTGGAGTCCCGCAAGCCGGGCTCCACCGGCAATGACGCCGGGACGGTCAAGTCGGTGTTCTACACCGCCGGAACCAACCCGGACGACGCCGCGTGCGCCAACCGCCCGGAGTGGGCGGGCCTGCCCTGCGTCACCATGCCGGGCGGCGCCGTCACCGGGGCGGACGCCTCGCGGATGTCCACCACGCTGCCGGTGAAGCGGGTCACCCGCTACTCCGCGTTCAACGAGCCTGAGGAGACGACCGAGACCAACGCGGGCAAGTCCCGCAAGACCGTCACCGTCTACGACGGCCTGGACCGGATCGTCTCGACCGAGATCACCTCGGACGAGGGCAAGCCGCTTCCGAAGGTCACCACCGAGTACGACCCCGCCACCGGCGACATCGTCAAGACGACCGCCGGCGGCAAGTCGCTCACCCGCGTCCTGGATGCGCTCGGCCGTCTGATCTCCTACACGGACGCCGACGGTGCCACCACCACCACCGAGTTCGACCGGTTCGGCAAGCCGGCGAAGGTGAGTGACCAAACCGGGTCCACCACCTACGCCTACGACCGGGCGAAGGAGCCGCGCGGGCTGGTCACCTCCGTGACCGACAGCGTGGCGGGCGAGTTCACCGCCAAGTACGGTCCGGACGGCCAACTGGTCGAGCAGACCTACCCCGGCGGGATCGTCCGCAAGGACACCTTCAACGCCGTCGGTGAGGCCACCGGCCGCACCTACACCCGCACCTCGGACAACACGGTGGTCTGGGCCCAGACCACCGACATGTCCACCCAGGGCCAGGTCGCCAAGGACACCAGCTCCACCGCCACCCGCTCCTACCAGTACGACCGGCTCGGCCGGCTGGTGAAGGCCGAGCAGACCACGGTCGCGGCCGGCTGCGTCACCCGCCAGTACGCCTTCGACGCCCACTCCAACCGCCTGTCCAAGCAGACCTCCCCGCGCGGGGCGGCCGGCGAGTGCAGCACGGCCGGGGCCACGGCGGAGAACCACACCTACGACAGCGCCGACCGGCTCACCGACCCCGGCTTCGTCTACGACGCCTTCGGGCGCACCGTGAAGACGGCCACCGGCGCGACCAACACCTACTGGGCGAACGACCGCGTCGCCGCCCAGGAGAAGGGGGACACCAAGCAGGAGTGGGCCGTCGACGCCGCCCACCGCCTGACCGCGTTCACCACCAGCAAGAAGCAGGCCGACGGCTCCTGGGCCAACGCCACGTCGAAGCTGAACCACTACAGCGACGACTCCGACGAGGTCCGCTGGACCGTCGAGGACACCGCCCAGGGCACCCTGACCCGCAACGTCTCGGGCCCGGACGCCGATCTGACGGCCACCACCAGCAAGACCGGTGACGTCCAGCTCCAGCTGACCAACCTGTTCGGCTCGGTGGTCGTCACCACCGATACCGCGCTGACCAAGCCGGTGGTGCTGGACTTCGACGAGTTCGGCATCCCGCAGGACGGCCAGGCCAACGTCCGCTACGGCTGGCTCGGCGGCAAGCAGCGCTCCGCAGAAGCCCAGGACGGCGACATCCTCATGGGTGCCCGCCTCTACAGCCCGGCCCTCGGCCGCTTCCTCCAGATCGACCCGGTCCCCGGAGGCAACGCCAGCCCGTACGACTACTGCACCGGCGACCCGGTCAACTGCACCGACCTCGACGGCAACTGGGGCATGCCCAAGTGGTTGAAGAAGACGGTCGAGGTCGTCGCCAAGGTCGCCGAGGTCGCCGCCTACATCCCCGGCCCCATCGGCGCGGTGGCAGCAGCCGTCTCCTCGGTCTCCTACGCAGTGGCCGGGGACACGGCGAAGGCCGCCGAGATGGCGGTGGTCGCGGTGGCTCAGGTCGTCGGCGGTGGAGCCGTTGCCAAGGCCACCATCACAGCGGTGAAGGCCGTACGGGCCGCGGCTCGGGTGGATCGGATAGCGACCAAGGCCAAGGTGGTCTACCGATACGCGCGGATCCAGAACACGGAGGCCAAGGCCCGCTACGCCAGCAAGTTGGCCGACAAGTACAATGGCGGCAAGAGCCGGGTGATCGTCGAGGGCCGGAAGACGAAGTGGTACTACGACCTTCGTGGGAAGACCCACACCAACAAACTCGGTGGCGGGAAGACCGAGAAGGTCCCGACCCCGCACAAGGTACCGAGCTACCGCGAGCCCCGGGCACCGAGCGGCTGGGGTCCGCTCCAGCGGAACAACACCCAGCGCATGACCTGGCGTGACATCGGACGAGCCCAGTTCCATCTGATGAAGCCGAAGAAGAAGGGAATCAAGTGAAGGCCCGATTCAGCGGTCTGGAGGCATGGGAGGCCCCGGGCGACTACGTCGAGCTCGACGTGCCGGGCGGCTTCATCGACCTCCACAACGACTGCGAGCTTCACGGCGTCGCCCTGGTGGGCTACCCCAAGGCGACGGTGAGCCTGGAGTTCAGGCACCCGACCCGCGGTCGCTTCGCGCTGGAGTTCCACGACGCCGGCGAACTGGTCATGCAGCAGACCGCGGTGAGCTCGGACGGCTGGCAGGGTGACCCTCCGGAGGAACCGGACGGGATCGACACTGTCACGTACTACGAGTACGGGGCCGACCTGCCACCGGTGTTCGAGATCGTCGCCTCCACGCTCCGGCTGAAGTTCCGGGCCTGGGAGGTGGCGCTGCGGCCGCTCGCGGCGTAGCACCGAACTGAGGGAGCCCCCGGCCTCCGCGATCGGCCGAGAGCCGGTCGCGGGGGCCGTTCCACGTTCTGCCGTGGCCGGTCACCGTGGCGCTGGACGCACCTGGTAGAGCGGGAATCGACCTGCAGAGTGGAGGCAGTTGGATGGGACAGGAAGGACTACCCCCGGGGTGCTCGGTGGAGGATCTCGTGGCGGCGGCCCATCGGTCCGGGCGGTTCGCCGGGATCGAGGCGGTCGAGGTCGCGGCCGAGCCGAGGCTGGTCGACCTCCATCTGGAGGCCCTGTCCGGGCACGAGTATCTGGTGATGTTGAGGGAAGACCTCGGCGAAGCCAGAGTTCTCTACGAGGACTACGTGTTCGACGGCGTCCCCGCCCATCGGGTCCTGGATTTCGTGGACCTGGTGGCACGGGGTGAGGTCGACCTCTCGCCCACGCGGTTCGGGCGGCAACTGGTCCTGCGGGTGTCCCTGCCCGAAGGGACCTGGGCCGATCGGCGCCGATTCGCCGACGATCTCTCGGATTGGGAGAAGAGCGTCATCGAACGTCGCTGACGGTGGGAGCGGACATGCACCAGCCGCAGGGGCCCTGCCCGTCCTGAGCCCCTCACGACTCCACGTTCAGCGCCCGGGAGAGGGCGGTGAGGAGGGGGAGGGTGGGGGCGGCGTGGCCGGCTTCGATGGCGCGGATCTGGGCGTCGGTGAGGTCGGCGCGCTTGGCGAGGTCCGCGATGGAGAGGCCGAGGGCGGTGCGGCGCTCGCGGACGGCGCGGGCGAGGGCGCCGGCCGGGTCGCCGTCCGGGTGGGCGGGGAAGTCCTCGATCAGTGGGCGCGCGCGGTTCACCGGACCTCCTCATTGCCGGGCGGGGGCGCACAGCCTGACACGTGATCACAGCGGGAAGTGCGAAGCGGCGGTCAAGGATTCTTGACCGCCGCTTTGTCGTCCGGCCACTTGACTCGCTACTTGACGGGGTGCGGGTGGCCGAGGTGGGGGAAGACGGGGAGGACGTCGGTGTGCGGGGGGATGTGGTCGCTGGTGATCTTGCCGCCGGAGACCATGGTGAGGCGGGCCGAGGTCACGTCGTCGACGAGGGTGCGGCCGTTGGGGTAGGCGGCGGGGCGGGAGCGGTCGTAGCGGAGGATGTCCGGGAGGACGAGCTTGAGGGCCTCGGTGGCGGCCTCGGTGGTGTAGTCCCCGGTGTGCTGGAGGACGGCCGTCCAGGCCTCGCGGTAGGTGTCCCAGTCGTCGGCCGGCTCGCCCGCGTTGTACGCGTCCTTCACCTCCTCCTTGTTGAAGTAGGCGGTGAGGGAGGGGTGCGCGCCACGGTCGACGGAGACGAGCCGGCCGTCCTGGCGGAGGCTGACCCGGGCCCAGACGCCGATCGTCGGGTCGGGGCCGAGGTCGGTGTCGGGGACTTCGAGGGCGATGCCGAAGACGTTGGCGTCGGCCATGGCGTCCTTGCCGGTCCAGGTGAAGTCGTTGACGATCCCTTCGAGGTCGGCGAAGAAGGGATCGCTGCGCAGGCCGACGGAGAGCTTGCGGCCGTTCGCCTCGATGACGTCGGGCGCGTCCCCGAAGGCGACCGGGGCTTCGGAGAACAGGACGTCCCCGGTGGGCTCGTGCTTCTGCGCGGCGGCGCCGGTCGCCCGGTGGACGGTGACGGTCTGGGCGCCGGTGTGGGTGGGGGCGGAGAAGGTGAAGGAGTAGGCGACGTCGGCGCGGTGGTCGCCGTCGGTGTCGATGTTGATGCGGTACACGGCGTCGGGGTGGAACTCGGCCGCCTGGGTGGGGGCGTAGGGGTTCGCGTTCATGATCAGGACGGTCCGGCCGGGCGCATCGGCGGCCGGGAAGGCGAACACGTCGGTCAGGTCGAGCCGCGAGTCGCCTCGGGGCGAGCGGAGGTTGGGGCCGCTGAGGTGATGGGACATGGGACCGTTGGTAGCAGCCCCCACCCGACACCGGCCCGACGACACCCGCATTCCACCCGCCCGTCCGCCGATTGGCCGTCATCTCCCGACGGACCCCCGACGGTACGCCGACGGCTCGCCGCGCGGAAGCGGCGAGCCGTCGGGAGAAGGCTGAATCAGACCTCGGCGGCCGCAGCGAACGCCACGAACGCCTGCCACGAGGCTGGCTCGAAGGCCAACTGCGGGCCGCTCTTGTCCTTGGAGTCACGCACGTGGACCACACCAGGCGTCTCAGCGACCTCGACGCACTGAGCCTCCTCGTTCGTGCTGTAGCTGCTCTTGAACCACGCCAACTCGGACATGCTCACCGCTCTCCCAGGATCATCTCGATCAGGGCCAGGGACTCCCTCAGGCCCAGGGCCTGTGCCCTGATGCTGCTGTACCGTGCGGCCATATTACGGACTTCCACCGGATCCGTGATCAACCGGTTCACGTGCTGCGCAGCCGCATAGGCGACCTGCGGCCGACCGGGAGGGGTGAGGATCGTGAAGGAGCCGCCCATGCCAGCGTGGTTCATCCGGTCGAGCGGCATCACCTGGAGCTCGGGCCCTCGCACCTGCCCCACCTTGAGGAGATGCCGGAGCTGCTCCGCGTGGACGTCCCACCCACCCAGGGGTCGACGCAGCACGCTCTCGTCTACCACCCACGTCACCACCGGCAGGGGCCATCGGGTCAGGATCTCCTGCCGAGCCAGCCGCGCCGCTACCCACTCATCGATCTGCTCGGGAGAGAGCAGCGGCCGCCGCATCTCGTACAGCGCCCGAATGTAGGCCTCAGTCTGGAGAAGCCCCGGGATGACCATCGTGCTGTACTCGTGGATCTCAACGGCCCGGCCTTCCTCGGACGTGAAGGCCCTTGAGGAAGCCGGGTGCCGCTCGCTGATCCGAATCTTCGCCTTCATCACGTCGTCCGCGACGACCAGCAACGCGCCGCCCGCGCCGAGGACTTCGTCCGCCTTCGTGAGGATCTCGACTCTGGGCGTCCGCTTGCCGCGCTCGACCGCTCCCAGCTGGTCCTCGCTGTACCCGAGCTTTTCAGCCAGCTCACGCTGCGTCAGCCCGGCCCGCTCCCGGAAGTGCCTGATCAGCTTGCCCACCGCAGCGTAAAACTCCGCAACTCCATCGGAGTTCTCCACCGTCTCGCCGTCATCGAAGACCGTGCGCTCGACGCCACCCACGATAATCACCCACCCGTTCGACCGACTGATCCGGGCCGACCTGCGGGCCAACCCTCCGCATTCGAACCAGCACTCTCGGTGCTCGTCGAATCCACGGCCAGCGTACGTCCAGGGCGCTGCGGGTTTTCCCGCGCCAGTCGAAGTCCCCCTCGACGGCCCGCGCCACCATCTCCAGAGCGCAACAATCTTCCGACGCATAGGCAGATACCAACTCCCGTTTCGGGAAAGGAACTTGCCTGACAAGGAACTGCATTACGCCACGCCGCTTCACCATCGCGGAGCGCGACGCTAACGCGACGACGCCGACCACCTTCCGGAGCGCGGCTTCGCGCTTCACCACCACCTCACCACCGCTGCGCGCCGGGGCACCACCCCTTCAGCGAACGGAGTGGGAAGTCGGGCCTGTCGACTTCCCACTCCTCACGCCGAAACCGCACGCCGTCAGCCCTCGGCCCGCACACCGCTGCCGCCGCCGAACACCGCCGTGATGAGCCGGTCCAGCGCCTTGGGGAACTCCTGTGCCGGGTCGGATGCGGAGTCGCCGGTGGTGAGCCCGGCGGTCAGGGTCTTGCTGCCGTCGGGTGTGCCGATCATCAGTGCCCCGTAGCCGCCGGGGGCGCCGCCGTTGTGGTGGACGATGGTGCCGCCGTCGGGGCCGAGGTCCTGGATGAACAGGCCCAGGCCGTAACCGAGCATCCCGTGCGGCGTGCGCATCTCGTCCAGCAGGGGGGCGGGCAGGAGCTTGCCGCCCAGGAGTGCGGCGAAGAACGTGTGGAGGTCCCGGGTGGTCGAGATCAGGTCGTCGGCGCCGACCAGGAGGGAGAGGTTCTGGCGGGCGACGTCGACCAGCTTCCACTGGTCGCCGTCCTGGTAGCGGTAGTAGCCGTGGGCGTGCGGCGCGGGGAGCTCCGGCGAGTCGCCCGGCACCACGGTGTCCCGCAGTCCGAGCGGCCGAAGGATCCGCCGCTGCATCTCCTCGGCGTACGGGCGGCCGGCGGCCTGCTCGATCAGGAGCACGGCCAGCGTGTAGTTGGTGTTGGAGTAGCTCTGGTCGGTGCCCGGCTCGAACCGTGCCGGCTTGGACAGGGCGAACTGCACGAGCTCCTCGGGCCGGTAGCTGTGGAACCGGTTGTCCACCCACTCCTTGCCCATCGCGGGGATCCCCGGCACGAACGTCCCGTCGGGTTCGAGGTCGCCGGTGTAGCTGGCCAGGCCGCTGGTGTGCTGGAGCAGCATCCGCACGGTGATCCGCCGGTCCAGCCCGAACTGCGGCAGGTGGTCGGCCACCGGGGTGTCCAGCCCGGTCGCGCCGTCGGCCACCAGGTGCAGCACCAGGGTCGCGACGAAGGTCTTGGTGGTGCTGCCCACCCAGAACTTCCCGTCCACCGACGGCTTCGCGGCCTCGCCCAGCTTGCGCACCCCGGCGCTGCCGACCCACTCCCCGTGCTCGTCGTGCACGCGCAGCTGTATCCCGGCGAAACCGGCGTCGACGAACTCCTGGATGGCTTGCTGGAGCTCCGGGCGGTCCTGACCTGCGGCGTCCTCGACGGCGATCTCGGCGGCGTGGCGGGATTCACTCATGGTTGTTCCTTGTCTCGCGATCGGAGTGTGCGGGTGCGGGCTGGGGCTCGGGCCGGGGCTGGGGCTTCAGAGGCTGCGGGCGGTGATGTCGCCGTAGGCGGTGGTCGCGTGGATGCTCAGGCCGGCGGCGGCGCCGTCGGTGTTCTTGAGCGTGTTGTGGATCCGGCCGTAGGTGGCGCCGGCGTCCAGGGAGGCGGAGACGCCGCGGGCGGCGCCGACGGACACGTCGCCGGCCTCGGTGCGCAGCGTGATCGCGCCGTGCACGGCTTCGGTGATGTGGATGTCGCCCTTGGCGGTGGTGATCTCGGCGGGGCCGTCGAGGCGGCCGACGGAGATGTCGCCGGCGAGGACTGCGAGGTGGGCGCCGGCGGTCTCGTCGAGCTTGACCGAGGCCTGCGCGCCTTCGAAGGTGACGTCGCCGAGGCGTCCGACGCCCCGGAGTTCGGCGCTGGCCGTCTTCGCCTGGATGCGGGAGCCGGCGGGCAGTTGGACGGTCACCTCGACGGTGCCGGACTGGCCGAGGATCCGGTTCTCGGCCGCCGCCGCCTCGATCCGCAGGACGCCGTCGGCGTATTCGACGGTGGTCCGCTCCGCCGCCTTCACGTCGCGGCTCTTCGAGGCGTCGGCGGGCAGGACCTCGACCGTGGTGTCGGCCCGGTCGGCGGCGATGAGCCGGATGCGCCCGGCGGGGATGTCGAGGACGGCGGAGACCGGGGCGGGGGTGGCGAACTTCTGCATGATGCTCTCCTGTGGCTCGTTCTTTCTGACAACGGAAACGCTACGTTGCCTTCACGCTTCACGGCAACAGGCATGTTGCGCACAATCAGCATCATCGCAGGTCAGAATCTCATTATCGTTGCAACAGTTACGGATTTAACGCAACGTCAGTCACGCCATCCGTTGCGTTGGATTGAGCGTGAACGCTATGCGCCACCCCGCCCCGGCACGCCGCCGCATCAGCCCACGGATGTAAACCCCCGGGCCAATGCGCGCCGCCGCACCGTCATCCGGTGGTCGGATGTGGCCGGGTACGCCGCGATGACAGCCTTCCGTTCAGGTGCACGGAGATCCATCGGACGGTCCGTCAGGGGCGCTTCCCTGGCGGACCGGTGTCGAACGACGGCCGCACCTGCGAAGACCGCGCGCCTCGGCCCGGTTCTGTCCAGCACACCCAGGGAGGGCCCATGACCACCACGCCGTTCACGAGCCGACACGCCATGACGCGCCGCCGCCTGCTGGGGGCCGCACTGGCCGCCGGGGCCGCCGGGGCGGCCGCACCGCTCGCCCTCGCCCACCCCGCGTGGGCGGCGGGCGGGGCCGCCACACCCGGGACCGTCACCACCGCCACCACCCCCACCGGCGGCCCGGCGCGGCTCACCCTGCCCGAGCCCACCGGGCCGCACCCCGTGGGCACCGTCCCGCTGCACCTGCTCGACGCCTCCCGCCCGGACCCGCTGGCCGGCCCGGGCCGGTTCCGCGAGCTGATGGCGAGCGTCTGGTACCCCGCCCGCGAGGCCGGGGAGTACCCGCTCGCGCCCTGGATGGCCGACGGCGCACTGCGGGCGTTCCTCGCGGACACGGGCTTCGCCATCGACCCCGCCCTCGCCCCGCTCACCTCCGGCCGCGTGGGCGCCCCGGTCCACCGCGCGGGCCGCCGCCTGCCCGTCGTCGTCTACTCGCACGGCGCGCACAGCCACCGCGCCGACCACACCGTGATGGTCCAGGAACTCGCCAGCCACGGCTACGTGGTGGTCACCGTCGACCACACCCGCGACGCGATCACCGAGTTCCCCGACGGCCTGGTCCTCACCCCGGACCGGAGCATCCCGATGGGGCCGAAGGACTTCGCCGCGGACATCCGCTTCCTCCTCGACCAGGTCGACGCCCTCGCCGCCGGGCGCAACCCCGACACCGACGGCAGGCCGCTGCCCGCCGGCCTGCTGCACGCCCTCGACCCGGACCGGATCGGCATGTTCGGCTGGTCCAAGGGCGGCACGGCCACCGCCTACACCATGCTCGCCGACCGGCGCGTCCGCGCCGGGCTGAGCCTGGACGGCCCGATGCAGCCGACCATCACCACCGACCTGGACCGGCCGTTCATGATGATGACCGCCGCGTTCACCCGGGCCGGCCAGCCGGCCGTCGCCGAGTTCTGGCCGCACCTGCGCGGCTGGCGGCTCGACGTCCAGGCCCAGGGCGCCGTGCACGTCTCGTACGGCGACGACCAGGTGCTGATCCCGCAGGCCGCCAAGCTCCTCGGCCTGACCGACGAGCAGGTCCGGGACATGATCGGCACCCTCGACCCGGTCCGCGCGGTGAAGATCCAGCAGGCGTACCCGGTGGCCTTCTTCGACCTGCACCTGCGGCGCCGCCCCAGCCGCCTCCTCGACGGCCCGTCCGCGGCCTTCCCCGAGGTGACGTACCTGCCCTGAGGCGCTGCCCAGAGGCGCTGCACCAAGACGTCGCCCCGCGACGCTGCTCCACGACGCTGCACCGAGGCGCTGCACCGCGACGCTGCTCCGAGACCGTGGCGGCCGGCCCCTCCCCGGGGGGTCGGCCGCTACGGCGTTTCGGCCCGGATCTCGTCCAGCGACTCCCCCAGCACCCCCTTGGCCCGGGTGAACCAGTCGGCGATCACCGCGATCTCGTCCGGCGTGTAGTCGGCGAACAGCACGCCGATCCGCTCGTAGAACGGGCCGTAGACCTGGAGGATGCGCTGCTGCGCGTCCTCCGCCATCACCACGCGGACGCGCCGACGGTCGGCCGGGTCGGCCTCGCGGCGGGCGTAGCCGGTCTTCTCCAGCCGGTTGAGCACGCCGGTCACGGCGCCGGTGGTCAGCTGCGCGCGCTCGGCGAGGTCGCCGGCGGCCAGCGGTTCCCCGGCCATCGCGGCCTCGATGACGAAGCCGAGGCAGGTCAGGTCGGTGACGTTGAGGCCGAGCCGGGCGGCGATGTCCTGCTGGCCGAACTGCGCCAGCGCGATCATCCGGTCCATCGCGTAGAGCGCCTGCTCGGGCGTCGCCCGGGGGCGCGGCTTGCCCTTCACTCGATATCTCCTTAGCATCTAAGTTACTTAGCTCGTGAGATAAACGGCCGACCCGTCCATCCCGACCTGCCCATCACACCAAACGAGGAGCAATGAGCGCACACGGCGACCACGACATGGGGCACACCATCGCCGGCTGGACCGGCTCCGTCATCGCGATCCTCGGCTTCACCGTCGCGGGCGCGGCCCTCGTCCTCGGCTCGGCCGCCGGGCTCTGGGCCGGCGGGATCCTCACCGCCCTCGGCGCGCTCGCCGGCTGGCTGCTCCACCTCGCCGGCTGGGGCAAGCCCACCGGCCCGCGCCCGCCCGCCCACCGGCACTGGCGCACCCCCGACCCGGCCGGCCGCCGGGGCCACCCCCACTGCCTCGGCTGCCGCCTCGCCGGCCGCACCCCGGCCCCGATCCAGGCGCCGGCCCCCGCACGGGACCGGCGGCGCATCAGCGCCTGACCGGCCGACACCGCCGGCTCCGCACCCGCCCGATACAGCCCCACCAGCACCGGCCGCAACGCTTCCCCGCGCACCGCACGCCGCGGCCCCCGTCGGGCTGCCTGCCCGACGGGGGCCGTCGCGTCGTCCGGCTCAGACCGAGGTGCCCTGGGTGACGGGGGCCGTGGCGGTGGGCGGGGTGGTGCTGCCGGCGGTGGCGCCGAGGGCGCGCTGGACCTTGGCGACAGCGGCGCGGTACTGGAAGGAGGCCAGCTGGGAGGAGTCGCCGCCGCGCTGGAAGAAGCCGAAGGCCATGCCGACGGTGCCGAAGCGCTCGACGCCGACGAAGGCGTTCAGCTGGACGCCGGCCAGGGTGCCGTCGAGGCGGACGGCGGGCGCGTCCTGGCGGTCGCCGAGGGTGACCGGGGTGACGGTGAAGGTCACCGAGTCGTTGGTGCCGGCGCTGAAGGTGATGGTGTGGCAGCTCTTGAGGGCCGCGGTGGCGGCGTCGAAGTCGGTGGTGAGCTTTCCCGCGTCCTCGGCGGTCAGGGACTCGGTCACCATCGGGTTGCCGCCCGGACCGTCCAGTTCGGCCTCGGCGTGCGGGGTCTCGGGGCCGGGGATGCCGGTGTGCATGTTGATCAGGTCGCTGAGGGCGTCGCAGCCGTTGGCCGGGGACGGCATCGTACTGGGGCCGGCGCTGGGGCTGGCCGTGCTGGGGACCTGGGTGAAGCCTGGGCCGATGTCGTCGACGGTGAGCAGGGCCGCGGTGAGTTGCTCGGAGGTGGGCAGGCCCTGGGCGGGCTGGCCGGGCGTCGCGGCCGCGGCGAGGTGGGCCGGGCCCAAGGCGACCGCCGCGGCGAGGGCGGCGGCGGCGAGGGCGTGGAGCGGCTTCGGGTGGGACATGCGGGCCCCCCGGTCGAGAGTGCGGGCAGGGACAGGCACCAGTGTCCCACCGGGCCTGATACGGGGCTCGCGGGCGCGGATCACCGCAGGTCAGGCCCCCTGGTCCGGCTGGTCCGGCGGAAGCGGTCCGGGGGTTTCGAGCGCTTCGAGTGCTTCGAGCGCTTCGAGTGCTTCGAGGGTTTCGAGGGTTTCGGGGGTTTCGGGGGTTTCGAGCGCTTCGAGGGTTTCGAGGGTTTCGAGGGTTTCGGTGAGCCACTGCACCCAGAAGGCCTCCAGTCCGATGCCCGCCCGCAGCACGGCGTGCTGGAGGCGGTTCTCCCCGGCCGTCGTCTCGGCCGGGAAGTCGTGCCGCTCGATCTCCCGGTAGTCGTCCAACTGCGCGCGGTGCAGCGCCAGGTGCCGCCGCACCTCGGCCGCCAGGCCGTCCGTACCGACCACCGCGGCGGCGCGCAGCCGTAGCAGCAGCGGTTCGCGGACGGCGCGCGGCGCGGCGCCCTCGGCCGTCCAGCGGGCGAGTTCGGCGCGGCCCTCGGGCAGGACCTCGTACTCCTTCTTCTGTCCGCGGACGGGGCCGGACGGCTGGAGGGCCCGGATCTGTCCGGAGGCCTCCAGCCGGCCCAGTTCGCGGTAGATCTGCTGGTGGGTGGCGGGCCAGAAGAAGCCGATCGACTTGTCGAAGCGCCGGGTCAGCTCCAGCCCCGAGGACGGTTTCTCCAGCAGGGCGGTGAGGATGGCGTGCGGCAGCGACATGCCGTCGATCCTAGGGCGTGCCCAAGGCGTGCCCAGGTCCTGTCCGGCCGAACAGGACCCAGCGCGCAAGGAAGGGTCAGATCGCGGCGGCCAGTTCGGTGCCCTGCTTGATGGCCCGCTTGGCGTCGAGTTCGGCGGCGACGTCGGCGCCGCCGATCAGGTGGGCCTCCAGGCCGCGCTCGCGCAGCGCCTCGTACAGGTCGCGGCGCGGCTCCTGGCCGGTGCAGAGCACCACGGTGTCCACGGGCAGCAGTTGGCGCTCGCCGTCGACGGTGAAGTGCAGGCCGGCGTCGTCGATCAGGTCGTACGTCGCGCCGGCGACCATGGTGACGCCGCGGTGCCGGAGTTCGGTGCGGTGGATCCAGCCGGTGGTCTTGCCGAGCCCGGCCCCGACCTTGCTGGTCTTGCGCTGGAGCAGGTGGACGGCGCGCGGCGGTGCGGGCCGCTCGGGGCGGCGCAGTCCGCCGCGCTCGCGGTACTCCGGGTCGATGCCCCACTTGGCCTGGAACACGGCCGGGTCGAGGCTGGCCGCGTCGCCCGGGTCGGTGAGGAAGCCGGCCACGTCGAAGCCGATGCCGCCCGCGCCGAGGATGGCGACCCGCTCGCCGACGGGGGCGCCGCCGCGCAGGACGTCGAGGTAGCCGAGCACGCTGGGGTGGTCAACTCCCGCGAGGTCGGCGGGGGTTCGCGGGGTGACGCCGGTGGCGAGGACGAGTTCGTCGAAGTTCTCGGCGGCGAGCTGCTCGGCGGTGGCGGTGGTGCCGAGGCGCTGGGTGACGGCCAACTCGGCGAGCCGGGTGCGGTAGTAGCGCAGCGTCTCGTCGAACTCCTCCTTGCCGGGCACGAGTCGGGCGGTGTTCAGCTGCCCGCCGATCGCCGCGGCGGAGTCGAACAGGGTGACGTCGTGGCCGCGTTCGGCGGCGGAGACGGCGAAGGCGAGCCCGGCCGGGCCGGCTCCGACGACGCCGATGCGCTTGCGCAACCTGGTGGGCGCGAGCACGAGTTCGGTCTCGTGGCAGGCGCGCGGGTTGACCAGGCAGGAGGTGATCAGGCCGCTGAAGGTGTGGTCGAGGCAGGCCTGGTTGCAGCCGATGCAGGTGTTGATGGCGTCGGCGCGGCCGTCTTCCGCCTTGGCGACGAAGTCGGCGTCGGCGAGCAGCGGGCGGGCCAGCGAGACCAGGTCGGCGCAGCCGTCGGCGAGCAACTGCTCGGCGATTTCCGGGGTGTTGATGCGGTTGGTGGTGACCAGCGGGATGCCGACCGTGCCCATCACCTTCCTGGTCGCCCAGGCGAAGGCGCCGCGCGGCACGGAGGTGGCGATGGTGGGGATGCGGGCCTCGTGCCAGCCGATGCCGGTGTTGATGATGGTCGCCCCGGCGGCCTCGACGGCCTGGGCGAGGCGGACGACCTCGTCGAGGGTGGAGCCGCCGGGCACCAGGTCGAGCATGGAGAGGCGGTAGACGATGATGAAGTCCTCGCCGATCCGCTCGCGGACGCGGCGGACGATCTCCACCGGGAAGCGCATCCGGCGCTCGTACGGGCCGCCCCACTCGTCCTCGCGCCGGTTGGTGGCGGCGACGACGAACTCGTTGATCAGGTAGCCCTCGGAGCCCATGACCTCGACGCCGTCGTACCCGGCGCGGCGGGCGAGTTCGGCGCAGCGGACGAAGTCCTCGATGGTCTGCTCGACCTGTGCGGCGGTGAGCTCGTGCGGGACGAAGGGGCTGATCGGGGCCTGGAGGGCGCTGGGGGCGACGAGGTCGCGGTGGTAGGCGTAGCGGCCGAAGTGCAGGATCTGCAGGGCGATCTTCCCGCCGGCGGCGTGCACGGCGTCGGTGACGACGCGGTGGCGGTCGGCTTCGGCCTCGGTGGTGAGCATCGCGCCGCCCTCCCAGGGGCGCCCGGCCTCGTTGGGGGCGATGCCGCCGGTGACGATGAGGCCGACGCCGCCGCGGGCCCGTTCGGCGTAGAAGGCGGCCATCCGCCGGTAGCCGTCGGGGGCCTCCTCCAGGCCGACGTGCATGGAGCCCATGACGACGCGGTTGGGCAGGGTGGTGAAGCCGAGGTCGAGCGGGCTGAGCAGGTGCGGGTAGCGGCTGCTGCCGGGGGTGGTGCTCATCGACGCGCTCATCGACGTCTCCTGGGGGCGGCGGGGGTCGTTGTTACCGCAGGGTAGGGGACGGTGGCTCGATGTGCAACTAGTTGCATAACGGGGTCGCGGGCCGGGGCCCCGCGCTCTGCCGGTTCCCACCAACTCGCGGACATGGTCCGCGTATTGTCAGATCGATAGTGTGGGCAGCTGGGAGAGGACCGCCATGCGGGATAGCTCGATAGCCGTGATCGGCGGCAGCATCGCCGGAAGCGCCTTCGCCGGGGCCGCCGCCCGGCTGGGAGCGGACCGGATCGTGGTCCTGGAACGCAGCGAGGGCCAGCTGGAGGACCGCGGCGTCGGGATCTGCATCAACGACGACCGCTTCGACGAACTGGTCCGCGCCGGCCACCTCCACGACGGCGTCCGCCGCCACCGCCTCACCGTCCGCCGCTGGGTCACCCGGGAGACGGCCGAGGACCGCGGCGGCGACGGACCGGACGGGCGCGGGCGGGTGCTCTGGAACCAGCCGATGCCGTTCCACTCCCACCACTGGGCCGTCCTCTGGCAGGCCCTGCGCGAACGCACCCCCGACCGGATCGAGTTCCGGCAAGGCCACACCGTCACCGCGGCCGGCACCGACCAGGACGGCGCCTGGACGGCCGGCCCCGACGGCACCCGCGAACCGCACGACCTGGTGATTGGCGCCGACGGCTACCGCTCGGTGGTCCGCGCGGCGGTCTGCCCGCAGGCCCGGCCCGAATACGCCGGGTACGTGTGCTGGCGCGGCAGCTACGACGCCGCACTGCTGGCGGAGCTGCCCGGCGGGTCCGCGGCCTGGCCGGAGGACGAGTGCGCCACCGTCTGCTACCCCGGCGGCCAGGTCGTGATCTACCGCATCCCCGGGCTCACCCCCGGCAGCACCCAGGTGAACTGGGTCTTCTACGCGCCCACTCCCGCCTGGCTGCGCCTCGACGGCCCGACCAGCATCCCGGCGGGCACCCTCACCGACGGGCAGCTGGACGACCTGCGCCGGCTCGCCGAACGGCACCTGCCGCCGTACTGGGCCGCCCTGGTCACCCTCACCCCGCGCGAGCGGACCTTCCTCCAGCCCGTCTACGACCTGGAGACCCCGCGCCGCACGGCCGGCCGGCTTCTCCTCGGCGGGGACGCGGCCACCGTCGTCCGCCCGCACAACACCAGCGGCGCGGTGAAGGCCTTGCAGGACGCGCACGCCTTCGAGCAGGCCGGGCGGGCCGCCGCCGCGCACGGCGACTCCTGGCCGTCCGTGCTGGCCGCGTACGACCAGGAGCGGGGCGTGGTCGGGCGGGAGCTGGTGGAACTGGGCCGACGGCTCGGCCGGGAGCAGGTCGCCGCCGCACCGGACTGGTCGACCATGGACGAGCCGGGGATGGTCGCCTGGTGGCACGGCCAGCTCACCGGCAGCGGGGGTTTCGGCGGCCACGCCCTCGGGCGTCCCGAGTGAGCGTGGGCCGCACAGGCCCGTGGCCGCCGAAACCCCGTCAGATCACCTGCTGCGATCCACCTGCTGCGATCAGACGTTGACGCCGTAGTCGGTCGCGATGCCGCGCAGACCGGAGGCGTAACCCTGCCCTATGGCGCGGAACTTCCACTCCGCGCCGTTGCGGTACAGCTCACCGAAGACCATCGCGGTCTCGGTGGACGCGTCCTCGCTGAGGTCGTAACGGGCGATCTCCTGGCCGTTGGCCTGGTTCAGCACCCGGATGAACGCGTTGCGGACCTGCCCGAAGCTCTGCAGCCGGGCGTCGGCGTCGTAGATCGACACCGGGAAGACCACCTTCGCCACGTCGGCCGGCACCCGCGCCAGGTCGACCTTGATCTGCTCGTCGTCGCCGTCGCCGCCACCGGTCAGGTTGTCGCCGCTGTGCTCGACCGAACCATCGGGGCTGCGCAGGTTGTTGAAGAAGACGAAGTGCTGGTCCGAGACCACCTTGCCGAGTGCGTTGCAGAGCAGCGCGCTGGCGTCCAGGTCGTAGTCGGCGCCAGTGGTGGTGCGCACGTCCCAGCCGAGACCCACGATCACGGCGCTCAGACCGGGCGCCTCCTTGCTCAGCGAGACGTTGCCGCCCTTGGCCAGCGAAACTCCCACAATGCCCTCCTCGATCTCTCCCTGCGGACGAATCTACAACACTGTAGAGATCACGGGAATCCACCTGCGGTCGGGGCCCACCCCGGGGATTTCTCAGGGGCTCCACCGGGAACCACCCGCCGCCCCGGCCGCCGCACCCGCCGGGCCGAGACCCGGTGGCCACCCTAGACTGGCGGTGGATCCCCTGGTCCGCCCCGACCGGCGGCCCCCGCGCGGGAGGTTCCCCATGCGCCAGCGGTACAGCTTCCACTTCGACCAGGCCGGGCACTCGGTCACCGTCAACGTCCGCTCCGGCTGGATCACCGAGACCGAGCTGCTGGTGGACGGCAAGGAATGCGCCTTCCACCGCGTCCACGGGCACGGCGTCTACCCGCTGACGCTCGCCGCCCAACTCGCCGAGGAGCCGCCGCTGCCGCTCTCGGTACGGCTGGACCGCACGGGCGCGGCCGAGCACCCGTACTCCTGCGTCCTGGAGGTCGCGGGAGCCGAGCACCCGATGCCGGAGCGCGCGGCGCGCTGAGCGCCATCTCCCGGGCGACTTGCCCGCTACAGTCGCTGCGCCACGATCTCCTCGATCGCCTTCCGGGCCCGCTCGGCGTCCTCGGCGACCAGACCGATCCTGGTCCGGCGGTCGAGCACGTCGGCGACGTCCAGCGCGCCCTCGTGCGTGACGGCGTAGGCGACCTCGGCGCGCGTCACGTCCAGGCCTTCCGCGATCGACGTCAACTCCCCGGCGGCCACCACCTCCTGGGACGATCCGCCGTAGCGGGCGAGCAGCGAGCCGGGCACGGCGCCCGCCGGGAGCGGACGGCTGTCCCGGTGGGTCGGGGCCCCGACCAGCGGCAGGCGGGCCGTCCAGCAGGCCCGGGCCGGCAGGCCGCGCAGCCGGACGGCGGCGTCCACCGCGTCCTCGGCCATCCGCCGGTAGGTGGTGAGCTTGCCGCCGACCACCGTGACCAGCCCGGACGGCGACTCCAGCACCGCGTGCTCCCGGGAGATGTCGGCGGTGCTGCCGCCCCCGGTGTCGATCAGCGGCCGCAGCCCCGCGTACGCGCCGCGCACGTCCGCCCTGGTCAGCGCGGTGCTCAGGGCGGCGTTGACGGTGTCGAGCAGGAAGGCGAGCTCCCTCTCGGCGGGCTGCGGCTCGTCCGGGATCGGACCGGGCGCGTCCTCGTCGGTCAGCCCGATCGCCACCCGGCCGAGCTGCTGGGGCAGCGCGAAGACGAAGCGGCTGGTCGAACCGGGCACCGGCACGGTGAGCGCCGCGGTCGGGTGGCCGAGCGCGGCGGCGTCCACCAGGAGGTGGGTGCCCCGGCTGGGGCGCAGCCTGATCGACGGGTCCACCTCGCCCGCCCAGACGCCGGTGGCGTTGACCACCGCGCCGGCCTCGACGGTCAGCGACTGCCCGGTGACGGTGTCGGTGAGCCGGGCGCAGCCGCCCGTCACGGACTCCGCCCGCACCCTGGTCAGCACGGTGGCGCCGTACTGCGCCGCGGTCCGCGCCAGCGCCACCACCAGCCGGGCGTCGTCCACGAGTTGGCCGTCGTGCGCGACCAGCGCGCCGGACAGTCCGGCGGTCCGCACGCCCGGCACCAGCTGCCGCGTCCGCGCGGCGCCGATCCGGCGCACCCGGGGCAGCAGCGCGCCCGGCGTCCCGGCACCGAGCCGCAGCGCGTCCCCGGCGTGGAAGCCCACCCGGATCAGCGAGGCCTGCCCGGGGCGCAGCAACCCCGGGAGCAGCGGCACCAGTTGGGGCAGCGCGCGGATCAGGTGCGGGGCGGTGCGGGTCATCAGCACGCCGCGCTCGATCGCGCTCTCCCGGGCCACCCCGATCCGCCCGGAGGCGAGGTAGCGCAGGCCGCCGTGCACCAGCTTGGAGCTCCAGCGGCTGGTGCCGAACGCCAGGTCGCGGGACTCGACCAGCACCGTGCGCAGCCCGCGCGAGGCGGCGTCCAGGGCCACCCCGGCGCCGGTGACGCCGCCGCCGATCACCAGCAGGTCGACCCGCGGGCGGTCCCCCAGCGCTTCGAGTTCCACCCGGCGCCGGCCGACGTCGAGTCGGCTGGAGCCGGCGTAAGGAGCGGCGGAGCGAGCGGCGGAGGATCCGGCGGGCGTCGAGGTCATGGCGCGAGGTATCCGTTCAGTGCTCTGGTCAGTTCGCGCCGCCAGGCAGCCTCCGGCAGCAGGGAGGCGACCATGCGGTGCGACTGGACGGTGGACTGGGCGATCAGCAGGACCATGGCGGCCAGTTCGACCGGCTCCCCTGACCGGATCGAACCGTGCGCCTGCCCCTGCTCGATGCCGGCCCGCAGCGCCTCCAGCAGGCCGCGCTGGCTGGTGCCGAGCCGCTCGACGACGTACTCCAGCAGCAGGTCGGAGTCGGCGGAGCGCAGCAGCGCGCCGAGCACCGGGTGGTCCCGCAGCCGGACGGCCACCTCGACGACCCCGTCGACGAAGGCCTCCCGGC
Organism: Kitasatospora sp. NPDC058243; assembly: GCF_042882025.1. Classification (NCBI taxonomy): domain Bacteria; kingdom Bacillati; phylum Actinomycetota; class Actinomycetes; order Kitasatosporales; family Streptomycetaceae; genus Kitasatospora; species Kitasatospora sp. NPDC058243. The sequence continues at coordinate 36,120 of NZ_JBHVWW010000024.1, forward strand.
CGATCGGGGCGCCGTCGCCCCCGAGGGTCAGGGCGACGCCCTCCCGGGTGGCCCGGATCTCCCGGGTGAGCAGGGCGCCGATCACCGCCCGGACGTCCGGCCAGCGCCGGTAGACGGTCGGCCGGCTGACCCCGGCGCGGCGGGCGATCTCCGCCAACTGCGTTCGGCGCACGCCGAGATGGACGATCAGGTCGGCGGCGGCGTCCAGGATCGCGTCGTCGGTGCTGCGCGCGGGACTGCCAGGGGGCTCGGCGTTACTACTTGACATGATGTGTGAAACTGTAACGCATGGCATCTGAGACGCAAGCGGGACCGGCCGGCGCCGCGCTGCCGCTCCCCCCGATGAAGTGGGACGCCTGGGGCGACCCGGCCCTCGCCAAGGAGCTGTCCGCGGACATCAAGGGACTGCTCGCCGCCGCCCTCGGCGTCACCGGCGACGCCACCCCCGGACCGGCCGCCGACGAGGTCGTCCTGCACCCCTCGCGGATCGCCGCCGACGACCTCAAGGCCCTCGCCGCCGCCGTCGGCGAGACCAACGTCAGCGCCGCCGACGCCGACCGGCTCCCCCGCGCCGGCGGCAAGTCGACCCCCGACCTGCTGCGCCGCCGCAGCCGCGACCCCCAGGACGCGCCCGACGCCGTCGTGCTGCCCGGCGACGAGCAGGAGATCGCCGCCGTCCTCGCGCTCTGCGCCGAACGCCGCATCGCCGTCGTCCCGTTCGGCGGCGGCACCAGCGTCGTCGGCGGCCTCGACCCCGAACGCGGCGGCCTCACCGCCGTCATCTCGCTCGACCTGCGCCGCCTCGACCGGCTCCACGACCTCGACGAGACCTCCGGCGAGGCCGTCCTCGGCGCCGGCCTCACCGGCCCCGCCGCCGAGGCCCTGCTCGCCGAACGCGGCTACGAACTCGGCCACTACCCGCAGAGCTTCCGCTACGCCACCCTCGGCGGCTTCGCCGCCACCCGCTCCTCCGGCCAGGACTCGGCCGGCCACGGGCGCTTCGACGAGATGGTCCGCGGTCTGCGCGTCGTCACCCCCGCCGGTGTGCTCGACCTCGGCCGCGCCCCCGCCTCCGCCGCCGGCCCCGACCTGCGCGAACTCTTCCTCGGCTCCGAAGGCACCCTCGGCGTCATCACCGCCGTCCGCCTGCGCGTTCACCCGCTGCCCGCCGTCAAGGCCTACGAGGCCTGGAGCCTGCCCGACTTCGCCACCGGCAGCGCCGCCCTGCGCGCCGTCGAACAGGCCGGCACCGGCCCCACCGTCATCCGGCTCTCCGACGAGGCCGAGACGATGGTCAACCTCGCCACGACCGAACAGATCGGCGGCGCCCCCGCCATCACCGGCTGCCTCGCCGTCACCGTCTTCGAAGGCACCGCCGAACAGGTCGCCACCCGCCACCGGCTCACCCGCGACACCCTGCTCGCCGCCGGCGCCACGTCTGTCGGCGAGGCCCCCGCCCGGGCCTGGGAACACGGCCGCTTCAACGCCCCCTACCTGCGGGACTCCCTGCTCGGCGCCGGCGCCCTCTGCGAAACCCTGGAGACCGCGACCAGTTGGAGCCGGCTCCCGCAGCTGCGGACCGCCGTCACCGAGGCCCTCACCACCGCCCTGCCCGGCGCCCTCGTCCTCTGCCACATCTCGCACGTCTACCCGACCGGCGCCTCGCTCTACTTCACCGTCGTCGCCGCCCTCGGCGAGGACCCGCTCACCCGGTGGGCCGCCGCCAAGCGCGCCGCCGGCGACGCCATCGTCACCGCCGGCGGCACCATCACCCACCACCACGCCGTCGGCGCCGACCACCGGCCCTGGATGAGCGACGAGATCGGCGAGCTCGGCGTGCGCATCCTGCGCGCCGTCAAGGCCGAACTCGACCCGGCGGGCATCCTCAACCCCGGCAAGCTGATCCCGTGACCGGCGGTCCGCGAGCCATCAGGCGAGTGGCCGTCCTCAGCAACCCGGCGGCGGGTGCCGGCCACGCCGCGCCCGCCGCCCACCGGGCCGTCGCCCGTCTGCACACCCTCGGCCTCCAGGTCGACCGGCACGCCGGCCGCGACCCCGAGGACGCCGTCCGCCTCGCCCGCCGGGCCGTGGCGGACGGCGTCGACGCCGTCGTGGCCGTCGGCGGCGACGGCATGGTCAACCTCGCGCTCCAGGCCGTCGCCGGCACCGCCGTCCCGCTCGGCGTGATACCCGCCGGCACCGGCAACGACCACGCCCGTGCCTACGGCCTCCCGCTCGCCACCCCCGAAGCCGCCGCCGACGTCGTCGCCGCCGGACGCACCAGGACCGTCGACCTCGGCCTGGTCACCGCCGCCGACGGCACCACCCGCTGGTACGGCTCCGTCCTCGCCACCGGCTTCGACTCGTTGGTCAGCGACCGTGCCAACCGCCTGCGCTGGCCCCGCGGCCGGATGCGCTACAACCTGGCCATCCTCGCCGAGTTCGCCAACCTGCGCCCGCTGCCCTTCCGCATCACCCTCGCCGACGGCACCGTCATCGAACGCGACCTCACCCTGGCCGCCGTCGGCAACACCCGCAGCTACGGCGGCGGCATGCTCATCTGCCCCGACGCCCTCCCGGACGACGGCCTCCTCGACCTCACCCTCGTCGCCGCCATGCCCCGGCTGCGCATCGCCCGCTTCTTCCCCACCCTCTTCAAGGGCACCCACACCACCCACCCCGAAGTCACCACCCACCGCACCGCATCCCTGCGGATCGACTCCCCCGCCATCACCGCCTACGCCGACGGCGAGTTCATCGCGGCCCTCCCCGTCGACGTGAGCGCCGCCCCCGGCGCCCTCCACCTCCTGGTGCCGTGACCCACCCGTCTCCCCGTCGGAGCCGCGAGCCTCACCCGGTCAGGCGGCGGCGCCAGAGGAGCGGGCGGATCTCTATCGCATGGGAGGGGTCGGCGTTCCAGCGGGCGGGCAGGCCGGCCTCGGTGAGCGCGGCGGCCACCTCGTGACCGATGGCGGTGGTGGTCAGCGGGGAGGCGTCGAAGCCGCCGTAGCGGAGGGCGAGGCCGTGGCCGGCGGCGGCGGAGTCGGTGGACTGGGTATGGAAGTAGACGTAGCCGCGGGCGTCCAGCGCCCCGGCGGCGGCGATCTCGGCGTCGCCGCAGGAACCGCAGCAGCTGAAGTGCTCCCGGGCGGTGATGCCGGCCTCCGCCAGGGCGGCGAAGGCCCGGGTGAGGCGTTCCGGGTCGGTCTCGCCGATCCAGCCGGTCTGCTCGCCGACGCGCTCCAGCCAGAGCCGGTCGGCCAGTTGCTCAGCCTGGTCGCGGGAGGGCGGGCGGTGGTCGCCGGAGACCAGGTGGTCCTCGGCGAGTTCGGCGAGCTCGGCGCGGGTGGTGTAGCCACCGGCCAGGGTGAGGCGCAGCCGGTCGTGCAACTGTCGCAGGTCCTCGGCCGGCAGGTCGAGCGGCGGGGCGGGCTCGGACTGCGGGCCCAGGTCGAGCGGCTGCCAGTCCAGGCCGTCGCCCCAGCCCGGCTCGTGCCGCGCCCAGTCCGTCATCGCGGCGATGACCGCCTCGGGCCCGTCGGTGCGCACCTCGAAGTGCCGGGCGGCGGAGCCGTCGCGGTGTTCGAGCGTGTACTCGCCGCCTTCGGCGTGCCACACCTGGATGAAGACGTCCGGCAGGTCCGGTATCCGCTGGGCGACCAGGAAGCGGTCGCCCTTCGCGCCGATCCGCCGCACCAGCCGCGCCAACTCGGCCGCCTCCACCCGGAGGTGGCGCGTCCCGTCGTTCTCCTGCACCCCGATCGCCAGCATGTGGATCACCCAACCACACGCCACTGACAACGGCGCCGAGCCGCGGGGCGCGCCCGCCGTCAGGCCGTTCCCGGCTCGTTCCCGGCCCGCCGTCAGCCCGCCCGCTGCTCGCGGCGGAGGCGGAACAGCACGTTGGGCCGCAGCGGGCCCTCGGGGGCGGTCGGGTCCTCGAAGTCGTCGGCGGGGTCGGACGTCATGCCGAGGCGGCGCATGACGGCCTGCGAGCGGTGGTTGGTCGCGGTGGTGACGGCGAGGATCTCGGGGAGGCCGAGGGCGTCGAAGCCGTGGGCGAGGACGGCGCGGGCCGCCTCGGTCGCGTAGCCGTGGCCCCAGGCGGTGCGGGCGAGGCGCCAGCCGATCTCGACGCCGGTGAAGGGCAGGCCCTCGTCGACCTCGTCGAGGCCGGCCAGGCCGACGAACTCGCCGGTGGCGCGCACCTCGACGGCCAGCCAGCCGTATCCGCGCGCCGCGGTCCCGGCCTCGAAGCGCGCCACCGAGGCGTCGCACTGCTCGCGGGTGAGGACGTCCCCGAGGTGCTCGCGGACTTCGGGGTCGGCGTTCATCGCGGCCCAGGGTGCGAGGTCGGTGTCCCGCCAGGGGCGCAGGAGCAGGCGGTCGGTGCGCAGTTCGGTCATGCGGGCCAGCCAACGCCGACCGCGCCCGCCGGGGCAACCCGTTTTCCGCACCCCCCGTATCCCCCCCCGGGGGGCGCGCCGTGCTCAGACGCCCGGGGTCGCGGCGATCCGGCCGGCGTCGATCGCGGCGACCAGTTCGGCGTGGTCGAGCGCCGTCTGGTCGGCGTACCGGACGGAGAAGTCGGCGATCGCCTCGGCGAAGGCGTCCGCGCCGCCCAGGTAGCCGGCGATGGCGAGGCGGTCGCCGGTGCGCGCGTGGGCGCGGGCGAGGGTGCGGCCGCACAGGTCGGCGTAGGCGCGCAGGCCGGACGGGGCCAGGTCGGCGACCTCGACCGAGCCCTTCATGTCGCGCAGTTGGCGGCCGTAGAAGTGGCGCCCGGCGGGGCCGACGGTCCAGCCGAGGAAGATGTCGCCGGCGGCCTGCATGAGGTGCTGGCCGGTGACGACACGGCGCCCGCCGCGGTGGACGGAGACCTCGGCGTCGACCCGGGTGGGCGGCAGGTGGTCCTCCAGGACGGACCGCCCGGCCTCCTTGAGCTGGAGGAACAGCGGGTCGCGGGTGTCCCGGCCCTCCAGCAGGACGATGTAGCAGCGGGTGCCGACGCTGCCGACACCGACGACCTTCATCGCCGCGTCGACGAAGCGGTAGCGGTCGAGGAGGACGCGACGGTCCTCGGCGAGGGCGGCCCGGTAGTCGCTGAACACCTTGCCGATGTCGCGCAGTTCGTTCTTCTTCAGCGGTTCGACGAGCGGTGGCGCGCTGATGATGCGCCGCTGCCCGTCGCGTTCCTCGGTGAGCTTGCCGAAGGCGTGCAGGCTGGTGCGGCGGCGGGCCTGGGCGAGGTCGGCCTCGGCGCGCTTGCGCTGCCGGGGTTTGCGGAGCAGCGCCAGCAGGTCGCCGGCGTCGATCCGGGAGTACCAGACGTCGAGTTCGCCGAGCCCGGCGAGGCGGCGCATGGCGGTGGCGTAGCCCTGGACGGCGGTGCGGGCGGCGCGGTGGGCGCGGTCCTCGTCCTGTCCGTGGTCGCGGGCGGCGACGGCGATGCTGGCGGCCAGCCGTTTGACGTCCCACTCGAAGGGGCCGGGGTGGGTCTCGTCGAAGTCGTTGACGTCGAAGAGCAGGGCGCGTTCCGGCGAGGCGAACAAGCCGAAGTTCACCAGGTGGGCGTCGCCGCAGAGTTGGACGGTGAGGCCGGTGTCGGGGACGGCGCCGAGGTCGGCGGCCATGACGGCGGCGGCGCCGCGCAGGTAGGCGAAGGGGGTGTCGGCCATCCGCCCGTAGCGGATCGGCAGCAGCCGGGCGACCCGGCCCTCGCCCTGGCGCACCAGCACCTCGACCGGGTCGGGCCGGTCGGCGGCGGGGATCCACCGCCCGTGGGCGGAGCGGGAGACGCGGTCACGGGCGGCCCGGCCGTGCCGGCGGCGTTCGGCGGGGGTGGTCATGCGCGGCTCCTCGGTCGGCGGGACGGCGGGGACGGCGGGAAGACGAAACGGCGAAACGGCGGGCGGGGTGCGTCTCCCCGCGACGCTAGGCCACGAGTGCCGGAACGCGCACCGCGCGCCCTCCGGCACTCGGCCGACCGGATGAAGCCCGCCGGACGAAGCCCCCCGGCCCCCGGCTCACTGCACGGTGAAGTCCGCCATCATCGCCATGTCCTCGTGCTCCAGGTTGTGGCAGTGCATCATGTACGTCCCCTGGTAGTCGGTGAAGCGCACCAGGACCTCGACCGCCTCGGCCGGGCGCAGGTCGACGGTGTCCTTCCAGCCGCCGTCGTACGGGCCCGGGTCGCGGCCGTTGCGGCTGAGCACCTGGAACTGGTTGAGGTGGACGTGGACGGGGTGGTGCAGGTCGGAGGTGAAGCGCCACCGCTCGGTGCTGCCGAGGGCGGGCCGGGCGAGGTCGTGGCCGGGCCGGTACAGGTCGCCGTTGATGGTCCAGCCGTAGCTGCCGCTGCGCCGGAAGATGAACTTGCGGGTGACGTCGACGGCGGAGGCGTCCAGTTCCTCGACCGCGGACAGCTTGTCGGGCACGGTCGAGTCGTCGCCGACCTTCTTGCCGGAGACGTCGAAGCGCATCACCTCCGCCGTACGGCCGCTGCCGAAGAGGTTGAGCAGGCGCACCGAGGTGCCCGGGGCGTAGCGGGAGAAGTCGACGACGATGTCGAAGCGCTCGGCGGGGGCGATCTCCAGCACGTCGTGGGCGATCGGGGCGGCGAGCAGGCCGCCGTCGGAGCCGATCTGGACGAGGGCGTCGCCGCCGGAGGGCTGCGGGTCGAGCCGGAGCCGGTAGGGGCGGGCGTTGGAGGCGTTGAGCAGACGCAGCCGGTAGCGGGCGCGGTCGACGTCGAGGCGGGGCCAGGGGGCGCCGTTGACGAGGATGACGTCGCCGAGGACGCCGTTCATGTAGTCGTCGGTGACGCCGGGCGAGGCGAGGTCCTCGTCGATGGCGGGGTAGCGGAAGGAGCCGTCCTCGGTGAAGGAGCGGTCGGCGAGCATCAGCGGGAGGTCGCGGTCGCCGCGCGGCAGCGGCAGGGCGCTCTCCTCGTCGTCGTGGACGAGGTGGAAGCCGGCCAGGCCGCGCCAGACGCCGGGGCCGGTGAAGCCCATCCGGTGGTCGTGGTACCAGAGGGTGGCGGCGCGCTGCTTGCCCGGGTAGGTGTGGGTGCGCTCGCCCTCCGCGGTGCGCCCGGCCTCGTGGCCCATCCCCGCCATGCCGGGCATGTCGGACATCCCCGGCATGCCCGCCGCCCCCCGGCCCGCGCCGGAGGAGCCGACCGGCAGCAGCAGGTCGACGGGGTAGCCGTCGCTGTCGGCCGGGGTGTGGCCGCCGTGCAGGTGGACCACGGACGGCACCGGCAGCTCGTTGCGGTGCTTGACCACCGCCGCCCGGCCGGACCGGGTGACCACCGTCGGCCCGGGGAAGGTGCCGCCGTACGTCCAGGCCTCGGTCCTGACGCCGGGCAGGATCTCCAGCTCGGCGACCCGCTGGGTGATCTCGTAGTAGTCGGCCGTCGCGTCGGTGCGCACCGGCTGGAGCACCGCGGGCACCGGCAGCGGCACCTGGAACGGCTCGGGCAGGTCGAGGCCGCTGCTGAGCAGCCGGCCGGGGTGGCCCTCGGCGAACAGCCGGGCGGCGGCGGGGCCGGCGACGGCGGCCAGCGCGCCCGCGCCGAGGACGGAGGCGCCGACGCCCAGGAACCGTCGACGGTTCACTTGGACACCTCCAGCGGCCCGCCGGGGCGCGGCAGGCGTCCGCTGCCGTCCGGCTCGGGCAGGTGGTCCGCGCGGGCGGGCAGCGGCAGCCGCCAGGCGCCGACCAGCCCGAACAGGACCCCGCTGACCAGCAGCACCCCGAGGGTGACGTGCACGCTGATCGACCGCGCGTAGCCGGCCGCGATCTGGCCGACGACGGCGACGGTCAGCACGGCGGTGCTCCACAGCGGCCAGAGCGGGCCGCGACCGGGCCGGCGCACCAGCGCGGCCGCCACCAGTTGGCAGAGGACCACGGTGGCCAGCGTCATCGCGTTGCCCTCGTGGTCCTTGAGGGACTCGTAGGTGCCGTTGAGGAAGCTGCCGGCCAGCATGACCTGGAGCAGGGCCAGGACCGCCAGGGTGGTCGCGGTGATGCGCAGCAGGATCAGCGGCCAGCGGGGCGCGGCGGCCGCGGGAGGACTGCTCATGTCGGGCTACTCTCTGCTTCGGCGGGTCGGGCGGGTCCGACGGGGCGGGCGAGAGCGTAGCTGATCCGACATCACGATCAGCTCCAATAAAGGGGTTTGGACTTTCCCGGCTACCCCATTGCGCCTACTCGGCCCGGCTTTTGTCACCCGTACGAGCGAGGCTCAGGTGTGGCCGTCCAGCGATCCTCTAGGTCCTGTCCGGTCGATCTTGGCGGATCAGCCCGCGGCGGTGGGCGCCCGGCTGGGCGTGCGCCCGGATCGCCCTCGCACTGGACGTACTTGGGCGATTCGGGCGTGCGTCCAGGCGGGATGCCTGGGGGTACCTCCCGGCCGCCAGGCTGGGGGCGCGTCGCGGGCCCGGCAAGATCGGCCGGACAGGACCTGGCAGGTGCCGTGACCAGCCCGAAGGGCCCCTTCCGGCGGTACCGGACGGGGCCCTTCGGGCTTTTCACGGGCCTCGGCTACTGCCGGGCGGCGCCCAGCGCCACCGGGCGGGTGCGCAGCAGGGCCCGGGCGGGCAGCCCGGTCGCGCCGAGGCAGAGCAGGACGGCTCCGGCGGCCAGCGGCAGGGCGAGCGCCGGCGGGATGTACGGGGAGGAGTTGGCGACGCCCCGGGCGATCGGGACGAGGGCGATCCAGGCGATCCCCCCGCCGATCACCAGGCCGGTCGCGGCGACCAGCAGCGCCTCCCAGCGCATCATGCCGCGCACCTGGCGCCGGGTGGTGCCGGCCAGTCGGAGCAGGGCGACCTCGCGGCGCCGGTCGAGGACGGTCATCACCAGGGTGTTGACGGCGGTGACGGCGGCGAACCCGCCGAGCACGCCGGCCATCACGGTGTTGGCCCAGGCGTTCAGCTCCATCATCTTGTCGGACTGGGCGACGAATCCGGCCCGGTCGGTCACGGTCGCCCCGCCGGGGCCCGCGAGGCCCGCCAGCGCGGCCGCCACCGCCGTACGGTCGGCGCCCGGCGCGTCGGCGACCAGCACCTGGCTGTCGTACCCGGCGGTGACGTGCCCGGCGACGACCGCCCGGGGCAGCAGCACCTGGCCGAAGCCGAGCCCGCGGTCGTAGACGGCGACCACGGCGGGCTGCACCGGGGTGCCGTCGCCGAGCCGCAGCGGCACCCGGTCGCCGACCTTGACGTCCAGGGCGTCGGCCAGCGTGGCGTCCAGGGCGACGGTGTCGGCGGCGCGGCCCAGGTCGGCGAGCGAACCGCTGCGCACGCCCAGGTCGAGCACCCGGGACAGCCGGGCCGGGTCGCCGTCGACGCCGAGCGCGGTGGCGGAGCCGAGCTGCATGTCGTGGGTGTACACGGCGGCGGTGCGCAGCACGCCGACCGCGGCGTCCACACCGGGCACCTTGGCGGCCCGGGCGGCGGTGCCCGCGGGCAGGCCGGGGCCGGTGGAGCCGATCACGTGGTCGGCGACGATGCCGTCCCGCACGTTCGCGCCGGTGGCGTGGCTGATGGTGCTCTGGAGGAACAGCAGGGTGCCGCAGAAGGCGGTGACCAGCACGATCGGGGTGATCGCGGAGGCCAGCCGGCGGGCGTTGGCTCGGGTGTTGTCGGCGGCCAGCGAGCCGGGGGCGCCGCCGGCCCGCAGCGGGGCGCCGAACACCGTGGCGGCGACCCGCGCCACCCAGGGGCCGAGCAGCGCGACGGCCAGCATGAAGCACATGACCACGCCGAGCGCGGTGTTGGCGGCGTTGATGCCGTCCAGGGCGGCCGCGAAGGCGGCGGCCACCACGCCGCCGACGGCGAAGAGCAGCCCGAAGACGGTCCGCACCACGCCGGGGTGGCCCGGTTCGACGGCGGCCGCGCCGAGCGCCTGACCGGGGCGCAGCTTGGCGGGGCGGCGGGCGGCCAGGAAGCCGGCGGTCAGCGCGGCGAGGGTGCAGATGAGGACGGCGGCGAGCATCGGCAGCGGGCCGACGTCCAGTCGCACGCCCTGCGGCACGGCGCCGCGCGAGGTCAGTTCGTCGAACCACCAGCGGGCCAGGGCCAGTCCGGGCAGGATGCCGAGCGCCCCGGCGACCGGCGCGACCAGCATCGCCTCGGTGGCGATGGTGCGGCGGATCTGCCGCGGGGTGGCGCCGATGGCGCGCAGCAGGGCGAACTCGCGGGCGCGCTGGCCGGTGGCCAGGGCGACGGTGCTCATCACGACGAAGATCGCGGTCATGGTGGCGTAGCCGCCGAAGCTGCCGCCGAGCCCCATCAGCAGGGTGCGGGCCTCGCCGATGGCGGGCTGTTCGACGGTGCCGCGGCCGTCGCCGGTGAAGACCTTGGCGCCGCCGCTCTCGGCCTTGGCCTCCAGGCCGATGGCCTGGGTGCCGGCGGCCTTGGTGTCCACGGCCTTGGTGCCGGGGGCCTGGGCGTCGAGGGCCTGGCGGACCTGCGCGACCAGCGCGGCGCGGTCCACGCCCTCGCGCGGCTGGACGGCGATCGCGTCGATCCGGCCGGGGTGGCCGGAGAGGCGGTCGGCGGTGGCGTCGGCGAACCAGGCGGTGGGGCCGGCCGACTGGGCGGCGGCCAGGCCGGAGACCCGGTAGTCGCCGGTGCCGCCGGGGGCGGTGAGGGTGAGCTTCGCGCCGGGCGCGAGGTGGGCGGCGCGCGCCGTGTCGGCGTCCAGCACCACCTCGTCGGCGCCGGGCGCACGGCCCTCGACCAGTTGGTCGGCCGGGCCGGCGATGCCGAGCGCGGCGAAGCCCCGGCCGGTCAGGGCGGGGGTGCCGGCGCCGGCCGGCAGCGGAAAGGCGCTGTCCGGGCGGGCCGCGGCGACCCCGGGCAGTGCGGCGATCCGGCCCACCAGGGCGGCGTCCGTCCGGGCCCGCTCGGGGGTGGTCTGCTCCCTGGTCTCGGTGTCGCGGCCGACCTTGGCGGTGATCCGCACCATCGGGTCGGCCGCGACCACCACCGGGGTGCCCGCGTACCGCTGCGGTGCGACGCTCGCGGTCAGTCCGGTCTGCAGCAGCACGCCGCAGGCCACCACCACGGCGGCGCCCAGCAGCAGGGCGACCAGGGTGCCCACGAAGGAGGCGGGTCGAAAGCGCACCGAGGCGCGCGCCAGTCCGTTGCTCATGCCCCTGCCCCGTTCCACTCGTCGATCGGTCCACGCCACCCGTTCACGCCGCGACCCCCACCGGGCGGGCGGTGAGCGAGACCATCCGGTCGGCGACGGCCTGCGCCTGCGGGTGGTGCAGCTCGTCGACGAGCGCGCCGCCGGCCAGGAACAGCGCCCGGTCGGCGAACGAGGCCGCCACCGGGTCGTGGGTCACCATGACCACCGTCGCGCCCAGGTCGTCCACGGCGCGCCGCAGCAGGCCCAGCACCTCGTGCGCGGTGCGGGTGTCCAGCGCGCCGGTCGGCTCGTCGGCGAACACCACGTCCGGGTCGGTGATCAGCGCGCGGGCGATCGCCACCCGCTGCTGCTGGCCGCCGGAGAGCTGGCCGGGCCGCCGCTTGGCGTGCTCGCCGAGGCCGACCTGGGCCAGCAGCTCCCGGGCCCGGGCGCGATCCTGGCGCTCGCCCGCCAGCCGCTGCGGGAGCAGCACGTTCTGCTCCACCGTCAGCGAGGGCAGCAGGTTGAAGGACTGGAAGATGAAGCCGATCCGGCTACGGCGCAGCTTGGTGAGCCGGTCCTCGCTCAGCCGGGTGATGTCCTCGCCGCCGAGGCGGATCTCCCCCTGGTCGGGCTTGTCCAGGCCCGCCGCGCACTGCAGGAAGGTCGACTTGCCGGAGCCGGACGGGCCCATCACGGCGGTGAAGGTGCCCCGGGCCAGCGCCAGGTCGATCCCGCGCAGCGCGTGCACGGTCTCGGCGCCGCGGCCGTAGGTGCGGCGCACCCCGCGCAGCTCGATCGCCGGACGGGCGCCCTGCTCGGTGTACGGGCCGCCGCCGTACGCCCCCGTCGCGTACGGTCCGGCGGCGTGCGGTCCGGCGGCGTACGGCTCGGTCGATGGGCGGTCGTGGCGGCGTGCCATGGGTGGGCCTTCCTTCGGGGATCGTCGGTGGTCGTCGACGGGTTCCACGTTAGAAAAGGCCAGGCCGGCGGACCATGGAGGCCGCTGGCGGACCGGGGGTGGGGATATCCCCACCCCCCTCCGGGGGCCTGCGGGCCGGCGCCGGGCGGGCTCACACCGGGTCGGCGGCGATCTCCCCGTAGGCGGTGGCGAGTTCGGCGAGCACGGGGTGCGCCGGGTCGAAGGCCGTACCGTCGACCGCGGCCAGCGGCCGGACGCCGACACCCGCGTTCACCGCGAACGCCGCCGTGAAGCGGCCCAGCCCGGACGCGTCCACCCGCTCGCGCGACTGCGGCCCGCCGTACGCGCCGGCCAGCAGCGCGGCGGTCACCCCGGGCAGGCTCGGGCCGTCCGGCCAGACCAGTCGGCGGCCGTCGAGGAAGCCGACGTTCCAGGTGGCGCCCTCGACCACCCCGCCGCCGTCCGGCTCCACCAGCAACACGTCGTCGTAGCCGTCGAGTTGGGCCCGCCTGCGGTGGTGGACCAGGCCGAACAGGCCGACGTGCTTCACCTCCGGCAGCTCCCGCCGGTACCCGACCGTGCGCACCCGCAGCGGGGCCGGCGCGGCCACCGCCGCCGGGCGGGTGGTCAGCAGCAGCCGCGGCGCCGCCGGGCCGCCGGGGCGCTCCAGGCCGAGCTCCGGGTCGTACACCGTCACCCGGACGATCACCGGCGCGCCGTCGGCGGGCAGCACCGCGCGGATCCGCTCCCGCACCGCCGCCCGGTCCAACTCGGCGGCGAACAGCACCCCGCAGTCCCGGAGCAGCCGGTCCAGGTGCAGCGCCAGGCCCCGGACCCGGCCCGCCTCGACGCGCAGGGTGGTGAAGTGCCCATAGTTCAGCAGCCCCAGTGCGGCCAGCCGCGCCGGGTCGGCCGGCACGCCGTCGATCTCGATCTCAGCCATCCCCCGAGTCTGCCAGCCCCGGCGCCGCCGCCACCGGGGCCTCCGCTCTCGGCGCCGGGGGCGGGGTCGGCGCTTCGGACGCCGCCACCGCCGGGCGGTACGGGCTGACCACCTGGCGGCCCGCCGCCAGGGCCAGCTGCTCGAAGTGCTCGATCTTGTAGGCCAGCCCCTCCGGCTCCCCGGCGTCCGACCACCGCCACGCCTCCGCCCACCACTGCGGGCCGCGCACCAGCGGCCGGCCCGCGAGCGCCAGATGCAGCGCCAGGGTCGAACGCGCGTACTCGTGCACCCAGCCGTCGGCCGCCCGGTAGTCGGGCGTCTCGTCGAGCCGCAGCCAGCGGCCCTCGCAGCCGGCGGCGAGCATCGGCACCCAGCCCCAGCCCCGGTCCGCGACCAGCAGGTGCAGCCAGCCGCCCTCCTCGCACACCCGGTACGGCGGGAGCTGCGGCATCCGGGCCAGGGCCAGCGAACGCTTCCAGCCGACCACCCAGAGGCCGCGGCGCAGGTAGTAGCGGACGGCGTGCTGCCAGGACCAGTGCGCCTCCAGCCGGAAGCCGGGCAGGCCCTCCGCGGCGGCCGCCGCGTACACCTCGTCCAGCGCCCCGGCGGCCAGCCCCCGGCCGCGCGCCTCCGGAAGCAAGTAGAGGGAGGAGACGGCGAGTTGGCCGGGCCCCTTGGTCCAGTTGTCCACCGCCACCGTGCCGGCCGCGGCGCCGCCCTCGTCCAGCACCCAGTAGCGGCGCCGGTAGAGCTCGCCGCCGGGCCACTCCCGACCGCTCTCCCCCAGCCGCTCGCGCCACCGGCGCTCGGCCTCCGGCGTCAGCGCGTCCGGGGCCACCAGCTCCCCCAGCTCGCCCTCCACCAGGGACGTCAAGTCCCAGAGGGCGAACCGCCGTTCGTCCCCCTCGGCGACCGCCCGCAGCCGCGGCCCCGCCGCCAGCCGGTCCTGCGCCCGCTCCACTGCCGCATCCCACGACCTCACCACGCCGACACGATAGCGGGAGCGCGGGCACTTTCCGTAATCCAGCGAACACCGAACGTCAGATCGGATGCGAAGGTCTCCGGGCGAAGGCCCCGACGGATGGTAGGGGAAACCCGACCAGAGGACTCGACCTGACCGTGATGACCAGGCTGACCTGCGACGATGCAATGAACGGGTGATGAATCGGCACGACTCCCCGGACCCGCGACCGCTGCCGGCCGGCCCTGGTGCCAACGCCTTCTCCGACACCGAACCGAGGTCTCACCCGCCCATGGGCAGCACACTCATCGTCACCAACGACTTCCCGCCCCGCCAAGGCGGCATCGAAACCTTCGTCCACGCCCTGGCCACCCGGCTGCCCCACTCCGACCTCGTGGTCTACACCTCCGCCGAACCGGGCGCCGATCGGCACGACGCCGCCCTCCCCTTCCCGGTGATCCGCGACCGGACCCGCACCCTGCTGCCCACCGCCCGGGCCACCCGCCGCGCCGCCGAGATCGCCCGCGCCCACGGCTGCGACCGGGTCTGGTTCGGCGCCGCCGCCCCGCTCGCCGCGATGGCCCCCGGCCTGCTGCGCCAGGCCGACGGCATCCAACGCACCGTCGCCACCACCCACGGCCACGAGATCTGGTGGGCCCGGACCCCCGGCGCCCGCCGCCTGCTGCGCCGGATAGGCCGCAGCGTCGACGTCGTCACCTACCTCGGCGAGTACACCCGCGCCCGGATCGCCCCCGCCCTCGGCCCGGACGCCCAACTGGCGCGCCTCGTCCCGGGCGTGGACCCGGACCGCTTCCGGCCCGGCGCCGCCGGCGCCCGGCGGGCCCGCACCGGGCCGGTGATCCTCTGCGTCGCCCGGCTCGTCCCGCGCAAGGGGCAGGACGTCCTGATCCGCGCCCTGCCGGCGATCCGCCGGGCCGTCCCCGGCACCGTCCTCGTCCTCGTCGGCCAGGGCCCGTACGAGGACCGCCTGCGCGCGCTCGCCCACCGGTGCACCGAGCCCGGCAGCGTCGAATTCGCCGGCGGTCTCGACCACGCGGCCACCGCCGCCCACTACGCCGAGGCCGACGTCTTCGCCATGCCGTGCCGTACCCGCCGGGCGGGCCTCGAAGCCGAAGGCCTCGGCATCGTCTACCTCGAAGCGGCCGCCGCCGCCCTACCCGTCGTCGCCGGCCGATCCGGCGGCGCCCCCGACACCGTCCTCGACGGCGTCACCGGCACCGTCGTCGACGGGCGCGACCCGGCCGACGTGGCCGCCGCCCTCACCCGTCTCCTCCTCGCCCCGCCGGCGGACCGCGCCCGGATGGGCACCGCCGGCCGCGACTGGGCCACCACCCACTGGTCCTGGACCGCCTCCGCCCACCGCCTCGCCCACCTGCTCGACCCCACCCGGTCCGTCACCGGCGCTCTCGCCGAGCTCTCCTGACACTTTCGGGCTCGCCAACGCCGTTTTGCTCAATGGGAGTTCGAGCAGAAGTGACACCAACTCACCAGCAAGCGGGCGATCATCGAGCCAGGGGGGGCGAAGGCTTCAGAATCCGCCCGCAGGACGCGCCTTCAGCGCGCGAAGTCCCTTGCGCGCAGCGGGCGCACCCTTTTTCATCATATGAATATTTGCCTTCCGTTTTTCAATCCGACCGAATGGTGGAAACCCCAGGAGCAGAGCCGAAATCACGAGGAGGTGGGCACCATGGTGGAGGTCGAACGATTGCTGGCCGACTGCCTCCAGGACGCTCGCGACATTCCGTGGGGAACGGTACCGGTCGATTCCGCGGGCCCCGAATACGAGGCCGCGCGCCGCGCGTTCCTGACGGCCGGGCTGTCCGCGCTGCGCGACGACAGGCCCGAGGACGGCTGGGTGCAGATCAACCTCGCACCGGGCCCGGCCACTTGGCACCGGACGTACCGCGCCGTCGCGGACACGGCCCGCGACCTGATCGCCGCCGGCGCGGCGCGCTCCTTCTTCTTCATGCACAAACCGCCCGGGCTGCGGGTCCGGTTCGAGGCGGGCCGGTCCGATGTCGGGGCGCTGCGCGAGGAACTGACGCGCCGCTTCCGTGCGGTGGACGGACAGCCGCAACCGCCGCTGTGCGGACGGTACGAGCCGGAGACCTACCTCTTCGGCGGCCCGCGATCGATGCGGCACGTCCACGACCTGTTCACGGTGGACTCCCTGGCCTGGCTCGATCACCACGACACCGTCGCGGCGCCGGGCCGACCGGAGGCGGTCGCGGACTGGCGGTTGTCCCTGTACCTCCTCGGTGAACTCCTCGACGGCCTCGGCATCGTCGGCTGGGAGCACCGCGGGGTCTGGCAGGTGCTCCAGGACGACGCCGGCCGCAGGCTGGGCACCGACCCGGACGAGGACACCCGGCGCGCCGCCGCGGGCATCCTCGCGGCCTGGCGGGCCGACGGACAGAGCCTGCTCGCTCCGCTGCCGCCGCACCGGCGAGCGGCGGTCGAGGTGCACGGGGACGCCGTGCGCCGGGCCGCCGAGCGCTGGCGCACCGGCTACTTCGAGTCCGGCGAGGCGGCGATCGGCCCGCGCCGCGCCGCCGCCCACTACGTCGTCTTCCACTGGAACCGGGGGCGGTTCTCCCTGGCCCGGCAGAGCCTGCTGACCCACGCGCTCACCGGTGACGGGAGGTCCTGACGTGTCCGAGGACCGGGAACTGGGCGCCGCGGCACTGCTCCGCGTGGCCGGCATGCCCTTGGCGGCGTGGGCGGCGGCGGGCAACCCGGAACTGTTCGCACAGGTCGCCGACCACGCCCGGCGGGACGAACGGCGGGCGGAGCACGCCCGCCGACTGGCCGAGCAGCTGGGCAGCGTGGTCGTGCCGCATCCCGCCCTCACCGCCGCCGACCGCCGCGCCGTGCTGGCCGTGCGCCGTCGGCTGCACTCCGGCGCCGCACCGGGCCCGGCCGACTGCGGGCTGCTGGGGCGGCTGCCCGCCGCCGCCGGCCTCGTCGCGGACGCCGCACGGCTGTCCGGCGAAGCCGAGTCGGCGGCCTTCGCTCTGCGGCGGCTGGAGGCCGCGGTGACGGCCGAGCGCGAGCGCGTGGGCGCTCTGGGCTGGTCCCTGGTGTGCGCGTCGCCCGTCATGCGGGCCTTCCTGGACGAGGTGGAGCCCGGAGCGGCCGCAGACGTGGCGGGCCGGCTGGCCGCGGGCGAGTCCTGGAGCGGGAAGCGGCTGCGCAAACGGGCGGCGTACGTGTGGCGGGCGCTCGGTAGGGCCGCGGCGAAGACCACCCCGCGCGGCTGGGTCGGCCAGGTCACCCTGCTGCCGGTCACCCCGGCGGGCGCGAACGGCGGCGGGAACAGTGGCGGGAACGGCGGCTGGGCCGACGGCCCCCTGCTGCGGCTCGTCCCGCCCGGTACGGCCCTCGGCGAGGTGGCGGCCGAGGCCGTGGAGAACGTCCACGGCGTGCGGGCCCGGCTCGGCGCCCTGGACCTGCGGGCGGCGGACCCGGCCACGGTGCTGGCCCTGGCTCCGCTGCACTTCCCCCAGCCGGCGGGCACCGCACCGGGCGCCGGTGTCCTGCGCTGCTGGGTGACCGACCCGCACGACCGGGGCCGGTTGCGGCAGGTCGACCTGCGGCGCTCCCTCCCCCTGGATCACGTGCTGGCCCAACTGGCCGACGGCCCACGCCCGTTGGGCGACCTCGAAGCGGCTCTGCTGGGCACGGCCGCGACCGGGGCGGCGGCTTCCGCTCCCACGGTGCTGCGCGGCTTCCTCGCGCACCTGCTCGGACTCGGCGTGCTCCAGGCCTGCGCGGCCCCGCGCCGCCGCACCACGGGCTGGCTCGCCGCCGAGGACGTCCGCGCACGCGGCACCCTTCCGCAACCGGCGCCTCCTCCGGCACCCGCACCAGCACCTGCGCCGAGCACCGATTCCGCTGTACCCGCACCCGCGCTCCGTACCACCGGCTCCGCCGCCCCCGCCGACGACTCCCGGCCGTGGTTCACCGACTCCTACCGCACCATAGCCTCGGCCGTCTCCGGAGCAGCCGCCCGCCAGGTGCAGCAGGGCCTCGGCACCGCCGCCCGCGTGGCGTGGCTGCGGGAAGCCGACCGGCTCGCGGGGCCGGACCCGCACCGGCTGCCGGCGGAGCTCGCGGAGCTCACCGAACGGCCGTGCCCGCTCGGCGAGATCCTCGCGCGCCACCTACCCGACGGCAGCTGCCCGCCGCCACCGCCGAAGCCCCCACGCCGGTACGCGGGCTGGCACCCCGCCGAGACCTCCGGTTCCGGTTACGCGAGGCTGCTGGCCCACCTGTCCGCCCGGGCCGGCGGCGGACCGGTGGACCTGGACGACGACCTGCTGGACACGCTCGGGGCGCCCCCGGCCGCAACCGCGCTGCCGCCCTGGCCCCTGGACTGCCTGCTGCGTCCGCTGCCGGGCCCCGGCCCGGTCGCGGTACTGGAGACCGCCTCACCGGCGGGCGTGCTGGACGCCCGGTTCGCCGACGCGCTCCACACCCTGCACGGCGGCTACGACAACCTCCGGAGCTACCGGGCCTTCCTCGCCTCCGTCGAGCGGCTGTCCGGGGCGCGCTTCGTCGAACTGCTGGTGCCGCCGCTGGCCGGACGCGCCGCCAACGCCGTCCGGCGGCCGGTCATCACCGGCTGGTGGACGGGGGATCCCGATCCCCTGCCGTACCAGGGAGCCGACGGCCTGACGGCCCGCTACCTGCCGCTGGAGCGCATCACCCTGCGACGGGTCGGCCCGCGGATCATCGCCGAGGCCGACGGGTGCCGGCTGCTGCCCGTCCACCACGCCACCCGTACGCCCCTGCCCCCGTACGACGTCCTGGTCCGGCTGCTGCTGGCCGCCGGCCACCCGGCGGGCTCGCGCCTGATCCGCCTGGACGGCCTGGCCGAGGCGTTCCCCGACACGGACCGACTGCCCCGGGTGACCGTCGGCGGCGGCGCCCTGGTCATCAGCCCCGCGGTCTGGCGCGTGCCGGCGGCCCAGCTGTGGCGGCCCGGCGACGGCGACCTGACCAAGGTGCGCGCCCTCGCCGCCCTCGGGCGCTCGGCCGGGCTGCCGCGCTTCGCGTTCGTCCGGGCCGTACCCCAGCCGAAACCGGTTCCCGTGGACTTCGCGGCGCTGACCGCGGTCCCGCTGCTGGAGCGGATCTGCGCGCGCCACCCAGGTGCGGACCTGCTGGTCGAGGAGATGCTCCCCGACCCGGGCGGCCTGCTGCTCCACGACCCCGTGCACGGCGGTGCCGCCGTCGCCGCCCAGCTGCTGCTCAGACTTCCGTTCGACCAGGGCGCCGAGGAACTCGCGGAGCCCGCCGCCGCCGCACTGCGCGGCGAACCCGACGTCCCCGGTGCGCCCGCCCCTCGCGGGCGGGCCACCGGGGCGGTCTCCACCCATCACCGCTCCTGAAGGAGGACAACCATGCCCGACATCACGGCGCTCACCGACCTCGACGCCCTCATCGGCGACCTGGACGCGCGCATCACCGAGACCACCCTGCCGACCCCCGAGGCCAGCAGCGGCGGCTGCAGCGGCGTCTGCACCGTCCTGATCTGCGACACGGTGCTGCTCTGTAGCGGCCTGTTCTGCTGATCTCCCGTCAGGCCGTCCGAGGGCACGCCCTCGGACGGCCACCCGGACAACGGCCCCTGACGGCCGCCACCACCGGCACTCCGCCCGGCCCCCCCCAGCCCGGCGGAGTGCCGACCCCTCTTTCCCTAAGGGGCCCCCTGCCGCCGCACACCCCGAACACCAAGAGCACCGAGAGAACCCAGAGCAACGGCACCACCGTCCC
>NZ_JBHVWW010000024.1:55896-70083 GCF_042882025.1 Kitasatospora sp. NPDC058243
GTGGACACCGGCATGGCCCATCACGAGGACGGCGGGCAACAGGGCCTGCGGCGGGGGGGGTCCCCCCCGACCCCCCCCCCCCCCCCCCCGGCCTGGGCGGATTCCCGACCCGTCGTTCCCGAGGAGCCACCGTGCCGCAGCACACCGCGAACACCGAGAGCACTGAGAGCACCGAGAGCACCGGCACCGCCGTCACCGGACTCGCCGTCCGACTCCTCGACGCCTGGTCCGCCCGGCCCCGCGAGAGCCCGGCGGTCGCCGAGCACCCCTCCGATCCGGGCGTCCCCGTCCTGGCCGCCCTGCTGCACACCACCGGAGGGCCCGAGGCCGAACGGTCCGCGGCCCGTGCCGTGGCGGTGTGGGCCCGCACCGCCGGCCAGGGGCCGGGCCACTGCGGGCTGTACGACGGCGGACTGGCCGGAACGCTGGCGGGCCTGCGCCTGGGAGCCCTGGTCCACCCGGACCTGCACCGGGCCGCCGACCGGCTCCGCGACCACCTGGTCCGCACCGCGCCGGCCCTCGACTGGCGGTGCGAGCAGGTCGCCTTCCCGGACTACGACCTCATCGTCGGCCCCTCCGGCACCCTGCTCGCCCTGACCACGGGCGCCCGCCCGACACCGGCCCAACTCGGCCCGTACGCCGACCACCTGGCCCGGCTGTGCGACACCGACGAGCTGCCCCGGCTGCGGACGGGCCAGTACGCCGGCCACCCGCACCTGGGCTGGCTGGACGGCCGGATCAACACCGGCACGGGCCACGGCGCCGCAGGAGTCGTCGCCGCACTCACCGCGGCGGTACGCCACCTCGGACCGCACCCCGGCCTGACGCCCGCCCTGCGCCGCGCGACCGGGTGGCTGATGCGGCAGTCCTTCGACGACGCCCGCTCCATCCGCACCTGGGACGGCGCCGGGCTCGACGGCCCGCCGCCCGCCGGAGCGCGCGCCCGCCAGGCCTGGTGCTACGGCACCCCCGGAGTGTCCTGGGCGCTGTGGGACGCGGCCGACGCCACGGGCGACCGGGAGACGGCGGCCTGGGCCGCAGCGGCCTTCGGCACGCTCGCCGACCGGTACGACGAGCGGTTCCACCTCTTCGGCGACCGCGCGAGCGACCTGCTGGCCCTGTGCCACGGCGCCTCGGGCGTGCTGGCGGTGGCCGACGCCTTCGCCCACCATGCCGGCCTGCCCGCCGCGGCCGCGCTGAGGGCCCGCCTGCTCGCCCACCTGAGGGCCCGCCTGCCCGAGGTGGAGGCCCTGGGCGCGGAGGGGATGGGCCTGCTCGGGGGCGCGGCCGGCCCGCTGTGCGCCCTGCTCACCGCGGGCCACGACGCCTCCCGGGCCTGGCTGCCCTGTCTCGGTCTGCGCTGAGCCGCCGACGCCCGGCCCGGTGTCGGGCGCGCCCTACGCCGCCCTACGCCGCCCGGAGGTGGGCGAGGACGGCGAGGACGCGGCGGTTGCCCTCCGTGGGGTCGAGGTCGAGCTTCATGAAGATGTTGCCGCAGTGCTTGACCACCGAGGCCTCGGTGATGGTCAGCCGGGTGGCGATCGCCTGGTTGTTGAGGCCCTCGGCCATGAGGGCGAGGACTTCGCGTTCGCGGGGGGTCAGCCGGGTGAGGGGGCGGTCGGCGGACTGCTGGCGCAGCAGGACGCGGACCACGTCGGGGTCGATGACGGTCTCGCCGGCGGCGACCCGGCGCAGGGCGTCGAGGAAGTCGGCGACGTCGCCGACGCGGTCCTTCAGGAGGTAGCCGAGGCCGGCGGGTTGGGCGCCGGCGGCGGCGAGCAGGCGGGTCGCGTACGGGGTCGCGACGTACTGGGAGAGCACCAGGACGGGCAGGCCCGGGTGGCGTTCACGCAGGTCGAGGGCGGCGCGCAGGCCCTCGTCGGAGAAGTCGGGCGGCATCCGGACGTCGGTGATGACGGCGTCGGGCCGTTCGGTGTCGACGGCGGCGGCGAGGGCGCGGGCGTCGCCGACGGCGGCGGTCACCCGGTGGCCGCCGAGGGTGAGGAGTTCGACGAGTCCGGCGCGCAGCAGGACGGCGTCCTCCGCGATCACGATCCGGAGCACGGGACCTCCAGCCGCAGCGTGGTCGGGCCGCCCGTCGGGCTGGTCACCATGAGCCGTCCTTTCAGGAGTGCCACCCGGTCGGCGAGTCCGCGCAGGCCGGCCCCGGCGGCCGGGTCCGCCCCGCCGTGGCCGTCGTCGGTCACCTGGAGCACCAGGCGGCCGTCGGCGATGCGCCCGCTGACGGTGATCGCGGCGGCGCCGCTGTGCTTGGCGGCGTTGGTGAGCGCTTCGGTGACGGTGAAGTAGGCGGTGGTCTCGACGGGGGCGGGCAGCCGGCCGGGGAGGTCGAAGTCGGACCGGACCGGGATGGGGTGGCGCAGCGCGACCTCGGCGACGGCGGCGGCGAGGCCGTGGTCGGTGAGCACCTGGGGGTGGATGCCGCGGACCAGGCCGCGCAGTTGTTCCAGGGCCTGCCGGGCTTCGCCGCGGGCCCGGGCGACCAGGGCGGTGGCCCGGTCGCCGGACTGGCCGCTGCCGTCGCGCAGCGCGTGGTCGGCGAGGCCGAGGGTCATGCTGAGCGCGACGAGCTGCTGTTGGGCGCCGTCGTGCAGGTCGCGTTCGATGCGGCGGCGTTCGGCTTCGAAGGCGTCGGCGAGCCGGGCCCGGGAGCGGGTGAGTTCGAGGACCTGTCGGCCGCTGTCCTCCTCGCGGGGCCCGAGCAGGAGGCGGGCGAGGGCCACCTGGGCGGTGGTCAGCAGGGCGCCGGCGTAGGCGCAGAGGAGGAGGCCGGCGAGCCCGGCGGCGCTGAACGGCAGGGCGGCGAGCGGCCCCGGCACCGCCCGGCCAGGGATGATCATGACGGTTTCGGGAGCCAGCGCCCAGACGATCACCGGGGAGGCGACCAGGGCGCCGGAGAACAGCAGCGCGGCGCTGAAGCCGAGCGCGGCGGCGGCGAGGGCCGTGGCGGTGAGCGCGGTGTGGGCCAGCTCGCGCCAGGTGGCGCGCTCGCGCAGGCGGGTCCGCAGCCGGGCGCGGCGGCCGGCGCCGGGCAGCGGGCGGTGCGGGTCGGGCAGCGGTGCCGGCTCGACCAGCCGCAGCCGTCGTCGTTCGAGGGCGGCGGCGGGAATGCCCGCGAGGGCCAGGGCGAGGAGGACCGGCAGTCCGACCCCGACCACGGACAGGCCCAGCCCGAGCACCAGCAGCACCGCCAGGGCGGCCAGCAGCAGCGGGCCCAGCAGCGCGCCGCCGAGCAGGTACGCCCAGCAGCGCGGCACCCACGGGGTGACGGGGAAGCGCAGCGGGTGGGCTCGCAGCGCGGCCCAGACGGCCGTCGGCTGCTGCTCCTCCTCGTTCACCCGGTCACTCTAACGAACCCTCTGACCAGGCCTCGGGGCGTCGGGCGTGGCGGCGGCGGAGCCGGCCGGGCGGGGTGCGGGCCGGGGGCGGGTCAGGGCGACGGCGGCGATCACCAGGACGCCGCCGGCCAGGGCGTTCCAGCCGACGGGTTCGGCGAGGAAGGCCGCGCCGAGGGCCGTGGACCACAGCGGCATGACGTAGGTGACGGCGGAGGCCACCGCGGTACCGGCCGTGCGGACCAGCCCGAGGTTGAGCAGGTACGCGAGGCCGGTGCCGACCGCGCCCAGCACCAGCAGGGCGCCGGCCGCGCCCGCCCCCGGCCAGTGCGGGGCGCCCGCGGCGAACGGCGCGATGGCGGCCAACTCGGCGGTGGCGCAGGCGATCTGGACGGCGGAGAGGGTGACCACCGACTCCGGCCGGCCGGAGAGGAAGCGGCGCAGATAGGCGAAGCCCGCGCCGTAGCAGCAGGCGGCGGCCAGGCAGGCGAGGCCGCCGGCGGCCTCGCCGGAGCCGATGCCGCGCCAGACCCCGAGCACGGTGAGCACGCCGACGAAGCCGAGGACGAGTCCGGAGAGCCGGCGGGCGCCGGGGCGGCGCTCCTCGGCGACGGTGAGGACGGTGAACAGCAGGGTGAACAGCGGGGTGGTCGCGTTCATCACCCCGGCGAGGACGGAGCTGACCCGGGTCTCGCCGAACGAGAACAGCGTGAACGGCACGGTGTTGAGGAGCACCGCGACCACGGCGGAGTGCCCCCAGAGCGCACGGTCGCGGGGGACGCGCTCGTGGCGCAGCACAAGGATCGTCCACAGCGTGACCGCCCCGAGCGCGCAGCGCCACAGCGCCACCCACAGCGGCGGCACCCCAGCCTCCACCGCCACCTTGATCAGTGCGAAGCTCGCGCCCCAGATCGCCGACAGCGCCACGAAGCCCGGCAACCAGCGCCGCACCCGGACCACCTCCATCTTCGTCCCGTTGGTTCCGTCCCGGTCCCGTCCAGGGTCCAGTCTCGGGTCCCGCTGCGGGTCCCGCCCGGGGTCCCGTCTGGACAGAGGGTGGCCCGGCGGCAGAGCATGAGTCCAACAAGTGGCAGCACCGGATGGATGAGGAAGTCTCATGGCGTCGGAGGTCAACCTGGCCCAGCTGAGGGCACTGGTCGCGGTCGCCGACACCGGGGGGTTCGGCGCGGCCGCCGACGAACTGGGCATCAGCCAGTCCGCCGTCTCGCACGCCGTCGCCGCGCTGGAGCGGACCCTCGGCGCGCCCGTCCTGCTGCGCGGCACCCCGGCCCGGCCCACTCCCCTGGGCGAGCAGATCCTCCCGCACGCCCGCACCGCCGTCGCCTCCGCCGCCGCCGTGCGCGCCATCGCCATCCGGCACTCCGGCGGCCCCGTCGGCACCGTGCGGCTGGCCGCGCCGACCACCGTCTGCCAGGCGCTGCTGCCCGGGCTGCTCCGGGACTGGAAGGCCGCCTACCCGCAGGTCACCGTCCGGGTCTTCGAGGGCGAGGACGACGAGCTCGCCACCTGGCTGGAGGCGGGCACCGTCGACGCCGCCGTCCTGGTCGACCCCGGGCCGCTCCCGCCCGGGGCGGTCGCGCTCGGGGCCGACTCCATGCACGCGCTGCTGCGCCGCGACCACCCGCTCGCCGGACAGGAGGCCATCCACGTCGCCGACCTGGAGGACGACGACTTCCTGCTCTCCGAGGGCGGCTGTGAACGGCACATCCGCGAGGCCTTCCGCCGGGCCGGCACCCGCTTCACCCCCCGGCACCGCATCCGCGACCTCAACACACTCATCGGCATGGTGCACGCGGGCGTCGGGGTCTCGGTGATGCCCGCGCTGGCGCTGACCATGCTCCCGGCCGACTGCGTGCTCGTCCCGATCCGGCCGGCCGTCCACCGCACGCTCACGCTCACCGGGCCGACCAGCCGGCCGTGGTCGCCGGCGGTCGGCGGGCTGCTGGCGGCGGTGGGCGCCGCGCAGGGGGCGGGTGACGCCGCGCGGGGAGTGGGGACCGGGGTCCGCGTGGCGGCGCGCGCCTGACGGGGAGCCCGTTCGGCGCCCGGCCCACCGCCGGCGCCGGGCCCCGGCTTGACCATTTTGGGGTTGACCACCCTTCCTCGACAGGTCTATACCAGTGACAGCCTTCGGCAACTACCCCCTGCCAAAGGCCCGTTCGGTCTGCGCGCCACCCCCACCTCCGGCGTGAGCAGCCCCTCCCCCACTGCCGTCCCGCCTGGAAAGGCCCTCGATGGAACGCGCTCTTCCCCCACACCCCTCCCCCCGGAACCCGCGCCGCCGCCCGCGCCGGGTCGCCGCCGTGGCCGGGGTGCTCGGCCTGGTCGCCGGCGGTATCGCCACGCTCGCGAACACCGGCTCCGCCGCCGCCGACACCACGACCGGACTCGGCAGCAACTGGTACGCCTCGGCGCCCTACCTGATGCCCGAGGACAACAGCCCGCCGGACGCCGCGGCGGTGATGGACGCCACCGGGCAGAAGGCCTTCCAGCTGGCGTTCATCCTGGCCCAGGGCAGCAGCTGTTCACCGGCCTGGGGCGGCACCTCCTCGATCGACACCGACACCACCATGCCCGGCGTCATCCAGACCATCCGCGGCAAGGGCGGGGACGTCTCGGTGTCGGTCGGCGGGTACGGCGGCACCAAGCTCGGCCAGGTCTGCGGCACGCCGGAGGCGACCGCCGCCGGGTACCAGAAGGTCATCACCAAGTACCAGTTGAAGGCGATCGACTTCGACCTGGAGGAGCCGGAGTACGAGAACACCGCGGCGATCCACAACGAGATCGGCGCCGCCCGGATCCTCCAGCAGAACAACCCCGGCCTCTACATCTCGATCACCACCGCCGGGACCAACGCGGGGACGGGCTGGTTCGGCACCCAGATGCTGAACGAGGCCAAGTCGCAGGGCTTCACGCCGAACAACTACTCGATCATGCCGTTCGACGGCGGGTTCAACGGCGCGGCCGCGCAGACCGACGCGCTGGTGAAGTTCAACCAGATCCTGCAGACCACCTTCGGCTGGTCCGAGGCGACGGCCTACGCCCACGAGGGCGTGTCGATGATGAACGGCCGCACCGACGCCGCCGAGTACTTCCGGCAGGCGGACTTCCAGGCCGTGCTGGACTTCGCCACCGCGCACAACCTGGCCCGGTACACCTACTGGTCGGTCAACCGGGACCGGCAGTGCACGGGCCCGGTGGACCCGGGGCTGTCCGGCTCCTGCTCCAGCGTGGCGCAGAACGACTGGGACTTCACCAAGTACACCGTGAAGTTCGCCGGGGCGACGCCGCCCACCACCCCGCCGACCACCCCGCCCACCACGCCACCGACGACTCCCCCGACCACCCCCGGGGCCTGCGCCGACCCGGCGTGGAGCGCGAGCACCACGTACACCAGCGGCAGCAAGGTCTCGTACGGCGGCCACGAGTACCACGCCAAGTGGTGGACGCTGAACGAGGTGCCGAGCGCCAGCGGCCAGTGGGGCGTCTGGGGCGACGACGGCCCCTGCTGACGGGCTGACAGCTCGACGGGCCGACGCCCGGGGCCCGGGGGTCTGCGCACCCCGGGCCCCCGGCAGGCCAGTTCGCGGCCGTGGTCAGTTCGCGGCCGTGGTCAGTTCGCGGCCGTGAACCGCTCCCGCAGTTCGGCCAGCACCTGCGCCGCCTCCGGGAGGCCGGCGGCCTCGCAGCGGGCGATGCCCGCGGCCAGCCGGGCGACGGCCGCCCCGGTACGGCCGAGGTCGGCGCCCTCGATCAGCGCGGCCAGCCGGACGGCCTCGGCCCGGGACGTCCCGGCCCGCTCGTCGCCGCCCTCGTAGACCGCGATCGCCCGCTCGACCTCGGCCAGCGCCTCCTCGTGGCGCTCGGCCATGGCCAGGCAGCGCGCCCGCTCGTAGTGCGAACCGCCGCGCAGGTACCAGGGGTTGTACTCCTGACCGGTCTGCCCGGCGTGCTCCCCGACGGCGTCCGCCTCGGCCAGCCGGGCCAGCGCCGACGCCAGCCCCTCCGGGCCCTCGGCGTGCATGGTCAGCCGGGCGAACTCGCGCAGCGTCGCGGCCAGTTGGTCCACCTGGGGGGCCTGGGCGTGGGCCGCGAGGGCGCGGTCGAGGGCGGCCTTCGCGGCCTCCCAGCGGTCCGCCCGGGCCAGCGCCAGCGCGGCCTCGCAGGCGACCATGGTGTGGGTCTCCTGCTCCTCCCAGCCGGCGACGACGTCGGCCAGCCGCAGGTACTCCTCGGCGGCGTCCCGGTGCTCGTCCAGTTCGGTGAGGCCCCGGGCGAGGTCCAGCCGGGCCTGCGCGAGCATCCGCACGTCCAGCTCCGACGCGGCGGCGTCCAGCAGCACCGACTCCAGCACCGCGACGGCGTCGGCCGTGCGGTCGGCGGCACGCAGCACGTCGGCCAGCTGGAGACGGGCCTGGGCGGCGTCCTCGGCCGCCTCCCGGCCCTTGCGGTCGAAGCGCGCGGCCGCCTCGGTGAGCGCCCGGACCGCGCCGCCGCGGTCCCCGGCCCCCATGGCCGCGTGGCCGAGCATCAGGTAGGTGGGCGCGTACGGGTAGGAGTCGTCGCCCCAGCGGGCGGCCTCGGCGAGCGCCCGGTGGAACACCTCGACGGCCTCGGCGGGTTCGCCGCCCTGCAACAGCACCTGGCCCAGCAGGCCGAGCACCCGCGGGGTGTGCCAGGGCAGTTCGGCCGCGTCCAACTGGGCGAGCACCTCGCGCAGTTCGGTGGTGGCCTCGGCCAGCCGGCCCTGCCGGGCGGCCGCGTCGGCCAGGTACTGGCGGGAGGTGGCCGCGCGGCGGGCGGAGCCCAGCTCCACGGCGGTGCGGTGGTAGCCGCCGGCCGCCGCCTCGAAGCGCTCGACGGCCTCGGCGGGCGGCTCGGGCAGCGCCTCGACCAGGTCGTGGTGGGCGGCGTAGGCGCGGACCTGCCACACGATCAGGTGGTCGTCGTCGGCCATCGTGCCGGCGGCCCGCAGTTCCTCGGCCCGGCGCAGCACCTCGTCGAGCGCCGGCCAGTCGGCCACCGCGCCCTCGACGTCGCCGAGTTCCACGATCAGCGCGCGGGCCCGGGCCATCAGGGCCTGGCCGGGCAGCCCGGCCTGCTCGAACAGCTCGGCGGCGGCCAGCAGCCCGGCCCGGCCGTCGGCGTGCTCGTCCCGCTCCAGCGCCTGGTGGGCCCGCTGCTCGGCGAGTTCGGCGCGCAGCCGCCCGGGGCTGCCGACCGCGGTGCCCTCGGGGTGGGCGAAGCCGTCGGCGGCGGCGCGTTCGGCGATCCGCCGCCAGAGCCGGTCGGCGTCCGGGTGGCCGACGAGCTCCAGCTCGCGGGCCCGGACCACCAGGGCGGTGAAGTCCTCCGGCTCCGGCTCGACGGCCCGGCGCGGTGCGGGCGCGAGGGCCGGGGCGGCGGCCAGCTCGGGCGCGGCGGCGGCGCGCACGCCGAGGGCCAGCGGCTCGGCCAGCAGCGGCTCGCGGGCCAGCCGGGCGCGCCGGTCGGCGCCGACCGCGTCGGTGCCGTTGCGGGCGTCGAAGCGGGCGGCGAGCGCGTCGGCCTCGGCGCGCACGTGGGCGAGCAGGGTGTCCGCCGTCCAGGAGGTGCCGGGCGGGCCGCTGACCGCGAGCCCGCCGTGGCCGCCCCCGGCCAGGACGGCGAGCAGCACCTCGACGCCGGTGAGGAAGGACAGCAGCGCGGACGGCTCGCCGGCCACCGCGAACAGGTCGCGGTTCTCGGCGAGCAGTTCCAGGCCGCGCGGCTCGTTGCCGGACAGCGCGCAGAACTCGACGTGCCGGCCGACGGCGTGCGCCATCGAGGCCTTGCCGCGCGCGGCGCGGTAGCCGGTCAGGTGGCTGGAGCGGGCCTCGTCCAGCCGGCCCCGGCGCAGCAGCGGGAGCAGGGCGGCGGCCTGGCTGAGGGCGGGCTCCTGCTCGCAGCTGCTCCGGCCGTCGAGGACCGGCTGCAGGACGTCCAGCGCCCGGGCGTCGTCGCCGGCGTCCACGAAGTGCTCGGCGCGCGCCCGGGTCTCGCAGGCGTGGCAGTCGCTCAGCTCGGAGCGCGGGCGGGCCGTCCACAGCTCGTAGGCGTCCTGGCGGCCGCTGCCGGTCTGCGCGGCCAGGTGGTAGCGCTGGGCGTAGTACGGCTGGAGGTCGAAGCCGGCCGCCCGGTAGCGGTCGCGCAGTTCGGTGTGCCAGCGCCGCAGGGCCGGCAGCGGCACGTCCGGATTGCCCAGGAGCGCGCCGGCCACCCACTTGAAGCGCCAGAACACCTGCTGGCGGGCCCACTCGCCGAAGCCGTCCGGGTCGGCGTCCCACAGCTTGAGGAGGCGGGCGAAGACGACCGGGCTCTTGCCGCGCTCGCCGTCGTACTCGTACGCCTCCATCAGCTCCAGCAGGGCCATCGAGCGCGCCCCGGTGTCGTCGAACTGCTCGGCGGCGTCGACGAGTTCCTCGGCCGCGACGGTCCGCTGGCGGCCGTAGGGGCGGGCGTCGTTCTCGCGCAGCGCGGCCATCACCGCATCGGGGGTGTCCAGCATCAGGCCTCCTTCGGGTCGGTGCGGTCCGGGCCGGCCGACTCGTGGCCGAGCATGGCGTGGTCGAGCAGGCTGATGAACGAGCGGTTGAGCAGGGCGCTCTCGCTGGCCTTGAGCGGGCGGCGGGTCATCAGCACGGCCTGCCCGTACAGCGCCTCGACGGCGGTGACGGCCAGCTCGCGGTTGGTGACCGTCGCGGCGCGGCGCACCAGCGGGTTGAGGTGGTTGAGCACCAGCTGGGCGCGGGGCGCCTCGGCGCGCAGCGAACCCAGGATGTCCGCCCACAGGCCGTCGGCCTCCTCGGCGAGCTGGGCACGGCTGCGCTCGTGCCGGGCCTCCCGGTTGTCCAGCAGCAGCGCGGGCGCGTTGGTCGGGTGGAAGCTGCGCAGGGCGACGTCGCAGTCGAAGCGGCCGACCACCTCGCGGGCGACGGCGAGGAAGGCGTTCGCGGCGAGCTCGGCGGCCGGGTCGACGGTGTCCAGGTGCGCGGTGACGGTGCCCGGGTCGAGGTCGGAGACCGAGACACCGGGGCGGATCTCGGGCAGCCGGTGCACCAGGTCGCGGTCGTAGGTGTAGCCGCCGTTGACCACGCCGAGGCCGGCGGCGCCGGCGATCGGGGCGACCTGGCGGAACTCCTCGACGGTGCGGGTCACCAGCACCACCGGGTGGCTGCGGGTGAACTCGTCCAGGGTGACGTTGCCGTCGGTGGTCTCGAACGGCAGCCACGGCAGCATCATCCGCAGCAACTCGTCGTCGTAGCGGGCGAGTTCCTTGACGGCCAGGTGGTGCACGGACAGGAAGCGGTGCAGCAGCGCCGGGTCGCTCGCGGACAGGCCGGTCAGCCAGTCGCGGATCCGGACACCCAGCGCGTCGCGGACGGCGGCCAGCGTCTCGTCCGCGTACAGGCCCTCGCGGGAGGCGGTCGGGCGCAGGCCGTCGGTGTCCACCACGCAGCGGACGAAGAACGCCCAGTCCGGCAGCAGCTCGTCGGCCTGGTCGGACAGCAGCATGCCCTTGAGGTGCACCCGGTGGCCCGAACGGCGGGACGGCGGGGCCGCGTCCGGCAGCACGTAGGCGACGCCGCGCAGGCCGACCAGCGGCAGGTCCAGGTCGATGGTGTCGAGCGGGGCGAAGTCGAAGGCGGCGCGGCAGTACTCGGTCAGCGCGTCGCGCCGGGCCAGCGGCGAGCCGTGCCGCTCGGCCCACGGCGGGGTGCGGTTCACCCGGTGCTCGGTGCCGTTCGCGTCCACCACCGTGACGTCGTGGCGCAGCAGGCTGCCGAAGTCCCGGGCCAGCGCGAGGACACGGCCCGACCGCGTCCACTCGACGGCGTCGGCACGCGGGACCAGCGTCACGGTGGTGCCCGGCTCCGGCTTGGCCGCGGCGGGCAGGGTGCGGATCGTGTAGCGGCCGTCGGAGCCGCCGCGCCACTCGATCACCGGCGCATCCGGCGTGGCGGCGGAGCGGGTCACCACGGTGATCTCGTCGGCGACCACGAAGCAGGCCAGCAGGCCGATGCCGAACTGGCCGATGAAGTCGCCGCGGGCCTGGGCCAGCCCGGCGCCGTCCAGCCGGCCGTCGGCGTCGCGCTTCGAACTGCGGCCGATGGTGGCGAGGAAGGTGTGGACGTCCGCCTCGGTCAGGCCGACGCCGGTGTCGGTGACGCTCAGCTCGTCGTCGGCGCGCACGACGATCCGAGCCGGCGCCTGCGGGTCGAGGGCGCGGCGGGCGGAGATCGCGTCCACCGCGTTCTGCAGCAGCTCGCGCAGGTACACCCGCGGGCTGGAGTAGAGGTGGTGGGAGAGCAGGTCCACCAGGCCGCGCAGGTCCACCTGGAAGGTGTGCGCGCTCGCCGCGTTGTCGGGCGTCGGGTTCTCGGATGGGGACACCGGGGGCTCTTTCGATCGCGGGGCGGGTGACGGAGGTTCTGGACGGGCCGGGGGCGTCAGTACGCGCAGCGGTCCCGGTGGGAGGCGAACGCCTTGAGCGGATCACCGGACAGGAAGTGCCAGGGCGACTCGGTGACGGCGCCGTCCAGGGCCTCGAACAGCAGGCGCGCCGTCTTGCGCTGGCCGGCCAGCGAGAAGGCCATCGCGAAGGCGTTGAAGGAGCCCTGCCAGCCGCGGACCGGCGTGAAGTCCGGGTGCAGCACGGAGCGGAAGGCCGCCTCCTGCAAGTCGGCCACCACCTCCGCACTGGCCAGGTAGGCGCGGTCCTCACCGTCCGGGAGGTCCAGCCAGCGCTCCAGGTGCGCCAGCACGACCAGCTCGCCGAGCTGGCTGCCCTCCGGCGCCGCGAGCATCGAGGAACGGGCGAAGGCGTGCATCTCCTCGTGCGAGCCGCCCCACTTGGCGCACAGCTGCTGGAGGCGCTGGCGGTGCGAGGCCGGATGCCCGGGAGCACGGCGCACGGCGGCCTCGAAGCGGCAGGTCGCGACCTCCGCCGGGAGCGAGGCGCCGCGGGCGCTGATCTGCAGGAAGTACCAGGGGGCGAGCCAGGACGGCTCGCGCTCGGCGACCTCCAGCAGCTGCTCCTCGGCGACGTCCAGCCGCTCGTGGAACACCTGCCACTGCTTCTCGGACACGTGCTTCGCCCGGGCGCCCGTCCGGGCCTCCCAGGCCCAGGTGACGTGCCGGGCACCGGACAGCAGCAGCGCCAGCGCGTCCTCGGGCCGGTCGGCGAGGGCCCGGGCCGTCCACTCCTCGACCCGGGGCACCTCCGCGATCGCACCGACCCGCCCGGTCAGATCGGCGCCGTCCCCGACGGCGGCCAGCGCGGGGCCCAGGGCCGCCCAGTCACCGGCGGCGGCCTGGCCGAGCATCAGGCGCAGCGACTCGTCCCCGAGCGCCGGATCCAGCCGCGGCGCCGCAACGGCCGCCACGGGCGCGGACCCGACGGCCCGCCGCACCCTCCCGCGCCAGCCCGCCCCGCTCTGCGCGGCCTCCTCGCCGGAGCGGCGTCGGAACAGCGGCATGTGTGGCCCCCTCGAACATCATCGGCATCTTTCGCATGGCCGCACGACGGCCACCCCAGATGAGTAGATATCACGGCCGACCGACATTCGTTTGCCCAGCCCAGGGGCGGTCCCGGTCCGGCACGCGCGGGGACCCGCCCCACGGCCCGCCGACCGGGGCGGACGGCCGGGGCCGACGGCCGGAACGCGGGCACGTCGAACGGGGTGAGGACACGTCGAACAGGCGGCAGGCGCTGTCCGGTCCGGCGCCGAACGCAGCGGGCCCCGGCGCCTCCTCGGCCCGGGGCTTCGCTTCGCGTACGCGGCGGCCGTCAGGCCAGTCCGAGCCCGGCGTCCGGGGTCCTGCCCGCCTGGGCCTGCTCGATCCGCTTGACCAGCATCACCCCGAACCGCCGGGCGGCGGCCACGTCGGCCGGCCCGCCCTCGGTGGTCACGCTGGCGACGACGGTGCCCGAGCGCAGCACGATGCCGATGCCCTCGCTCTCGCCCAGCTGGCCCTGGAAGGCCTGGCTCTCGCTGCCCAGCACCGGGGAGTCGACCGTGCGGAACGGCCCGGCTCCGTAGGAGGCGTAGGACTCCTTGAGCTTGCCCTTGGCGGCGTCGCGGTTCGGCAGCGTCTCGACGATGAAGCGGGCGACCACGTCCCCCGAGGAGAACCGGACGGAGCCGCTGAGCGGCTTGCCGGTGCACGGCGCCGACGCGGTGCAGGTGGTGGCGTGGTCGAGGGT
This sequence comes from Kitasatospora sp. NPDC058243, assembly GCF_042882025.1. Lineage (NCBI taxonomy): Bacteria > Bacillati > Actinomycetota > Actinomycetes > Kitasatosporales > Streptomycetaceae > Kitasatospora > Kitasatospora sp. NPDC058243. The sequence goes on from NZ_JBHVWW010000024.1 coordinate 69,499, forward strand.
GTCGACCTTGCGCTTCTCCTCCTCCCAGCCCGCCATCGCCTTCGCGTCCGGCAGCACCTGCCCGACGAGCTTGTCGTCCAGCAGCACCGCCTCCAGGTCCGCCCCGGGCGTCGCCGCCCCGGCCGGCGGAGCAGAGGCCCCGGCGCCAGCGCCACCGCCAGCGCCACCGCCTCCGGTCGCCGGCGCCGAGGCCGAGCCCGCGGCCGCACCCGCCCCCGTCGCGGCGGCAGACGCGGACGCCGACGCGGAGACCGAAGCCCCCGCACCGGTCTCACCACCCGCCGGACCGGTCGCGCTCGCCACCGCACTCGCCGCCCCAGCCGCACCCTTGGCCGCGTCCGAGCCCGCCGGGGAACTCCCCGCAGAACCCGCCGAGCACCCGGCCAGCACCCCCGTCAGCACCCCGGCCGCCACCGCGGCAGCCACCCTCCGACCAGCCATCCCCATCCCCATCGCCCACTCCCTCCGGATGTCCGTGACCCATCAAGATAGCCGCCGCCCCCGGCCCGCCCGCGCCCGGGTGCACCTGGGCCGATCAAGGACGGAGCGGGGGCGGGAACGGCGGCGGGGCGGTGACCGTGGTGG
>NZ_JBHVWW010000024.1:70093-106207 GCF_042882025.1 Kitasatospora sp. NPDC058243
GTGGGGGGGGTGTTTTTTTTTTTCCCCCCCCCCCTCCCCCCCCGGAACTGCCGGAACTACCTGAACTGCCGGAGGATCAGACCGCCGGGGCCGGGTAGGTCGGGAACTCGACGCCCGAGACGTACTGGACGACCCGGATGACCTGGCAGGAGTAGCCGAACTCGTTGTCGTACCACAGGTAGAGGATCGCGTTGTCGCCCTCGACCTTGGTGGCGCCGGCGTCGACGATCGAGGCGTGGCGCGAGCCGATGAAGTCGCTGGAGACCGCGTCGGGGGAGTCGATGAAGTCGATCTGACGCTTCAGCGGCGAGGTCAGCGAGACGTTGCGCAGGTAGTCGAGGACCTCCTCGCGGTTGGTCTCGCGGGCCAGCTGCAGGTTGAGGATGGCGATCGAGACGTCCGGCACGGGGACGCGGATCGAGCTGCCGGTGATCTTCGCCTGGAGGTCCGGGAGGGCCTTGGCGACGGCCGAGGCGGCGCCGGTCTCGGTGATCACCATGTTGAGCGGTGCCGAGCGGCCGCGACGGTCGGCCTTGTGGTAGTTGTCCAGCAGGTTCTGGTCGTTGGTGAACGAGTGGACGGTCTCCACGTGCCCGCGCAGCACGCCGTACTCGTCGTCCATCGCCTTCAGCGGCGGGACGATGGCGTTGGTGGTGCAGGAGGCGCAGGACAGGATCTGCTCGTCGGGCTTGATCGTGTCGTGGTTGACGCCGTGGACGATGTTCGGGACGTCGCCCTTGCCCGGCGCGGTCAGCACGACCTTGGCGATGCCGGGGCGCAGGTGCTTGGACAGGCCCTCCCGGTCGCGCCAGCGGCCGGTGTTGTCGATCAGGATGGCGTCCTTGATCCCGTACTCCGTGTAGTCGACCTTGGTCGGGTCGTCGGAGTAGATCACGGTGATCTCGTTGCCGTTGGCGATGATCTTGTTGTTCGCCTCGTCGACGGTGATCGTGCCCTGGAACTGGCCGTGGATCGAGTCCCGGCGCAGCAGCGAGGCGCGCTTGACCAGGTCGTCGCCGCCGCTGTCACGCACGACGATGGCCTTCAGGCGCAGGCCGTTGCCGGAGGCCTTCTCGATCAGCAGGCGGGCGACCAGGCGGCCGATCCGGCCGAAGCCGTAGAGGACGACGTCGCGGGCGTCGCGGCGCTCCAGCTTGTTCTCGCCGGTGGCGCCGGAGACGGCCTGGGCGGTGAACTCCTCGACCGACAGGCCGTGGTCGTCGGCCCGGTAGGTCGCGGCGAGCATGCCGATGTCGATCTGCGAGGGGCCGAGATCCAGGGTGGTCAGCGCACTCAGGAAGGGCATCGTCTCGGTGACCGAGAGCTCCTCGCCGGCTATCTGGCGGGCGAAGCGGTGCGTCTTCAGGATGCTGACCACCGACTTGTTCACCAGGGACCTGCTGTGCAGCAGGACGGTCACGTCCCGCTCGCGGTGCAGTCGCCCGATGATCGGGATCATCGACTCCGCGATCTCCTCGCGGTTCTTCCAGTCCGTGAACACGTCGTCGTTGACAGTCACAAGTCCATCTTTCGAGCTGAGGGTGTTGCGCACATGGTAGCTTCGCCCGCCCCCGCCCCTTCCGCCGGTCCCTCCCCCGCCCACTTCGCCCGAGCCCCCGACCTGCACTTTCGCCCGCTCACCCACCCCCAGAGGTGATCACCGCCACCCTGCGGCCCCGCTCGGACCTCACCGCGCGCCACCCGGGCCGACGGCCGTGGGTGGGAGCGCCAGGTCGGCGAGCAGGCCGTCCAGGACCAGCTCCTCCTCGATCCGGCGGCCGGCCGCGAGCAGTGACGCGCGCAGGGCCTGGTCCCAGGGAGCGTCCGTCGGGGTGCCGGTGAGGGCCGCGGTCGCGGGGTGCGTGTCGAGGGCGGTGCGGTAGTCGGCGGCGGTGTACCGCCACGGGGTCCAGGGGACGTGGGACAACAGCCGGGTGGCGATGCGCAGGCCGCCCCAGTCGAAGTCCCCGTGGTAGCGCAGCGTCCATCCGGTGTCGGCGTAGAGCCTCAGCAGGCGCAGGGCGGCCGTACTGGGCTGGCCCTGGACGCAGACCAGCGGTGCGCAGTCGGGGCCGAGTCGGTCCGCGGCCGCCAGGACGACGGCCGGGTTCTCGCACACGTACGCCGTGCCGCCGCGGGGCGGGCGAGGGGCGTCGCGGACGAGTTGCCGGAGCGTCAGCACGGCGGGCTGGCCGACCGATCCGAGTGCGGCGAGGGCCCGTCCGGTGGCGGTGTCCCGGTCGCCGGGGAGGTTGAGGGCGATGACCTGCGACGAGAGCTCGTCGAGCAGGAGCCCCGCTGCCGCCCAGGTGTCGCGCCGCGCCTGGGCGCCGTCGCCGGGCGGAGTACCGGTGAGGGCCCGGACGGCGTCCAGCGTGAGGGTGGCCAACGGGCCTTGGTCGAGGGCGTGGGCGTCACCGGTGTGTTCGGCGGCGAAGGTGCTGAGCGAGCGCGGCGGCGATGCCGGCAGGTGCGGCAGCAGGCGGGCCAGATCGGCGAGCAGCGGTGCGGCCTCCTCGGGGCCGCGGGCCAGCCGGCGGACGAGGCCGGTGGCGTGCAGGGAGGCGTACCAGTCGGCGAGTTGGGGGCGGGCGGCCACCACGGACGCGAGTGGGGCGAAGGCGTGCTCCCAGGCCAGGGCGAGCCGGTCGGCCGCTTCCTGTCGGGGTACGACCGGCCCGGTGAGCGCGACGACGGCGGCGGCCAGCCCGTCCGGGCTGGCGCCGCTGGCCCGCAGCACCCGGTCGACGGCGGCGAGGGACACGGAGAGCGAGCGCCCCGGACGCGGCGCGCGGCCCAACAGCCGGGTGACGGCGGCCCGTTCGGCGTCGGCCGCACCGGCCAGGGTGACCGTGCCGTCGAGTGGTCGGGCCGCTTCCATGCGGCGGCGCGCCCGGTCGAGCAGCCAGGTGAGTTCGGGTGCGCCGATCAGGCGCTGGAGCCGGGGCACGTCCATGGTCAGGAGAACACGCCTTCCTGCCGCTGGCCCGGCACCTCCGCGTCGGCCACGCGGGAGCGCCGGCGGCCGTCCCACTCCCAGCGGGTGACCAGGACGGCGGCGATCTCGTCGACCCGGGAGAGCTGGGCGATGGCCAGGCCCGGGACCTCCGGGTAGCAGCCCCATTCGCGCTCGGAGGTCATCACGACGTCCAGGTCGAAGGCGGTGAGCAGGCCGAGCGACTTGGCGCGGGAGTCGTCGTCCACCCCGGCGAACGCCTCGTCCAGGGTGACCAGGCGCGGCGCGTACGGGCTTCCGGCCGAGGCGTAGTGCGAGGAGGCGGCGGCGAACAGCGGGAGCGAGACGGAGAGCACCCGCTCGCCGCCGGAGGCCGGGCCGGTGGCGGACTGCCACTTGCCGTGCTGGTGGCGCTCGATGCCGAACTCGTGCCAGGAGCGGTAGTCCAGGGCCGCGGTGAGGTGCTCCAGCCAGGTCCCGGACGGGTTGTCGGTGCGGGCGCGCTCGATCTGCGCCTGGAGGAAGTCGCCGAGGGCGGCCCGATCGGCGGCGGTCCAGGCGTCGGAGGACTGGCGCAGGAGGCGGTCACGGGCGGCCGCCAGGCCGCCGGGAGCGTCGCGGGCGGGCCGCCACACCAGCCGGAGCAGCATCCCGGTGCTGGTCGGACGGTCCTTGAGCTCCCCGTTCATCCGCAGGACCTGGTGCTCGGCGGCGCTGACGAGTTCCTGAAGGGTGCCGGCCACCTCGGTGATCAGGTGGTTCTCCAGGATCTCCTGCTCCCGGGCGGAGAGCAGCCGTTGCCGGTCGGCGACCTCGGTGGCCAGGGCGGCGGCCAGCTCGGGGACGGAGCGTTCGCGGCCCTGGAAGACGATGTCGACGACCAGGCCCTCCTCCAGCATCCGGGCCGCCGCGCTGTGCCCGTGGCGGGCGAGGGCGTCGGAGAGTTCCTTGAGCTCTTCGGTGATCCGGCGCTGAACGCGTTCCCAGGCCGGGTCGGCGTCGTCGACGGATTCCAGTTCGCGCTCGACGGCCCGGGCCAGGCGGACGGCCGGCTCGGGGGCCCAGGAGTCGCCGGCGTGCTCCTCGGCAAGGTCTGGCAGGGCGACGACGAGCAACCCGGTGGCGGCGAAGCGGCGCAGCGCGTCGATCGCTTCGGCGCGGGTGCGGGCGGTGTCCTCGATCTCGATGCGGACCCGGGTCCGCAAGGCGTCGGCGGCGGCCTGGCGGCCGGTGGCGGCGTTCTGCTCCCGCCGGGTGGCGCGCTCGCCCTCCTCGCATCCCCGCAACGTCTCTGCCACGTCGGCGAGTTGGCGTTGAAGCTCGGCGACGGCGGCGCCGACGGTGGCGGCGAGCGTCTCGTGGCGCTCCCCCGCCGTGACGGCCTCCCGCGCCGCGTCGCGCGAGCGCTCGGCCAGCTCGGTGACGCGCTCGGCGGCCCGGCCGTGGTCGACGGCCTCGGCCGCCAGCGCGGTCCGGGCGGCGCGGGTCTCCCGCACGGCGGGCCAGAGTTCGGCCAGGGTCTCCCGGTAGGAGCCGAGGGCCTCGCGGGCCTGCCGCAGACCCGCACCGGTGGCGGGCAGGCCGAGTTCCCCGGCCAGGTCGTGCAGTTCGGCGGTGGAGTGCTCGGCAGCGGCGGCGGCCTCGGCGGCGATCCGCTCGGACTCCCCGCGGCGCTCGGCGGCGCGCGCGTGCTCACGGTGGGCCGCCGTCGCCACGGCGTGCGCACCGCGCAGGGCGGCGTCGTCCGGCAGGGCCGCCTGCTCGGCCGCCAGGGTGCGGACGTCCGCCTCCACCCGCGCGGAGCGGTCCGCGAGGTCCGCCGACTGCTCCGCGAGTCGGGCGAGTTCCGTCTCGACGACGGCCGTCCTGGCTCGCCGGGCCTGCTCGCGGGCACCTTCGCCGAGGTACTCGGCGGCCGGTTTGGACCAGGCGCCGGCCAGCGAGCCGAGGCGGAACCGCCCGTCCAGGCCGATCCAGCTGCCGGCGTGGGGCAGTTCCTCGCCCACATGGAGCAGGCCGATGCCGGCGAGGAGCCGATCGACCAGTTCGTCGGGGAGAGCGGCCGCGGCCGGATCGGACCGGTCCACCGCCGGGCGCAGTACGGCGGTGAGCGAGGCGCCGTCCACCGGTGCGCCGACGGTGGCCAGGATGTCGCCGATGCCTGCCGCGGCCACCGTTCCGTCGGGAGCGACCCAGGCGTCCAGCAACCCCGAGGCCTCCAGGGCGGCTTCCAGTTCGGCGGCCTGAGCGGGCGCCAGGTCGTCGGCGACGTCGACCAGCTGCCACAGCGGCGCGCCCGGGCGGCCCTGTCGGGCCTCGCGCGAGCGGGTGTGCGGGGCCTGCGGACCGCGCCGGCCACCGCGCCGGAGTTCGGCGAGCTCGCCTTCCAGCCGGTCCCTGCTCTCGTCGACGTCCCGCTGCTGCGACTCCAACGCCGCCCGAAGCCGCGCGAGTTCGGCGCCGACGGTGGAGGCTGCCTGCTGCGCCGCCACCCGGGACGGGTCGGCGCCGGCCAACGTCCCGACCCACTGGTCCAGTTCGTCGAGCATTCCCCCGGGGTCGGCGGGGCGCAGCAGCCGGCATCCGGTGAGGTACGAGCGGACGGCCGCGAGGTAGTCCCGGCCCTCCCGCGCCGTGCTCTCCTCGGCCTCGGCCCGCAGCTCGGCCCGGTGGGCCAGTTCGCCGTCCGCGTCCTCCCGCCGACGGCGGGCCCGGTCCAGCTCCCGGATCGAGTCCTGGGCGGTCGCGAGGTGCTCCTCGACCAGCGCGATCGAGCGCTGGCGGCGGTCGGTGAACTCGGCGGCGTTGTGCTGCGCCGTCCCGGGGACCTCTCCCTCGACGAGGGGGCGGACAGCCCGCTCCGCGTGCTCCCGTTCCAGCCCGGCCGTGCTCGCCGCGGCCAGGGCCCGGTCCAGGACGACGCCCTGAGCACGCTCGGCGGCCTCCGCGCGGGACCGCGCACCGCCCAACCGGGCGGCGCACCGCGTCAGTTCCTCCTCGGCCCGCAGCCGGTCGGCCTCGGCGCGTTCGGCGTCCCGCGCGGTGCGCCCGGCCAGGGCGGCGGCCTGCTCCAGTTCGCGGGCGCTGCGCATCTCCGGACCGGCCCGCAGGGCCTCGTCCCTGGCCCGCAGACCGGTACGCCGGCGGTCCAGCTCCTCCAACCGGGTCTCGGCCTCGGCGAGTGCGGTGCCGGCCGCCTCGAAGTCCTGTTCGGCGGTGTTGAGTTCGGCCCGCAGCGCCTCGTAGCGGGAGTGCTGCGTGCGGGGGGCGCGGGCCTTGCGCCGGGCCGCCACCCGGGCGTAGCGGCGGTAGTGCTGGAGGAAGGAGCCCGCCGCGCGCTCGGCGGCGGCCATCACCGCCAGCTGCTCCTTCTCCTCGTCCAGTGAACGGAACGCCTCCGCGACGTCGGCGACCACGGCCTGGTCCATCGGCGGCAGCGACTCGGTCAGGGCCCGGGAGAGCGTCCTCTCGCTGGGCCGCTTCGACAGCTGCGGCTGGCGCAGCTGTACCAGCAGGTCGACCAGGGCCGCGTACCGCTGCTCGCCGAGGCCGAACAGCGCCTCGTCCACCGCGCGCCGGTACGCCCGCGCCGAGTCGTACAGCAGGCCCCGGCCGTCCAACGCCTCGGCCAGCCGGTCACGGCCGATCGCGGCGCCGGTGGAATCCACCAACCGCAGCTCCGGACCGATCCGCCGGTCGGTGACGAAGTACCAGTGGCGGGCGATGCCCCGGCCGCTGACCGCCTTCAGTCCGCAGCCGAGCGTGGTGTAGTGCGCGGTGCCGTCCTGGTCCAGGCGGCCGAACTCGATCCAGGTGTAACCGAGCCGCTCGGGGTGCGGGTGCTCGCCGCCGAGCAGCAGGTTCCACTCCATCCGCTTCTTCGGGTCGGCGTCCGGCTCCACCCGGTGCGGGGAGAGGTCGCCGTCCAGCAGGAAGGGCAGGGTCAGGGCGAGCACCTTGGACTTGCCGGTGCCGTTGTTGCCGCGGAAGAGCAGTCGGCCGTCGCGGAAGTGGAACTCCTCGACGTCGTAGTAGAAGAGGTCGACCAGCCCGACCCTCAGCGGCTGCCAGCGCGTACGGGTGGGCAGGGGCAGGGGCAGCCGCGTCCTGGCGGTGGTGTTCATCGGGTCCTCGCGCCCTTCGTGCGGCCGGCAGCCGTCTTCGTGTTCTTCTTCGGGTTCTTCCGGGGCGCACTCTGGCCCGGTTCCAGCAGGACGGTCTCACCGACCCGGTAGCGGTCCAACGCCGGCCTCGGCCGCACCAGGGCGGCGCCGTCCGAGGCCACCGCGCGATCCAGCAGCCCGAGCGCGGTCAGCCGGTCCACGGCCTGCTCGGCCAACTCCACCTCGGCGCCGGGAGCGGTGGCGCTCCGCCGCCAGAACCCGGCGTGCTCCAGGGCCCAGCCGGCCACCTGCCGGTGCACGTCGGCCAGCGGGACGGTGCCGCCCCGTCCGGCGAGGTACTCGGCCACCAGCAGCGCCACATGGCCGTCGGTGCCGGACTCCGGCATCCGCAGGTCCGTCAGATCGTCGTCCGGGTCCACCATCGCCAGGCCTTCCGCCCTCACCTCCGCGACCAGGCCGGTGAGTTCGGCGACGCGCCGGGTCAGCGCGCCGCGCTGGGAGGTGAGGTAGGCGCTCTCGCTCTCGGTCAGTCCGTCCAGGTAGAGCACCGGATCGTCCAGCAGCCGACGGGAGAGGGTGTGCCGCAGCGCCCGGTTGCGCAGTTCGTCGCTGTCCGGCAGCACTTCGGCGTTGAGTTCGGCGAGCCGCTCCTCGAAGCCGTCCGCGCGCACCGTGCTCGGGCCCCGCCGGGAGACGAGCAGGACGGCCAGCACCCGGCGGTCCACGTCGTACAGGGCGTCCCCGGCCGACTTCAGGAAGGCGTCCTCGTCGCCGGCCACCTTGGCGAGCACGCCCCATTCCAGCAACAGCCGGACCACCGCCACCAGATCGGTGCGCTGCTCCCGGTCGGCGAGGGTGAATTCCACCCCGGCCGCGTCGAGCGCCGGATCGGCCGCCGCGAGCACCACCTGCTCCGCCAAGCGGCCCAGCGCGATCTGCTGCTCGGCGCGTTCCAGCACCGCCAGGCACAGACAGACCAGGACGTAGCGGCGCCGCGAGAACGGCAGGCCGGTGCGCTGGTCGCGGGCCGGATGCGTGGGATCGTCGGGCCGGCCCGGAATGCGGCGCAACCGGACCACCTCCGAGTCCACCGACAGCGCCCAGCCGGTGTTCCGGTCGAACCAGGTGCGCAGCTCCGTCGCGTACTGCCGCACGAGGCGGAAGTCGTCGGCGTGGGACCCGCCCGCCCGCAGCAGCGGACGACGCAGCAGCGCCCGGGCGGCTCGACGGACCTCCGCGGAACGCTGCGCGGCGAGCACGTCGCCCAGGCGGTCGTCACTCACGGTCGTCACTCACGGTCGGCCCCCACGGGATCGTTCTCGTTCGCCAGGTCGATGATCTCGACCAGATGTTCCGGGCCCCACAGCACGCCGTCGAGGGTGCGGATCTCGGCGATCCCGCCGCCGCGCAGCCTCGTCAGCCTGATCTCCATCGTCCCGTCGTTGGTGGTGGCCGCGACCGAATCCGCGCCCGGACGCCAGGCGGACAACGCGTCGCCGAGGAGCAGCAGGAACAGCCGGAAGGCCTCCCGGTCCAGTTCGTCCAGCTCGCTGAGCCGCACCTCGCCCCGGGTGGCCAGCCGGGCCCGGACCGCCGCCGTCTGCTCGGCCTGCTTGCGGGCCAGCTCGGCCAGGTACGCCTTCGCCTCGCCACGGTCCTGCACGGACCGCGACCGGCCGCGCCGCTCGTACGAACCGGTGCGGCGCAACTGCGGACTGATCCGCACGCCCGCCGCGTCGTACCAGGACGCGGAGGCGGGCACCGGCTCGGTGTCCCGTTCGGCCAGCGATTCCCGATCGATCGTCAGATGCCTCGCCGAGTACAGTCCGAACGCCGAGCGCCACAGCCGGTGCCGGGAGTCGTCGTCGGGCGCCTCGGCGAACCACCGGGCGAGTTCGCGGAAGTCCGCCGAGCGATCCGATCGGCCCGCCCTGCGCTCGTTCAACGCCTGGACCACGCTGAGCAGTTGGGGAATCGCCTGGCGGGCGGCGGAGCGCAGCAGCTTGGCCTGCGAACTGCGGCCCGGCACGCTGAGGAACCAGGCCCGCAATCCGTCCCAGCGGCCGGTCCAGCGCCGCTCCCCCGCCGCCAGCGCCTCGGCGGCCAGGTCCGGAGCGGCGTCGGCGGCCTCACGCTCGACGGCCAGGCGCAGCAGCGGCCCGATCCGCCCGTCCTGGGACGCGCCGAGGTGCTCCAGCAGCCCCGCGATCTCGGCGCCCCGGGTCACCAGGTCCTCGATGAACCGCTCCAGGTAGTCGATCAACCGCTGTTTGTAGGCGAGGAACACCTCGACCTCGGCCTCGTGCAGGTCGACCGTCCGCTGGAGCGAGCTCATGAACGCGCGGGCGTTCTCGGCCAGCCCCGAGAAGCGGTCCACCAGGGCGAGGAGCGCGAGGTGCGTCACCGCCGGGTCCGGTTCGTCCCGGTCGGCCAGCGCCAACAGCGCCCGCAGGTGCACGGCGATGTCGGCGAGGGCGACCGCCTGCAACTCGCCCCGCCGGCCGAGCGCCGCGTCGTACGCCGCCAGCGCCTCCTCCGCGGCCTCTCCCGCTCGGGTGAGCTGGTAGATGTACCGGGAGCGGTAGAAGTCCTCCAGGGCCGTGACCCGGCCGGTGTCGGGATCGGGCCGCAGGTTCCCCCACTTGGCCAGTCGTTCCAGCGCGGTGGCCACCGCCTCCACCGACGGTCGCCCCTCCGGCGGAAGGCCCAGGTGGACGTCCTCCGGGCGCAGGTGGACGGTGAACTCCTGCTTGGCCCGGACGAACACCCCCATCACCTGCCGGTAGAGCTCGCGGCCCTCGGTGGCGAGATGCGCGAACGGCCGGTATCGCTCGTCGGCTCGGTCGGTGTCGCCGACCGGCGGGCCCGCACTCGGGTCGTCGACGCTGGTCATGGGCGTCATTGTGCCGGACGGCCGTACCCGCCCGAACCGATTCGGCGGATCCGGGCACATCCGGCGGCCGGATTTGCCGGGGGTGCGGGGTGGTGGGGTAATGGAAGCGACCCGTGCTTGAGCGTTCCGCGAACGACCCGGGAGCAGCCATGACAGACGGTCCCGAGCCCATCAGTGCCGAGGCCCTGCGTGCCGTGCAGGAGGAGCTGGCCGAGCTGCGCGCCGAGCGGGCGAAAGTGGTGGGGACGCTGCGCGGGGAGGACGTGGGCGACCGGGCGGACGCGGCGGACGAGTTGCAGCGGGCCGACGACGTCGCCCGGCTGGACGAGCGGATCGCCGAGCTGGAGGCCCGGGTCCGCGAGGGGGCCGCCGCCGGGCCGCCGTCCACGGAGGTGGTGGGGGTGGGCTCCACGGTCACCGTGCGGTTCGCGGACGGGGTGGAGGAGACCGTCGAGGTGGCGGAGCTCGCCGAGGTGCGGGAGGAGACCCTGGTGACCGCAGACAGCCCGCTCGGGCGGGCGCTGCTCGGGCGGCACGCCGGGGAGACCGTGAACTACGAGGCGCCGAACGGCGCGGCGAGCGCGGTCGTGCTGTCGGTCGGCGGACGGCGGGCTTCGTGAGCTCCCCCGACGACCGCGCGCAGGACGCCCCCCAGCAGGACCCCACGCAGAACCACGCCGCCCAGGACGAGCCGGCCGTGGGCCCCGACCCCGTCGGGCCGCCGCGGTTCGCGCCGTACCACCACCCGGCCGCCGGCTGGGGTGCCGCGAAGAGCGTGACCCGCTTCCTGGTCAAGGAGGGCGCGTACGTGGACGGGCCCCGGGCGATCATGCGGATGAACCACGAGAGCGGCGGCTTCGACTGCCCAGGGTGCGCCTGGCCGGACGACACCAAGGGCCTGCACCTGGACATCTGCGAGAACGGCATCAAGCACGTCACCTGGGAGATGACCCGCAAGCGGGTCGGCCGCGACTTCTTCGCCGCCCACTCGGTGACCGAGCTGTCCGGGTGGAGCGACTTCGCGCTGGAGGACCAGGGCCGCCTCACCGAGCCGATGGTGTACGACGCCGGCTCGGACCATTACGTCCCGATCAGCTGGAAGGACGCCTTCGAGCTGGTCGGCCGCACCCTGCGCGAGCTGGACGGCCCGAACCGGGCCGCCTTCTACACCTCCGGCCGGCTCGGCAACGAGGCCACCTTCCTCTACCAGCTGATGGCCCGCGAACTGGGCACCAACAACCTGCCGGACTGCTCCAACATGTGCCACGAGGCCAGCGGACGCGCCCTCCAGGCCTCGCTGGGCACCGGGAAGGGCACGGTCGACCTCAAGGACTGGGAGGTCACCGACGCGCTGTTCATCATGGGCGTCAACGCCGCCTCCAACGCGCCCCGGATGCTCACCGCCCTCGCCGACGCGCACCGCCGCGGCGCGCAGATCGTGCACATCAACCCGCTGATCGAGGCGGCCGCCACCCGCACCATCGTCCCGCACGACTTCGTGGACATGGCGCTGTTCAAGTCCACGAGGACCAGCACGCTGAACCTCCAGCCGCGCATCGGCGGCGACATGGCACTGGTGCGCGGCATGGCCAAGGCGATCCTGGAGCAGGCCACGGCCGACCCCCAGGCCCTGGACCGGCAGTTCATCGAGCGCCACACCACCGGGTTCGAGGCCTACCGCGCGCTGTGCGGGGCCACGCCCTGGGAGGAGATCGAGCGGCAGAGCGGGCTCGGCCGGGCCGAGGTCCTCAAGGCCGCCCGGGTCTACCGCGACGCCGACCGCTCCATCGTCAGCTGGTGCCTGGGCGTCACCCAGCACGAGCACGGCGTGGACACCGTGCGGGAGATCGTCAACCTCCTGCTGCTGCGCGGCAACCTGGGCCGCGAGGGCGCCGGCCCGTCGCCGGTGCGCGGGCACAGCAACGTCCAGGGCAACCGCACCTGCGGCATCGACCACCGCCCCTCACCCGAGTTCCTGGACCGCCTCGCCGAGGCCTGCGGGATCGACCCGCCGCGCGCGCACGGCCTGGACACCGTCTCCGCCGTCGAGGCGATGCGGCGCGGCGAGGTGACGGTCTTCGTCGCCATGGGCGGCAACTTCGCGCTCGCCGCGCCCGACACGCCTTACACCTACGAGGCGCTGCGCGGCTGCGAGTTGACCGTCCAGGTGAGCACCAAGCTGAACCGCAGCCACCTGGTGCACGGCCGCCGGGCGCTGATCCTGCCGTGCCTGGGCCGCACCGAGAAGGACCACCAGCGCGGCGGGGTGCAGAGCACCTCGGTCGAGGACTCGATGAGCATGGTGCACCTGTCCGTCGGCATGAAGCGCCCGGCCTCCCCGCACCTGCTGTCCGAGCCCGCCATCGTCGCCGGGATGGCCCGCGCGGCGCTGCCGGACAGCGGGACACCGTGGGAGTGGTACATCGAGGACTACGACCGCATCCGCGACACCATGTCCCGGGCCCTGGACGGCTTCGAGGACTTCAACCGCCGGGTGCGGCTGCCCCTCGGGTTCCGGATCAAGCAGCCGGCCCGCGAACTGGTCTTCCTCACCCCCTCCGGGCGGGCCGAGTTCTCCACCGCCCCGCTTCCCGACGTCGTTCCCGCCCCGGGCACCCTGGCGCTGGGCACCATGCGCTCCCACGACCAGTGGAACACCACCATCTACTCCGACAACGACCGCTACCGGGGCGTGCGGAACCTGCGCACGCTGGTCTTCCTGAACACCGACGACATGCGCGAGCGCGGCATCGCCGAGCTCGACCCGGTCGACATCACCAGCACCGCGAAGGACGGCAGCACCCGCACGTTGAACGGCTATCTCGCGATCCCGTACGACATCCCGCGCGGCTGCGCGGCGGGCTACATGCCCGAGATGAACGTGCTGTGCGCGATCGGCGACTACAGCACCCAGAGCGACCAGCCGATCATGAAGCACCTCAAGGTCACCGTCACCAAGGCGTAGGAGGCGTAGGGATCAGGCGCGGCGCCTACGCCGACGACTTCGTCTACTCCGACGGCTGCGGCGTCCAGCGGTGCAGGCCCTTGCGGTCGTAGTACCGGGTCATCCCGAAGCCGAAGGCCAGGGCGAGCACCACGCCGACCGCGATCATGGTCCAGCCCCGGGCCAGGCCCGCGTCCGCCCGGGCGTCGAAGAACAGGATCGCCCGGATGCCGTCGCTGAGCTGGCGCATCGGCTCGAAGACGCTGAGGAAGCGGTAGAAGCCGGGCACCGCCTGGAGCGGGATGGTCGCCCCCGAGGAGGGCAGCGCCAGCGCGATGAAGACGAACATGGACACCAGCTGCCCGATCCCGCCGAACGCCGCGTTGATCGCCTGGACCCCGAGGCCGACGGCGAGGCTGGCGCAGTAGGCGAAGACCCAGAGCAGCGCCTGGTGCGGGGCGTCCATGCCGAGGACGGTGACGGAGCAGAGCATCACCAGGGTGGTGGTGAGCAGCATGATGCCGGCCGTCATGACCATCTTCAGCAGCAGGGTCTGGGTGCGGGTGATCGGGACGGTCGGGCGCCGGGTGTGCCAGGGGCCGAGCTCGCTGTCGCTGTAGCCGAGCGCGGTGTCGACGCCGTTGTGGATGATGTTGCCGCCGATGAAGCCGGTCAGCACGGCCAGCAGGGTGTAGTAGAAGGCGCTCAGGCCGAGCCCGCTGTGGGTGCCGATCGGGTGGCCGACCCGGGTGGTGACGGCGAGCGGGTCGGCGAGCAGCAGCCGCGCGGTGGCGCTGGTGCCCGTGCCGGAGCCGGAGCCGGCGGGACCGGCCGGCGGCGCGGCGGCGGTCAGCTCCTTGCCGAGCGCCAGCGAGGCCTGGTGGGCGGCGGACTGGGTGATCTGGGAGGCCAGCGAGGAGCCGAGGCTGCCGAGGCCGGGGTTGGTCAGCACCGTCAGGGTGGGCCGTTCGGTGGCCCGGCCGGTGGTCAGTACCGCCACGTCGGCGGTGAACGCCTTCGGGACGAGCAGCGCGCCGTAGACCTTCCCGGTGGAGAGCTGGTCCATCGCCTCGGCCTGGTCGACCTGGCGCCAGTCGACGGTGCTGCCGGGCGTCCCGGCGACGATCTCCCGGGTGAGCCGCGCGCCCAGGCTCTCCGTCCGGCCCGGCGGCGGCGGGCCCTGATCCGCGTTCACCAGGGCGATCGGGAGCCGGTGCAGGTGCCCGGTCGGGTTGAGGATGCCGCCCATGTAGAGCAGCGAGAGCACCACGGCCAGCAGGCCGCACAGGATGCTCGGAACGAGCCACAGCTTCGCGTGGCGGGCGAGCACGAGGGCCCGCGCCTGCCGGGGACCGTCCTGGGAGCCTGCGGACGCCATGCCACCCCTCGGATTCGGGCGCAACCTGGTGCTGCTGCCGATGCGGTGGGAAGTCGTTCCGTGGCGGCTCGGCGGCAAAACCCCACGTCACCCGATCCGCCCCGCCGTGCTCCGGCCGGGGCCGCCGGGACAGAAGGTAAAGGTTCTACCAAGTACGCAAGTATCGGCCTCCGCGCGGTCTATGCTTCTGGAGGTTTGAAGAAGGCACCTCGTTCGGTGAGGCTTCTTCACGGACACAGGCCACTGATCCGACGACGTCGAGAGACGCCCAGGGTTAGGACAGATCTTCCCGACCTAAGGGTTGATCCGAAGTGGCTTCCGGCCCGACCGGGCTGGACACGCCGTGGAGTGCCAAAGCTCTGACGAGTTGGGGTGAACCGGCGGTCGCTTCGCGCGCCGGCGAACTCCTTGCCGCGTCGATCACACGCACCACGGGGTGCGTCGACCGGGAGGAGGCGAGAGACATGGATTGCAGTAGTCCGGGCCACAGTTGCCCCTGCCCCCGCTTGTCCTCGCACACTCCCGGCACGCGGTAACGACCCTCCCTGCGCACATCTCTGACGGCTCATCACCTGGACACCCGGCTTCGCCGTGCCCGAACGGGCCCGCACCGCCGGGTGGCGATGCGCCGCGCCCGTCCGCAGGGGGATCGCCGCCGTGCGCCCCCGATCGCCCCGCCTGCCCGGGGCCCACGGGAGGATCGTCATGACCACCAACGCCACGCTCGACTCCAAGGTCCCCGCCCCGCGTTCAGCGGTACTGGACGACGCCCACGTCGGCGACATCAAGGGTGCGCTCGGCACCATCCGGCTCGACGACACCACACCGCGCCACGGCCTGTCCGCAAGGCTCAAGACCCTGCTGGCGATCGTCGGCCCCGGCCTGATCGTGATGGTCGGCGACAACGACGCGGGCGCCTTCTCGACGTACGGGCAGGCGGGGCAGAACTACGGCACGCAGCTGCTGTGGACGCTGCTGATGCTGGTCCCGGTGCTGTACGTGAACCAGGAGATGGTGCTGCGCCTGGGCGCCGTCACCGGTGTCGGGCACGCCCGGCTGATCCTGGAGCGCTTCGGGAAGTTCTGGGGCGCGTTCAGTGTCATCGACCTGTTCCTGCTGAACGCGCTGACGCTGGTCACCGAGTTCATCGGTGTCACCCTGGCGGCCGGGTACCTCGGGCTGCCGAAGGTGGCCGCGGTGGTGCTGGCGGCGGTGGTGATCATCGCCTCGGCGTTCACCGGCTCGTTCCGGCGCTTCGAGCGCGTCGCGGTCACGCTGTGCGTGGGTTCGCTGCTGCTGGTGCCGATCTACTTCATGGTCCACCCGAAGACCTCGCAGATGGCGCACGACTTCACGGTGCCGAGCATGCCGGGCGGCTCGGGCCAGCTGGCGGCCGTGATGCTGGTGATCGTCTCCATCGTGGGCACCACCGTCGCCCCGTGGCAGCTGTTCTTCCAGCAGTCGTACGTCATCGACAAGCGGATCACGCCGCGTTTCATGAAGTACGAGAAGGTCGACCTGTGGATCGGGATCGCCATCGTCATCGTCGGCGCCGCCGCGATGATGGGCTTCACCGCCGCGGCCTTCGCCGGCACCGACGGCTTCGGCCAGTTCTCGGATGCGGCCGCCGTCGCCAAGGGCCTTGAGGACAAGGCCGGGCACGTGGTCGGTGTGCTGTTCGCCATCGCGCTGCTGGACGCCTCGATCATCGGCGCCTTCGCCGTGTCCCTCTCCACCGCCTACGCGATCGGCGACGTGTTCGGCATCAGGCACTCGCTGCACCGGGGCGTCAAGGGCGCCAAGGGCTTCTACGCGATCTACGCCGGCCTGGTGGTCGCGGCGGCCGCGATCACGCTGCTGTCCACCGGCTACACCCAGGGCCTGATGACGCAGTTCGTCCAGGTGCTGGCCGGTGTGCTGCTGCCCTCGGCGACGGTGTTCCTGCTGCTGCTGTGCAACGACAAGGCCGTCCTGGGGCCCTGGGTCAACGGGCCCAAGACCAACGCCTTCACCTCCGCCGTGGTCGGCGTGCTGGTGATGCTGTCGCTGATCCTGACCGCCGCCGTGGTCTGGCCCGACATCAGCTCGCAGGCGATCCTGTGGATCATGGCCGGCTGCGGCGTGGCCGCCGTGCTGGTCGCCGGGTACTTCTTCACCATCGGCCGCACCGCCACCAAGGAAGACCCCGTCGACCGCACCGGCCGCGAGGAATGGCGGATGCCCCCGCTGGAGACCCTCGGCAAGCCGGTCATGTCCACCGCCCGCAAGGTCGGCATGGGCGCCCTGCGCGCCTACCTCCTGGTCGCGATGGTGATGGTCATCATCAAGATCGTCCAGACCGCGCTCAACCACTGAGCCGCCGCCGGGGCGGCGCCCGACAGTACCGCCGCCCCGGCCCCGACCCGGAAACCTCGACCGCCCCGCACCCGGGGAAGGAAGGAAGTACGGCCATGCGCACCGCCCTTCACCACCACTGCCCGCGCGTCCGCCTCGCCCTGCACGACGGCGTCGAGAGGAAGTACCGCCTCGACGACCCCGGCGCCTGCCCGCACTCCGGCACGCCCAACACCCGGGCCTGCGCGTACGAGCCGCGCGTGCACCTGGCCTACCTGCTGGCCCGCCAGGGCCACCGCCCGGACTGGCTCGCCGACTTCGCGGACCTCCCGCCGGCCGCCGCGCGCCGCCTCAGCCGCGCCGCCGCCCGCCACCGGCCGCACGGCTGACGCCCCGCCGACCGCACCACCCCGCGCCCTCGCGCACCCCCTTCACCCGCTGCCCCGTCACGGAGGTGACCTGCCATGTCCATCGTCGCCGCGTTCCACCACTCCCTCCCGTCCGCCGGCCGCGGCCGCCTGCGCGCCGCGCTCGCCGCCGTGGGCCGACGCCTGGCGGAGAGCCCGCTGGACAGCCCCGTCCTGCACGCCGTCACGGCCCGGGCCCCGGCACCGGCCGCCGCCTCCGCCGACCGCCCCGCCCGACTGCGGGCCAGCTGGCGGACCGTCACGGCCCCGGACGGCACCGCCCGGCTGGAAGCCTCCTGGCACCCCTGGCACCCCGCCCGCTGACCACCCGTACCGATGCGTACAGATCCGCACCGACCCGCCGAAGGAGCATCCGCCATGGCCGTGCGCTACCCCAGGCTCGAAGCCATCTTCTCGGACCACACCGCCGCCGCCCCGCCCCGGCGGCCGCGCCCCGCACCGGCCCCCCGGCCCCCCGTCGACCCGGACACCGGCCTGGTGGTGGACCCCGAACAGCGCACCGTCACCGTCGACGGGCAGCAACTGGCACTCCCCTACCTGGAGTTCGAGCTGCTCGCGCACCTGGTCGACAACCCGCTGCGGGTCCACTCCCGCCGCCAGCTGATGGAGACGGTCTGGGGCCGGCCGGACACCGGCGACACCCGCACCATCGCCACCCACATCGCCCGGATCCGCCGCAAGCTCGGCCCCGGCCACCGGGAGGCGATCGCCACCGTCCGCCAGATCGGCTACAAGTACGACCCCCGCCTGACCCGCGTCGCCTGACCGCCGTCCGGCCGCGCCGCCCGACTGCGCCGCCCGAGGCCCGATCGCCCGCCCCGGCGGCACCCCGCCGGCCAGCACCCCACCGAAGGAGGACACCGCCGTGACCAGAACCGCCCTGTTCCCCTGGACCAGCAGAGGGACGGCGCTGTGCGGCGTCCTGCTCCTCCTCACCCTCCAGGGGATCGCCGTCGGCGTCGCCCCGGGGCGGCTGCGGCTCTTCCTCTCCGGCGTACTCATCGGCGCCTCGGCGGCCGGACTGCTCCTCGCCCTGCTGCTCGCCCGCAGCGGGCGCGGCACCGCCCGACCCGCCGACCCCGGCGAGGACGACACCCAGTGGTTCAGCGCCCGCTCCCTGGACGGGTTCCCGATGGAGCAGGTCCGACCGCTGCTGCTGTCGCCCGGCGCCCCCGGCCTGAACCGGCTCTACACCGCCTGGGTGTTCGCCACCCACGGGCACGACCCCCAGTGGATCGCCCACCACCTCGACCTGTCCACCCCGACCGCCCGGCTGCTGGTCACCGCGGCCCGGCACCACACCGCTCCCGACAGGAGGCCGCAGTGATCACGGCCCTCGACCACGTCCAGCTCTCCGCACCCCCCGGCAGCGAGGCCCTGCTGCGGGCCTTCTACGGCGACGTCCTGCAGATGGCCGAGATCCCCAAGCCCCGGCCGCTGACCGAGGGCGGCGGCTGCTGGTTCGCCGCCGACGGCGGCCGGGTCCGGCTCTACCTCGGCATCGAGGAGCGCTTCCGCCCCAGCACCAAGGCCCACCCCGGCATCGCGGTCTCCGAGATCGACGACTTCGCCTCGCGGCTGTCCGAGCTCGGCGCGCTCGTGGTGTGGGACGACAGCCTGCCGCCCCGGCGCCGCTTCTACACCACCGACCCGGTCGGCAACCTGCTGGAGTTCGTCGAAGCGGCCTGAGCCGGCGCGCGGAGGAACCCCGGATCCATTTGCCTACGGACGTACCGAAGGAGCAGACTGCCCGGGGCCCGCAGGACGGGCCGGGACGACACCGGACGACACCACCGGAGGAGGCGGCCATGGGCGAAGACCCTCCCAGTACGCGCCGCCGTACCGGCCGCCTCCCCCACGCCCGCCCACGCGCCTGACGCGACGGCCCCGGGGGTGACGCGGCGTTCGTCCCGATCCCGCTGACGTCGCACGCACCTCTCCCGACCCGGGGCCCCGGGTGCGCGCCGGAGGTGCACCCCATGACCCTGCCGAAGCCGGCCCCGGGCGCCGCCCGGGGCTCCCTGCCGTCCCGGACGGCCGCCCGCCTGGCCCGGATGACCTGGGTGGACGCGCTCGTCGCGGCCGCCGTCCTGGTGCTGCTCTACCTCGCGCTGCGGGTCGGGCAGGGCACCACCGTCCGGTTCTCCACCGGCCGGAACGCGGCGGTCGACACCGACCCGGCCCGGCTGCCGTACGACGCGGCCCGCTCGCTGCTGCGGATGTTCGCCGCGCTCGCCGTGTCGGTGGTCTTCACCTTCGGCTACGCCTACGCCGCGGCCCGCAGCCGCCGGCTGGAGCGGGTCCTGATCCCGGCCCTGGACATCCTCCAGTCGGTGCCGGTGCTCGCCTTCCTGACCGTCGCGGTGACCGGCTTCCTCGCCCTGTTCCCCGGCTCCGTGCTGGGCCTGGAGTGCGCGGCGGTGTTCGCCATCTTCACCTCCCAGGCCTGGAACATGACCTTCGGCTTCTACTGCTCGCTGGTCTCGCTGCCGCCCGAACTCGACGAGCTGTCGCGCTCGTTCCGCTTCACCCGGTGGATGCGGTTCTGGAAGGTCGAACTGCCCTCGGGCATGATCGGCCTGGTCTGGAACGGCATGCTGAGCTTCGGCGGCGGCTGGTTCTTCCTGGTCGCCTCCGAGGCGATCAGCGTCGACAACCAGCGCTACGCGCTGCCCGGGGTCGGCTCCTACGCGGGCGCCGCCATCGCCGCCGGCGACCTCGGCCGGGTCGGCTGGGCGATCGCCACCATGGCCGTCCTCGTGGTCGGCGTCAACCTGCTGTTCTGGCGCCCGCTCACCGCCTGGGCCGAACGCTTCAAGAACGAGCAGTCCGAGGCCACCGAGGTGCAGCGCTCCGTCGTGCTGGACCTGCTGCGCCGCTCGCACTGGCCCGGACTGCTCGGCCGGCTGCTGCGCCCGGGGTGGCGGGCGCTCTCCCGGGCCGGGCGCCTGCTGGGCACCGACGACCGCCCGCTGGCCGCCGACCCCGGGCGGCGGCACGCCGGGGACGCCGCCTTCGCCGCCGTCGCCGGCGGCCTCGTGCTCTGGGGCCTGGTCGACCTCGGCCGCTACCTGCACGGCGCGACCGGCCTCGGCGTGTTCGGCGAACCGCTGCTGCTCGGCCTCGCCACCCTCGCCCGGGTCGTCGTCCTGGTGACCGTCGCCACCCTGGTCTGGGTGCCGGTCGGCGTGCGGATCGGCTTCTCCCCCCGGCTGACCCGGATCGCCCAGCCGCTGGTGCAGGTGCTCGCCAGCTTCCCGGCCAACTTCCTCTTCCCGCTGGTCGTCTGGCTGCTGCTGCGGACCGGGCTGTCGATCGACCTCGGCGGCGTCCTGCTGATGGCCCTCGGCGCCCAGTGGTACATCCTGTTCAACACCATCGCCGGCGCCATGGCCATCCCCACCGACCTGCGCGAGGCCATGGACGACCTCGGCGTGCGCGGCTGGCAGCGCTGGCGGCGGCTGATCATCCCCGGGATCTTCCCGGCCTACGTCACCGGCGGCCTCACCGCCTCCGGCGGCGCCTGGAACGCCTCCATCGTCTCCGAGGTCGTCACCTTCGGCGGCACCACGCTCACCGCCACCGGCCTCGGCGCGTACATCGCGCGGGCCACCGAGCGCGGCGACTACCCGCACCTGCTCGCCGGGGTGGCGGTGATGAGCCTGTACGTCGTCGCCCTCAACCGGCTGCTCTGGCGCCGCCTCTACCGCCTGGCCGAGCGCCGCTACTCGCTCTGACCCGCGCCCGCTCCCCGCCCCGGAGGTCCCCGCATGCGCTTCCCGTTCCCGCGCGCCGCCCGCCCCGCGCCGCCCGCCGCCGCCGTGTTCTCCCCCTCCGAACCTTCCCCCGCCGACGGCGAGGTCCTGCTGGAGACCGTCGGCCTCACCAAGGCCTACGCCGGCGCCGACGGCGCGCTGCCCGTGCTGTCCGGCATCGACCTCACCGTCCGGGCCGGCGAGATCGTCGCCCTGCTCGGCCGCTCCGGCTCCGGCAAGTCCACCCTGCTGCGCTGCCTGTCCGGGCTGATCCCGCCCAGCTCCGGCACCGTCGCCTACCGCGGCACCCCGCTCACCGGCGCCAACCCGGGCACCGCCCTGGTGTTCCAGACCTTCGCGCTGCTGCCCTGGCTGACCGTCCGGCAGAACGTCGAACTCGGCCTGGAGGCCCGCGGCGTGCCGCCCCGGGAGCGCGCCGAGGCCGCCGTCCAGGCCATCGACCTGATCGGCCTGGCCGGCTTCGAGTCCGCCTACCCCAAGGAGCTCTCCGGCGGCATGCGCCAGCGCGTCGGCTTCGCCCGCGCCCTGGTCGTCGAACCGGACGTGCTGATGATGGACGAGCCCTTCTCCGCGCTGGACGTCCTCACCGCCGAGAACCTGCGCGGCGAGCTGCTGGAACTGTGGGAGTCCGGCCAGTTCCCCACCCGCGCCGTCGTCCTGGTCACCCACAACATCGAGGAGGCGGTCCTGATGGCCGACCGCATCGTCGTCCTCGGCTCCCGCCCGTACGGCACCATCCGGGAGACCGTCGAGGTCGACCTCGACCGGCCCCGCGACCGCGACGCCGTCGCCTTCGACGAACTCGTCGACCGGGTCTACCGGATCATGACCGGACGCCCCAAGGAGACCCGGCTGCCCGGCCGCGCCGACGGCGCCCGGCCCGACCGGCGCACCGTCGCCAACACCCCGCTGCCCACGGCCAGCGTGGACGGCCTCGCCGGCCTCGCCGCGATGATCGCCCACCGCGGCGGCTGCTGCGACCTCGCCGACCTCGCCGACGAACTCGGCCTCGACATCGACGACATGCTCCCCCAGCTCGACGCCCTCGACCTGCTCGGCTTCGCCGAGATCCACGGCGACGACCTGCTGCTCACCGAGGCCGGCACCGCCTTCGCCGGAGCCGACGTCCAGGAGTCCCGGACCATCTTCGCCGGTGCCGCGGTGGACGTCCCGCTGGTCCGGCTGATCACCAACGGCCTGCGCGGCCGCCCCGGCGCCGCCGTGCACGCCGGCTTCTTCCGCGACCTGCTCGCCCACCACTACACCAGCGAACAGGTCGACCGGCAGTTGGAGACCGCCACCGACTGGGGCCGCTACGCCGGGCTGTTCGGCTACGACGCCGCCCTGCGGGAGTACCGGCTCGACGAGGAGACGGCCTGAAGCCCCGGAGTCAGGCCTGGCCGGTGGCCGGGCGGCGGCGGGCGGAGCGGACGGCGCGGGCGAACGGCTGCTCGGCCGTCGCGGCGGCCGGGCCGGTACCGCCGCCGTCGCCGCCGTCACCGCGCCCGGGCAGGTCGTTGGCGATCAGCGCCGCCTCCGTCAGCAGTCCGCGCACCTCGGCGGCGCGGTAGAAGATCCGGGTGCCCTCCCGGCGCGAGACGACCAGCCCGGCCGCCCGCAGCCTGGCCAGGTGCTGCGAGGTCGCCGCCACGTGCGCGCCCAGCAGCTCCGCCAGTTCGCTGACCGGCAGCTCCCGCCGGGTCAGCGCCCAGAGCAGCCGGTACCGGGACGGGTCGGCGACCGCCTTCAGCACCGCGACCGCCCGCTCCGCCGCGTCCGTGTCCCACGCCTCTTCCTGCGCACCCATGCCAGGATCCTACCGAGCCGGTCCCGCCGCCCCGGCGGCGCCGAAGCCGGTGCCGTCCGGCCGGGCGCGGGCGTCGACAGCGGGCATACCCAGCGGGCGTCGACACCGGGCGTCGATAGCGGGCCGATGGCCGGGGCTGCCAGGCTTCAGCCATCCTTTCAGCCGCTGCCGACCGGCCGCGCCGTCCAGGAGTTGGAGTCCGTACGAGATGATCGAGCACACCACGTTCCGTACCGCGGTCAGCGGATCGCACGAGCACAATCCCTGGGGCTGAGCGGCCTGGGTCCGCCTTCGGACGCCCGCCCGCCGGGCGGTGTCGGGGAGGACGGACCCGGCCGCCGTGGTCGGTGGGGCGACCACGGCGGCGGTTGGGGGGGGGTGGGGGCGGGTCATGCCGTCAGGCCGCGGCGAGGGCCGCCCTGACCGCGGCGCCGACCTGCTCGGTGGTGAGGGTGCCGCCGAGGTCCGGCGTGCAGGCGCCCTCGGCCACGGCCGTGCCGACGGCCAGCTGGATCGCCTTCGCCTCGGCGGCCCAGCCCAGGCGCTCCAGCATCAGCGCGGAGCTGAGGATGGCGCCGAAGGGGTTGCCGATGCCCTGGCCGGCGATGTCGGGCGCGCTGCCGTGCACCGGCTCGTAGAGGCCGAACCCGGTGTCCGGGTTGATGTTGGCCGAGGCCGCGTTGCCCAGGCCGCCGGCCAGCATGGCCGCCAGGTCGCTGAGGATGTCGCCGTACGAGTTGTTGGTGACGATCACGTCGAACTGCGACGGGTCGGAGATCAGCTTCATCGCGGCGGCGTCGACGTAGAGGTGGGTGGAGTCGATGGCCGGGTGCTTCGCGGCGGCCTCGCGGAACACCCGCTGCCACACCTGGCCGCCGTGCCGGACGGCGTTGGACTTGTCGACCATGCAGACGCCGCGCTCGGCGATCGAGTACGCGTACTCCATCACCCGCGAGACGCCCATGTAGGTGCTGACGTCCGCGTCGACGGCCATCTCGTGCACGGTGTTCCCGCGCAGCACTCCGCCGATGTCGGTGTAGAGGCCCTCGGTGTTCTCCCGGACGATCACGGCGTCGATGGCGCGGGTCCGGGCGTCGCGCAGCGGGCTCAGCCGCTCCTGGAGCAGGGTGGCCGGGCGGTGGTTGACGTACAGGTCGAGGTCGAAGCGCAGGCGCAGCAGGACGCCGCGGCCGTAGTCCGAGGTCTTCACCCGGGGGTCGCCGATGGCGCCGAAGAGCACCGAGTCGCTCGCCTTGATCCGCTCGAAGTCCTCGTCGGACAGGGAGACCCCGGTCCGCAGGTAGGTGTCGGCGTTGACGTGGTCGAGCACGTCGACCGCGAGGTCCAGGCCCAGCGACTCGATGGTCTCCAGGGCCTCCTTGGTCACCTCGGGGCCGATGCCGTCACCGGGGATGACGGTCACTGTCTTGGTCATGGGTCTCTCACCGTTTCTGGGGTGGGGCCGGCCGGTTGTGGGTCGGGTCGGCCGGGCCGGGGGCGTCGGGCAGGGTCACCGCCGCGCGGCCCTGGGAGCTGCGCCGGGGGGCGCGGTCGTCAGGAGGCCCGGCGCTGCTTCGCGGTGTCCGGGGAGGAGAAGGCGCCGCGGGTGATGCTGGTCATCCAGGCCGGGCGGCCCTGCTCGAAGGCGGCGATCGCGTCGGCCTTGCGCAGGGTGACGTCGATGTCGTCGAGGCCGTTGAGCAGCAGCCAGCGGGCGCGCTGGTCGGCCTCGAACTCCCAGGTCCCGAGGTCGGTGCCGACGGTCAGCTGCTCCAGGTCGACGGTGATCTCGAACTTCGGGTCGGCCTGGGCGCGTTCGGCGAGGTCGGCGACGACGGGCACCGGCAGGGCGACGGCCAGCAGGCCGTTCTTCAGCGCGTTGCGCAGGAAGATGTCGCCGAAGCTGGTGGCGATGACGGCCCGGAAGCCCCAGTCGCGCAGGGCCCACACGGCGTGCTCGCGGGAGCTGCCGGTGCCGAAGTTGTGGCCCGCCACCAGGACGCTCGCGTCCTGGTGCTCCGGCTGGTTCAGGACGAACCCGGGCTCCTTGCGCCAGTGCCCGAACAGGGTGTCGGCGTAGCCGGTCTTGGTCAGCCGCTTGCAGAACTCGGCCGGGATGATCTGGTCGGTGTCGACGTCGTCCCGGGACAGGGCCACGGCCTGTCCGGTGTGCGCCGTGAGCGGCTGCCTCATGCCTCTGCCCCCTGCTGGTCGGTCCGGCTGCGGTCGGTGGAACGGGTCGGGCGGGTGTGCCCGGCGGGCGCGGTCACAGCTCGGTCGGCGCGGCCAGGCGGCCGACCACTGCGGTGGCGGCGGCGACGACGGGCGAGACCAGGTGGGTGCGGGCGTGGGTGCCCTGCCGGCCCTCGTAGTTGCGGTTGGAGGTGGAGGCGACCCGCTGGATGCCCTGGAGGCGGTCGGCGTTGATGCCCATGCACATCGAGCAGCCGGAGAGCCGCCACTGCGCGCCCGCGTCGAGGAAGACCTGGTCCAGGCCCTCCTCCTCGGCCTGGGCCCGGACGGCCATCGAGCCGGGGACGACGAGCATGGTGATCCGGTCGGAGACCTTGCGGCCGCGCAGCACGTCGGCGGCGGCCCGCAGGTCCTCGATCCGGCCGTTGGTGCAGGAGCCGAGGAAGACCGTGTTGATCTCGACGTCCCGCAGGGCGACGTCCGGTTCGAGGCCCATGTACTCCAGGGCGCGGCGCGCGGCCTGCTGCTCGGCGGGGGTCGCGAAGGTCTCGGGCGCCGGCACCGCGGCGTCCAGCGGGACGGCCTGGCCGGGGTTGGTGCCCCAGGTGACGAAGGGCTTGAGCCCGGTGACGTCCAGTTCGACGACGCGGTCGAAGGCGGCGCCCTCGTCGGTGCGCAGGGACTGCCAGTAGCTGACGGCCTCGTCCCAGTCGGCCTCGGCGGCCGGGTCCCAGCGCTCGCGCAGGTAGGCGAGCGTGGTGTCGTCGGGGGCGATCAGGCCGGCGCGGGCGCCCGCCTCGATGCTCATGTTGCAGACCGTCATCCGCCCCTCCATGGAGAGGTTCTCGACGGCCTTGCCGCGGTACTCGATCGCGTAGCCGTTGGCGCCGTTGGCACCGATGTGCGCGATCAGCGCGAGGATCAGGTCCTTCGGCGTGACGTCGGCCGGCGGCTCGCCGACGAACTCGACGGACATCGTCCGGGGGCGCTGGAGCGCCAGCGTCTGGGTGGCGAGCACGTGCTCGACGTCGCTGGTGCCGACGCCGAAGGCGAGCGCCCCGAAGGCGCCGTGCGTGGAGGTGTGGCTGTCGCCGCACACCACGGTCATGCCGGGGCGCACGAAGCCCAGTTCGGGCGCCACCACGTGCACGATGCCCTGCCGGTCGTCGCCGAGCGAGAACAGCTCGATCCCCTGCTCCTCGCAGTTCTCGCGCAGGCGCTCCAGCTGGGCGCTGCCCATCGCGTCCTTGACCAGCAGCGTGTTGGTGGGCACGTTGTGGTCTTCGAGGGCGAGCGCGAGGTCGGGCCGGCGGACCCGGCGGCCGGCCAGCTGGAGGCCGTCGAAGGCCTGCGGGGAACTCGCCTCGTGGAGCAGGTGCAGGTCGATGTAGAGCAGGTCGGGCTCGCCCGGTGCCTGGTCGACGACGTGGCTCTGCCAGACCTTCTCGATCAGGTTGCGCTCGGTGCCGCCCATCAGCTGGCCACCGCCATCTCGCTGGTGCGCTCCAGGCGCTCGGCGATGATCTCGCGCAGCTCGCCCAGTTCGATGCAGGTGCCGTCGGCGCGGCCCGCGATGTAGGTCTCGTAGATCTCGTCGAGCAGGTCGTGCTCGGCGCCGATTCCCATCTGGTCGAACAGGTTGCGGACCACATTGCGCCCGGAGTGCCGGCCGATGAGAATTCCGCGCTCGCGGCCGAAGCTGTGCGGCTCGACGTATTCGTAGGTCACCGGATTGCGCAGCATTCCGGCCTGGTGGATTCCGGCCTGGGTGGCGAAGGCGTTCTCCCCGAATATCGCCTTGTTGCGCGGCGTCGACATTCCGATGATCCGGGCCAGCAGCTGGTAGGCCTCGTAGAACTTCTCGGTGCGCAGCCGGCTGGTCAGGCCGAGCTGCTCGCCCTTGTAGAGCAGCACCGCGGCCAGCTCCTCCAGCGGGGTGTTGCCCGCGCGCTCGCCGATGCCGGCGATGGTGGCCTGCACCTCGTCCGCGCCGGCCTCGACGCCGGCCAGGGCGTTGGCGAGGGAGAGCCCGAGGTCCTGGTGGCAGTGGGTGGACAGGATGATGTGGTCCGGGATCCAGGAGCGGACCCGCGCCACCTGGGCGCCGAACTCGGAGGGGATCAGGCAGCCGGTGGTGTCGGCGAGCGCCACCGTGCTGGCGCCCTCCTCGATGCCGGCCTCGATCATCGGGCGCAGCAGGTCGTCGCTGCCCCGGCTGGCGTCCTCGATGCCGAGCGTGATGTCGGTGAAGCCCAGCTCGCGGGCGAACCGGATGCTGTCGATGATCTCGTGCAGGCCCTCGGCCCGGGTGAGGCCGCGCTTGTGCTCCAGGTGGACGTCGCTGCCGGTGGCCATGATCTGGACCTGGTGGCGCTCGACGCCGCCGGCCTGGGCGGCCAGCTCGATGTCCGCGCGGACGGCCCGGTTGAGGGTCGCCACCTTGGCGGTGGTGAGCGCGCCCGCGATCAGTCTGGTCGCCTCGAAGTCACGCGGTGAGGAGCTGGGGAAGCCGGCCTCGATGGTGTCGACGCCGGTGGCCTCGATGGCGAGGGCCAGCTCCAGTTTCTGGTCGGGGTTCATCGCGTTGCCCGGGGCCTGTTCGCCGTCGCGCAGTGTCGAGTCGAATACCCGGAGCCGCCGTGCGGTGGGGACGGATTTCGGAGACATGGATTTTCCGCCTCTTTCGGGAACGCCGCCGGACGGGCGACCGGACGGGAGGTCGCGGTGTGCGGCGGCGGAGGATTGTGGCTGGCAGCGGTGACTTTACTGGTCCGGAATCACTGTCCGTCAAGACTTTTCGAACAAATAATCATTCGATGGCGGGCCGATAGCGGGACCCCTGACAATAGGCTTGACGCGCCCTTTTCCCGATGCATCGTGTACTGAGGCAAGGAGTGGTTTTCATGCGAGATATCCCGTCCGAGGAACGTCCGCCGGCCCGGTTACCGCGCCCGGGGCGGGTGGGCTGATGGCGAGGGTCATCGTCGAAGCGCTGGACAGCGTCCACGGGCGCACCGCCGCCGGCCTCGACGCGAGACTGGAGTCGCTGGTCGACAACGAGTGGGTGCCGGTGGTCGAGCGGAGAACGGACGCGAGCGGCCGGATCGAGGAGTGGGGCGGGACGGACGGCGGACGCGGCCTCTACCGGCTGGTGTTCGACGTCGACCGGTACTTCAGCGGGCTCGGCCTGTTCACCGTGCACCCCGAGGTGGCGGCCACCTTCCGGGTCTCCGACGGCGAGTCGGGGCACCGGGTGAGCCTCACCCTCTCGCTGAACCACTACGCGGTGGCCTTCATCGCCGACTAGGACGGTGGACCCGGGCCCGCGGGGGGCTCCGGGTCACCGGCGGCCAGCCGGGCGGAGCGCAGCAGGTCGAGGGTGCGGGCCTCCTCGGCGGGGGTCCGCATCAGGCGGAACACCAACCGGGCCCGCCGCAGGTGCTGGACCGCCAGGTCGGCCTCCCCGGTGCCGAGCGCCAACTCGCCGAGGGTGACGAGGATCCGGCCCATGATCAGCCGCTCGTTGGAGCCCTCCGCGAGGAGCAGTGCGCGGTGCAGGGCGTGGGCGGCCTCGCCGCTCTCGCCGAGCCGGTGGCGGGCCGCGCCGATGCCGTGCAGGGCGTAGATCTCGCCGGTGTGGTCGCCGATCAGCCGGACGACGTCGAGGGCGCGGGAGAAGGCCTCCAGGGCCCGGTCGTAGCCGCCGCGTTCCAGGTGGCTCTGGCCCATCCGGTGCAGCACCTGGGCCTCGACCCTCCGGCCGCGGCCCTCCCGGCTGAGCCGCAGCGCCTCGTCGAGGAGCTCCCCGGCGCCCTCCTCGTCGCCCGCGCCCAGTTTGAGCTGGGCCAGGTTGTGCAGCACGTAGGCGACGGCGACGGAGCCGCCGCTCGCCCGCAGGACGGTGAGGGCGGCCTGGTAGTGGGCGGTCGCCTCGTCGATCCGGCCGTCCACCCGGGCGAGGTAGCCGAGGCCGCGGGCGGTCAGGGCGGAGCCGAGGTCGTCGCCGAGGTCGGTGAAGATCCCGGCGGCCTGGCGGAAGCGCTCCTCGGCGGCGGCGAAGTTCTGCCGGGTCAGCGCGAGCGAGCCGAGGGAGTGCAGTGCGGCGGCCTGGCCGAGCCGGTCGCCGCCCTTACGGGCGGCCGCGAGGGCGAGTTCGTGGGTGTCGCGCCAGTCGTCGAGCCGGCCGTGGGTCTCCAGGAACGTCACGGCGGTGACGGCGAGTTCCCAGCAGTGCGCGGTGAGGCCCATCATGGCCGCCTGCCTGACCCGGGGCACGAGCATGGGCCGCTCCCGGGCGAACCACCGCAGCGGCTCGGCCAGCAGCCGGTCCACCGTCCGGGCGGGCAGCGGGTGCAGGGCGGTGCCGCGGCCGCGGATCAGCACGTCGCGGCCGTACTCGCGCTGCCTCGCCTCGATCAGCAGGTAGAGGAAGCAGCCGATCACCCGGGCCAGTGCGGCCTCCCGCTCCTCGACGCTCTCCTCGTCGACGAGGCGTTCGCGCGCGAAGACCCGGATCAGGTTGTGCAGCCGGTACTGGGTGTGGCGGCCGGGCGCGGTGCCGACGGCGTCCAGCAGTTGGGCGTCGGAGAGTTCGTCGATCAGGTCCTGGACCTGGTACTCGGGGAGGTCGAGCAGCGCCATGCCGACCCAGGTGGAGAACGGCCCCTCGTCGATCAGGGCGATCCGCCGCAGCAGCCGGCGGGCGTCCTCGCTGACGCTCTCGTAGGTGAGCGAGAGGCCGGCCCTGATGCCGACGTCGGCGTACTTGAGCTCGTCGAGCCGGCGGGTCCCGTCCTCCAGCCGCTCCACCAGTTCGGTGATCTCCCAGTGCGGCCGGGCGGCGAGCCGGGCGCCGGCGATGCGCAGCGCCAGCGGCAGGTGGTCGCAGAGTTCGGCGAGCGCCTTCGCCGCCTCCGGTTCGGCCGCCACCCGCGCGGGGCCGGCGATCCGGCCGAGCAGTTCCGCGGACTGCTCGGGGTCGAAGGTGTCGACGTCCACCCGGACGGCTCCGGCGAGGCTGCCGATGTGCCGCCGGCTGGTGACGATCACGGCCGAGGTGGGCTTGCCCGGCAGCAGCGGGGTGATCTGGCTCTCGGTGGCGACGTTGTCGAGGACGATCAGCACCCGGCGCTCGGCGAGCAGGGCCCGGTACATCTCGGCCCGCTCCTCCAGCCCGTCGGGGATGGCGGTGCCGTTGACGCCGAGGGCGCGCAGGAAGCGCTCCAGCACCTGGGCCGGGCCGACGGTGTCGGGGGCCCCGGCGTGCAGGTCGGCGAAGAGCTGCCCGCCGGGGAACTCGGCGGCGATCTGGTGGGCCGCGTGGACGGCCACGGCGGTCTTGCCGACCCCGGCCTTGCCGACGACGGAGACGATCGGGACGGCCAGCCGGGACTGGTCGTGGGAGGAGAGCAGCAGCCGTTCGCGCAGGCCGGCGAGCAGGTGCTCGCGGCCGGTGAAGTCGGCGAGGTCGGCGGGGAGCATCTCCGGGACGGCGGCGGGGGCGGCGGGCGCCACGGGCGGCGCGGCGGCGGGCTCGGCGGCCGGGGCTCCGTGGGCGGCGGCCGGACGGCTGTCGGGCAGGTCGAGCCGGGGGTCGCCGGCGAGGATGGAGAGTTCGAGCCGCTGCAGCCGGGGGTCGGGTTCGACGCCGAGTTCGTCGATCATCCACTGGCGGGTGTCGCGGTAGACCTGGAGCGCCTCGGTCTGGCGCCCGGAGCGGTAGAGCGCCAGCATCAGCTGGCCGCGCAGCCGCTCCCGTAACGGGAACTCGTCGACCAGGCCGAGGAGTTCGCCGACGGCCGCGCCGTGCCGGCCGAGCGCGAGTTCGAGCTGGATGCACTCCTCGGTGGCGCCGACCCACTGCTCGGTGAGCTGGCCGGCGGCGGAGCGGATCGACTCGCTGGGCAGGCCGCCGAGGGGGTCGCCGCGCCACAGTCCGAGCGCCTGCCGGAAGAGGGCGGCGGCCTCCGCCTTGCGGTCCTGGGCCTCCGCCCTGCGGTCGCGGTCCTCCGCCGTGCGGTCGTGGGCCTCCGCCTTCTGGTCGCGCAGCGCCCGCGCCTTCCCGACCCGGTCGCGGGCCTGGAGCAGGTCGAGCTGGTCGTCCGCCGCCTTCACCATGTAGCCCTGCGGGTGGGTGGTGATGACGTCGGAGAGGCCGTGCGCGGCGAACAGCCGGCGCAGGGCGGAGACGCTGATCTGCAACTGCGCGCGGGCGGTGGCCGGCGGGGCCTCCTCGTAGAGGGCGCGGACCAGGCGGTCCACGCTGACCACCCGGTTGACGTCGAGGAGCAGCGCGGCGAGCACCGTCTGCTGCCGGATCCCGCCGAGGTTCAGCGGCCTGGCGTCGACGAGCGCTTCGAGCGGGCCGAGAATGCGGTACTCGACCCGGGGCACGGGTGAGGAACTGCCGTCGTGGCGTATGCCGGAACCAGGTCTGTGCCCCACCGTTTCCACTCCCCCCAGAGGAATAGGCGCAGGATCGCAAGGCACTCTAAGGACGGCCCGGTCAATGGGTCAACGCTATTCAGTTCTCCCCAAAAGACGCCGCCTGACGGGTTGCGATCGGCGTCCGCACCCTCGGGTGACCCACGAAAAATCGGCACGGAAATGCCGGTTGGCCGGATCGGCGCGCACCGATCCGGCCAACCGTCGCCCGGGGCGGTTTCAGGCCTTCATCAGTTCCGCGACCCGGAAGGCGAGGTCGAGGGACTGGCGGTGGTTCAGCCGCGGGTCGCAGGCCGTCTCGTAGCGCTGGTGCAGGTCCTCGGCGCGGACCTGGTCGCCGCCGCCGAGGCACTCCGTGACGTCGTCGCCGGTGAGCTCGACGTGGATGCCGCCGGCGTGCGTGCCCAGCTCCCGGTGCACCTCGAAGAAGCCGGCGACCTCGCCCAGGATGTCGTCGAAGCGGCGGGTCTTGCGGCCGTCGTCGGTCTGGACGGTGTTGCCGTGCATCGGGTCGCAGATCCAGGCGACCCGGGCGCCCTCCGCCGTGACCTTCTCCACCAGCGGCGGCAGCAGTTCGCGCACCCGGCCCGCGCCCATCCGCACCACGAAGGTCAGCCGGCCGGGCCGGCGGTCGGGGTCGAGGCGGTCGACGTAGCCGAGGACCTCGTCCGCGGTGGTCGTGGGGCCGAGCTTGACGGCGATCGGGTTGTGGATCCCGGCGAAGTAGGCGATGTGCGCGTCGTCCAGGCCCCTGGTCCGCTCGCCGACCCAGAGCAGGTGCCCGCTGGTGGCGTAGTGCGCCCCGGTGCGCGGGTCGGTGCGGGTGAGGGGCTGCTCGTAGTCCAGCAGCAGTCCCTCGTGGCTGGCGAAGAACTCGGCCTCCAGCAGCCCGGCCGGGTCGCAGCCGCAGGCTTGCAGGAAGCGCAGGGCGCGGTCCACGCCGTCGGCCAGTTCCTCGTAGCGGCGGGCCTCGGCGGAGTCCTCCAGGAAGCCGCGGTTCCACTGGTGGGCCTGGTAGAGGGAGGCGCTGCCGCCGGCCGCGAAGCCGCGGACCAGGTTGAGGGTGACCGCCGACGCCTCGTACATCCGCCGCAGCCGCGCCGGGTCCGGGCGGCGGGCCGCCTCGGTGAACTCCGGGCCGTTGACCGCGTCGCCCCGGTAGGAGGGCAGGCTGAGGCCGTCGCGGGTCTCGTCCGGCTGGGAACGGGGCTTGGCGTACTGCCCGGCCAGCCGGCCGATCTTCACGACCGGGACGCCGCTCGCGTAGGTCAGCACCACCGCCATCTGCAGCAGGGTGCGCAGCTTGGCGGTGACCGCGTCCGCGGTGAGGCCGCCGAAGGTCTCGGCGCAGTCGCCGCCCTGGAGGACGAAGGCCTCGCCGGCGGCGACGGCGGCCATCCGGTCGGTCAGCCGGTCGCACTCCTCGGCGAGGACCAGGGGCGGGGCGGCCGACAGGTCGGCGACCACCTCGCGCAGCGCCGCCTGGTCCGGCCACTGCGGTTGCTGGGCCGCCGGCAGGGAACGCCAGGCGGCAGGTGCTCCGGTCTGCGGAATTCGATTCATCACGGCCCTCGGATGGGAACGGAAATCGCTGGCCCGCTCATTGCAGCCCGGCCGCGGAAAGAAGGTCAAGCGTCCGCGAATTGGCCTGCTCCCACACCGGAGAACTGGTCTGACCGCCTTCCGGGACGAACGGATTGACTGGGGGCCATTCGTTCACCGGCCGTACCCAGCCGGCCATTCACGATGAGGATTCCGATGCCAGACGCGCCATCGCACCCTCCGTTCGCCGTCCGGCTCGGCACCGCGCCGCTGCCGCCGCACGACCCGCTGGAGCTGTACACGCGGCTGGGCGACCGGCTCGGCGCGGAGCAGGTGTACCTGCTGGAGAGCCTGACCGAGTCCGGCCGGCAGGGCGGGCCCGCGGTACTCGGCTGCGGCCCGCTCGCCGAGATCCGGCTGTACGGCTCGTACCTGGAGATCGACGGGATCGCGGAGCTCGCCCCGGTGCTGCGGGCGACCGCCGAGGCGGCGGGCCTCACCCCCGCCGCCGACGCCCCCGGGCGGCTGGAGGCCCCCGACCCGGCCCGCGTCTGGGAGTTCCTGCGGCGCGCACAGGGCCTGTTCGGCCTGGAGCCGGGCCTGCCCGGCGACCGCTTCCACTTCGGCTTCCTGGCCCGGTTCGGCTACGACGCGGCCTGGCACATGGAGGACCTGCCGGCCCGGGCGCTGCCGCCGGCCCGCCCGGACGCCGTGCTGACGCTGTTCCGCGACAGCGTGCACTACGGCACCGACGGCGCGCCGGTCCTGCGGACGGCCGACAGCCCGGCCTTCGGCGAGCACGGCCGGCACGACCTCGCGGGCGCGGCCCGGGAGGCGGCCGGGCAGGAGCCGCAGGCCGCGTGCCCGCCGGCCGCCCGCCCGCAGTCCGTGCACGACAGCGTGGACCGCGACACCTTCCACGGCTGGGTCCGGCGCTGCCTGGAGCACATCGGGGTCGGCGACATCTACCAGATCCAGGTCGGCCACCGGATCGACGTCCGCACCGCGCTGACGCCGGTCGAGGTCTACCGGCGGCTGCGCTCGCGCAACCCCTCCCCGCACATGTACCTGCTCCCGAACGGCGAGGGCACGCTGATCGGCGCCAGCCCCGAGCTGCTGTTCCGGATCGAGGACGGCCGGATCGTGATGCGCCCGATCGCCGGCACCACCCGTCGCGACCAGGACGAGGAGGAGAACGAGCGGCGGATCAAGGCCCTGCTGGCGAGCACCAAGGAGCAGGCCGAGCACGTCATGCTCGTCGACCTCTCCCGCAACGACATCAGCCGGGTCTGCAAGCCGCACACCCTGACGGCCGACGACCTGATGGTGGTGGAGACCTTCTCGCACGTCTTCCACCTGGTGTCCACGGTCAGCGCCGAACTGGAGGAGGACGCCGACGTGTGGCGGTCGCTGTGCGCGACCTTCCCGGCCGGCACCATGACCGGCGCGCCCAAGCTGCGCGCCATGGAGATCATCCACGAGATCGAGCGGGAGCCGCGCGGGGCCTACGCCGGCGCCGTCGGCCTGATCGACGTCGGCGGCTGGAGCGAACTGGCGCTGTGCATCCGCACGATCGCGCACGACGGCGCGGTGTACTCCGTGCAGAGTTCCGCGGGGATCGTCGCCGACTCGACCCCCGAGGGCGAGTGGAACGAGACGCTGGCGAAGCTGGGTGCCGCCTACTGGGCGCTGACGGGTGAGGAGTTGACGGCGTGAAGGTTCTGCTGGTGGACGCGCGGGACAGCTTCGTCCACATCATCGACCAGTACCTGCGGGCGCTCGGCGCGGACACCGAGGTGGTCCGCTCGCACACCCGCACCCCCGAACAGCTGGCCGCGACCGCGCCCGACGCGGTCGTGCTCGGCCCCGGCCCCGGGCACCCGGCGGCCTCCGGCCACGTCGAGCTCGTCCACCACTTCGCCGGGAAGGTCCCGCTGCTCGGCGTGTGCCTGGGCCACCAGGCGATCGGCCTGGCGTTCGGCGGGCGGGTCCAGGTCGCCGACCGGCTGATGCACGGACGCACCAGCACCGTGACGCACGACGGGCGCGGCCTGTTCGCCGGCCTCGGCAACAGCCTCACCGCGACCAGGTACCACTCCCTGATCGTCACCCAGCCGCTGCCCGAGGACCTGGAACTCACCGCGACCGCCGACGACGACGGCTACGTCATGGGCATGCGGCACCGCAGCCTGCCCATCGAGTCGGTGCAGTTCCACCCCGAGAGCATCACCACCACCGGCGGCATGCAGCTGCTGGAGAACTTCCTCGCGGTCGGCGCCGGGCGCTGACCGCACGCACATCGGAATCGACGAGCGGAATGGGTGACCAGTGACAGGGAATGGTGAATCGCGCAGCTGGCCGCAGCTGCTCGCGGCGCTGATCGGCGGGACGGACCTGAGCGCCGCCGACACCGCCTGGGCGATGGACCGGGTGATGCGCGGCGAGGCGGCGCCGGCGCAGCTGGCCGGGTTCCTGGTGGCGCTGCGGGCCAAGGGCGAGACCGCCGAGGAGGTCGACGGGCTGGTCCGGGCCGCGCGCGAGCACACGGTGCGGGTCGACGTGCCGGGGCCGACGCTGGACATCGTCGGCACCGGCGGGGACGGCGCGAAGACCGTGAACGTGTCCACCATGGCCGCGATCGTGGCGGCCGCCGCCGGGGCCCGGGTGGTCAAGCACGGCAACCGCTCGGCCTCCTCCGCCTCCGGCTCGGCGGACGTGCTGGAGCGGCTCGGCATCGCGCTGGAGCTCTCGGCCGAGGAGGTGGCCCGCTCGGTGCGCGAGGTCGGGATCGGCTTCTGCTTCGCCCCCGCCTTCCACCCGGCGTTCCGCCACGCGGCCGTCGCCCGCAAGGAGTTGGGCGTGCCGACGGCGTTCAACGCGCTGGGCCCGCTGACCAACCCGGCCTCGCCCACGGCCATGGCGGTCGGCGTCGCCGATCCCCGGCTGGGCCCGCTGATCGCCGCCGTGTTCGCCCGCCAGGGCGTGGACGCGCTGGTCTTCCGGGGCGACGACGGCCTCGACGAACTGTCCGTCTCCACCACCTCGACGGTCTGGACGGCGACCACCGGCCGGTTCGTGCAGGAGCGGCTCGACCCGCGCGAGCTCGGGATCGCCACGGCGGCCCCGGACGCGCTGCGCGGCGGCGACGCCGCCCACAACGCGGGCGTGGTCCACGCCGTCCTGGACGGCGAGCAGGGCCCCGTCCGCGACGCCGTCCTGCTGTCCGCGGCAGCCGGCCTGGCGGCGCTGACGCCCTCCGAACAGCCGGTCGTCGAGCGGCTGGCGGTCGCGCTGT
>NZ_JBHVWW010000025.1:0-86207 GCF_042882025.1 Kitasatospora sp. NPDC058243
GATTGGTGCTGGTCATCAGGGGTGGAACTCCTACTCGGGCCCTCTCAGGCTAACCCGACAAAGCGGGATGTCTCACCCAAGGCTGACAGAGAGGGCGGGGCTCGACCGGGTATCAGCGGCGGGTTTCGACCTTCAGGTCGCCGTGGGTCACCGTGCGCATCCTGTCGCTGGCGAGCAGGTCGTGCGGGAAGCCGAGTTCGATCGCGCTGGCCTCGTCGAGGCGGGCCAGTTGGGAGGCCGTGAAGTCGACCTCCAGGGCACCCAGATTGTCCTCCAGCTGCGCGAGAGTGCGGGCGCCGATGAGCGATGCCGTCACATCCGGGTTCTGCAGGGTCCAGGCCAGCCCGACCTGGGCGGTTGTGCGGCCCAGCTCCGCGGCGACCTCCTTCACGACATCAGCGATGTCCAGGTTGTGTTCGGTGAGCCCGCCGTTGGCGATATTGAAATTTTTACGGGTGCCGTCGTCGACCGCGGTGTTCGTCGTGGTCAGGTCGTCGCGGCTGTACTTGCCGGTGAGCACCCCGCCGGCAAGTGGCGAGTACGGCACCACGCCCAACCCCATCTCGCGTGCCATCGGGATCAGGTCACGTTCCCCGGTACGCTCGATCAGGTTGTATTCGATCTGCAGGGCGACCAGCGGCGACCAGCCGCGCAGGTCGGCGATCGCCTGCATGCGCGACACCTGCCAGGCCGGGGCGTTGGAGATCGCCACGTACAGGACCTTGCCCTGCCGGACCAGATCGTCCATGCCACGCAGGATCTCCTCGACCGGTGTCGTGAAATCCCACACGTGCAGGTAGAGCAGATCGATGTAGTCCGTATTCAGCTGTCGCAGACTGGCTTCCACCGACGCGAACAGGCTCTTGCGGTGAGGGCCCCCGGAATTCGGGTCGCCGGGCCGGCGCAGCGTGGTGTATTTCGTTGCCAGCACCAGGCTTTCGCGGTTGTCGCGGGTGAATTCACCCAGCAGGCGCTCGGAGCTGCCATTGGTGTAGGTGTTGGCGGTGTCGACGAAGTTGCCGCCGCGCTCGACGTAGAGGTCGAACAGCTTACGCGCCTCGTCCTGCTCGGCACCCCAGCCCCACTCGGTGCCGAAGGTCGCCGCGCCCAGCGCCAGCGGTGAGACCCGCAGCCCGGAGCGGCCCAGCAACCGGTAGGTGTCGAGGGTGAGCGACATCGTGTCCTCCTGTGCTTGTCATCCGTTGTCGAGAACAAGTCTGTGACCGCCGCGAGTCGGGGATAAGGGAAAGAAGTTCCTGGGAACACCAGTCCTACCCTGGCTGTTGGATCGAACATGATGACCCGCACCGTGGACACGGCAAAGGAGCTGGCCGCGTTCCTGCGGACCCGGCGCGAGCGCCTCGACCCGAAGGACTTCGACCTGCCGTCGCGTCAGCAGGCCCGGCGGACCCCGGGACTGCGCCGTGAAGAGGTCGCCGAACTGGCCGGGGTCAGCATCGACTACATCGCGCGGCTGGAACAGGCCCGGGGACTGCGGCCCTCGGCGAACGTGGTGGAGGCGTTGGCCCGGGCGCTGCGCCTGGCCCCCGACGAACGCGCCTACCTCTTCAACCTGGCCCAGCAACGCCCCCGCAACGCCGACAAGCCCGCCACCACTGCAGCACCCCCGCTGGCCCGGCTGGTCGCCGACCTGTCGCCGCTGCCGGCCGTGCTGATGAACCACCGCTACGACATCCTGGCCTGGAACGGCGAAATGGCGAGGCTGCTGCTGGATTTCGACACCCTGCCGCCGTCGCAACGCAATGCCATGTGGCTGTGCCTGGTACACCCGGGAATACGCGAGTTCTATGTCGACCGCGAGCGCGTCGTGCGGGAGGGAATCGCCCACCTGCGCGCAGCGTGGGCCGCGCACCCGGAGGACCAGGCGTTGACCGACCTCATCACCGAATGCACCACCCGTAACGAGGAATTCGCGCGATTGTGGGCCGAGGGAGACGTGAAGGTCAACGGCCGCGGACACAAGGTGATGCGGCATCCGGACGCAGGTGTGATCGCCGTGAACTTCGAAGTACTCATGCCACTCCAAGATCCGGACCAGCGGTTGATGATCTGCCGCGCCGCGGACGATGAGAGCCAGTCGGCATTGAACCGGTTGTGCTCACGGTGACGTAGAACCCTCATTCCGGCGTGCCTCGGAGTCCATCGGTGAGATCCGGGCCGAAAGCATGCCGGGTGCCCGGACGGCGCGGTGTCCATGACTGCTACACGTTCGTGGCCAGAACTTTCGAAATAGGCCCTAGTAGTACTTCGTTAGGTCTGTAGTGGTCTGGTGTGTCCTGGTCGCTGGATGTTGGGTAACTCGCGGTGGCAGGTGGGGCATTCGCCGGTCCAGGCCCGTATGAGGTCCTGGATGGCGTCGAGGACTCGGTAGAAGGTCAGGCCGGCGTCTCGACTTTTGGGTCGAGGCGCCGGAGGGTGAGGAAGGCGTGGGCGGCGGTGACGAGGGTGACATGGTGGTGCCAGCCTCGCCAGGTGCGGCCCTCGAAGTGGTCCAGGCCCAGGCCGTGCTTCATCTCGCGGTAGTCGTGCTCGATGCGCCAGCGGATCTTGGCCAGGCGCACGAGGCGGCGGATCGCGGTGTCGGGCGGCAGGCTGGTCAGCCAGTACTCGGTGGGCGCGCTCGCGCCCGTAGGCCATTCGGCCAGCAGCGTCTCGGCCGGCAGGACGCCGTCCCAGGCGGCACTTCCGCCCGCGTCGGCCGTGGCGAGCGTGCGGGGGATCTTCCCTGCGGGCCGTACCTGTAGGACGCGGAACCTTGAACGCATCGCTCCGCGGCTGCCCTGGCGCCAGGTGACCTGCCGAAACACCCGGCGGCCGTCCTCGGTTGCGTGCTCGTGCAGGGCGACGGAGTCGGCGCGGTAGCGGGGCAGCGTCCTGCGTCCCGCACCGCCGTAGACGGGAGCCACTGGTTCAGCGTCGTGGCGGGGCGCGGTCTCGTCGCCGCACACCGCCACGATGTAGTCCAGGTCCCGGGAGCGCAGGGCATGGCGGAAGGCGGCGGACTGGCCGTATCCGGCGTCGGCGACCACGACCTGGGGATCGAGTCCCCAGGCGGTCAGCTCGTCGAGCGTGTCGATCGCCAGGCGCCACTTCTCGACGTGCCCGACCTCCGGTGGCAGGCCGGTGCGACGGCGGCGGACATCGCCACGGTCGCCCCACTCCGGTGGCACGAACAGCCGCCAGGACAGCGGGCTGGAGGCCTGGTCGGTGACGGCGTGGACGCTCACCCCGACCTGGCAGAGCGAGCGTTTGCCC
Organism: Kitasatospora sp. NPDC058243; assembly: GCF_042882025.1. Taxonomy (NCBI): domain Bacteria; kingdom Bacillati; phylum Actinomycetota; class Actinomycetes; order Kitasatosporales; family Streptomycetaceae; genus Kitasatospora; species Kitasatospora sp. NPDC058243. The sequence continues at coordinate 3,277 of NZ_JBHVWW010000025.1, forward strand.
AGAGCGCCGCAGTACTGCCTTGACGTCGCCGCCGACTGGTCGCCGGCCTTCGGGAACGAGGTGTCGTCGATCACCCACGCCTCCGGCGCGAGCGCGGCGGTCATCTTCCGCGCAATCTGCCGCAGCACCGGCGTGTGGTCCCACGGCGACTGGCTGACGAACTGCTGCAGCGCCTGCATGTTCCCGTCCGGCAGCCGCTCGGCCATCGGCTGGATCGACTTGCGCCGCCCGTCCAGCATCAGCCCGCGCAGATAGCAATCCCCCTGCCGTCGCTGATCCTTACGCGCCAGGGACGCGAAGACCTCGGCCACGAAGTCGCCGAGATCTCCGCGCAGCCTTTCCACCTCACCAAGATCCACAGACCGCAGCATGCACCGCCACGACCACAAGATCAAATCAACCTAACGAAGTACTACTAGGGCGTGTCTTCAAACTCCCGCCTGCGCGCTGGCGTTGGGGCACGCACCTCGCCGCGTTGTCGTCAGTCGCCGATGGCCCCCAGCCTTCGGCCGGGAGGTGCCCCCACCGCATGGACTCCCTCCTCCGCCTTGCGATGCACGCACCCCAACGCCGCCACGCCCGCCCTCCGGGCGGACGACGGGAGTTTGAAGACACGCCCTAGCCCCACGCCTCCGGCCCCGGGCCGGGATCCAGTCGCCGGACGCGCAGCACGGCGGTCAGCATCGGGAGCGTGAACTCGCCCTGGGCGGTCTCCGGTCGGTCTGCGAGGAACGCGCGGATCCGGTCGAGCCTGGCCTCCCGCTCCTGCTCCGGCATGACGAGCACGCCCGCGCGGGTCGCGAGGGTCGCGACGAGGGAGTCGGCGGTGCGCAGCTGCCCGTGCGGGAACTGCTCCTGCTCCGGCGAGCCGAACCGGGCGGCCGCGCCGGTCTTCGGAAGGTGCATGCCGGTCGTCTCGGCGCGCCGGCCGGCGGGCGTGTCACGCGGGCCGATGGCCTCGCCCCCGCTGACCTGTGCGAGCCCGTCGACCCAGGCGACCTGGTCGTCCATCACGTTCCACAGGCCGGCCAGGACGCCGCCGGGGGCGAGGACCCGGGCGATCTCGGGCCCCGCGACGGCCATGTCGAACCAGTGCATGGCGTTGCCGGCGACCACGGCGTCGACGGAGGAGTCCGGCAGCGGAACCGCCTCCGCGCTCCCTGACAGGGCACGGACCTCCGGCAGCGAACGGCGCAGCTCGGCCAGCATCGCCGGGTCGGGTTCGACCGCGATGACCTCGGCACCCAGCGCGGCCAGCACGCCGGTCAGCTTGCCGGTTCCGGCGCCGAGGTCGAGCACGCGCGGGCCGGGAGCGGGTTCGAGCGCCCAACGCACCGCGTCCTGCGCGTAGTCCGGGCGGTGCTCGGCGTATGCGGCCGCCGCCGCGCCGAACGACGAGGCGTGGAGTAGGTGTTGATCTCGATCCATGCGGTCACGCTAGCCGCGCCGCGCCGTCCGGCCACCCCCTTCGCCGTCGAAATCAGGGACTTGTCGGGGGTCCACCCGGATGCCGCGCCCCCGCGCCGGTGGAAAGAATCGCCGCCATGAAGACAATCCGGTGGGCAAGCAGATACGCGGTGAGCTGCGCCACCGCCATGGTGCTCATCCCCCTGAGCGTGTCCGCCCCAGCTGTCGCGGCACCCGCCGCGACACCGCTGACGGCGTCCAGTGCGCCGAAGGCCCAGACGGCGAGTGCGTTGTCGTTGCCGAGGCCGACCGGACCGTACGCGGTCGGTCGTGACACCCTGCACCTCGTCGACGACCGGCGCGCCGATCCGTGGGCACCGCAGTCGGGACCGCGACAGTTGATGGTCGACCTCTACTACCCTGCCCGCACCGACAGCGGCACGCCTGCCGCGTACATGAGCACCGCCGAGGCGTCGGCGTTGATCACCTATGCGGGTCTGCCGGGGGCCCTCGAACCGGCCCGCCTCGCCGACACCCGTACGTGGGCCCGGGCCGATGCGGCGCCGGCGCGGGGCCGCTACCCGCTCGTCGTGCTGTCGCCCGGTTTCACGGTGCCCCGCTACACCCTCACCGCGCTGGCCGAGGAACTGAGCAGTCGGGGCTTCGTGGTGGCGGCCGTCGACCACGCCCACGAATCGGCGGCCACCCGGTTCCCGGACGGCATCCTGCCCTGTACGGCGTGCGACGCGTACAACTCCGGCGCGGCCACCCAGGAACAGATCGCCGCGGGCCGCGCCCGGGACGTGTCCTTCCTGCTCACCGAGCTCACCGGTCCGCGCCCGGTGTGGCGGTACTCCACGCTCATCGATCCGGCGAGGATCGGCATGGCCGGGCACTCCGCCGGCGGCGATGCGACCCTGGCCGCCATGGGCGCGGACCGACGCGTGCTGGCCGGTGTCGACCTCGACGGCGCCATCACGCCACCGGTTCCCGCGACCGGCATCGGCGGCCGCCCGGTCCTGCTGATCGCGGCCGCGGACCCGAGCGGCCCGGACATCGTGCCGTCCTGGACCAGCAGTTGGCCGAACCTGGACGGATGGAAGCGGTGGCTCACCGTCGCCGGCGCCGACCACTACACCTTCACCGACTTGGACTACCTGGTCAACGAGAGCGGCGTGCTGCCCATCCCGAACGCTCCCCGGTCGATCGCGATCACCACCAGCTATGTCGGCGCCTTCTTCGAGCGCCAACTCAAGGGCATCTGCGAGCCGTTGCTCAACGGCCCCAGCCGGGACTTCCCCGAGGTGACCTTCACCCGCCCCTGACCGGCACGGACGGCAGAAAGGGTCCCGGCGCCACGGAGGCGGCCCGCCCGCATCAAGGCGCGAGGAACGCCGACTCCCTGCGGAGCTTCGCCCAGCAGTTGAGCGCGCGGACGCAGCAGGCCCGGGGCCGTCATCTCGAAGGACGCCGCCGCCGGCTGGAGGCCGTCTTCAGAGGTCAGGTCCCGCCCCCTGCCCCGCACCCTGCCTGGCCCCCAGAGGTCAGTGGCGACGGGCAGAATGTTCGTCATGTTCGACGGACTCCACGACATCGACTGGTCGCAGATGCATCACGCCTACGGCACCGCGGAGGAGGTGCCCGGGCTGCTGCACGCGCTCGCCTCCTCCGACGAGGAGGAGCGCGGGGACGCGCTCGGCAGGTTCTACGGCGCCGTCCACCATCAGGGCGACGTCTACCAGTGCACGGCCGCAAGCGTGCCGTTCCTCTTCGAGCTGGCCGGCGACGCCGCTGTGCCCGTACGGGCGGCGGTGGTCGAACTGCTGGTCGGCATCGGCAGCGCGGCGCTCGCGTACGGCGCGACCGAGGAGAACAGCTGGGACTTCTCCGGCCACTACAAGGCCGCGGCGCTGATGCGGGAGCAGGCCGAGGCGTTCATCGGGTTCGCCACGGATTCCGACCGGCTGGTGCGGCAGGCGGCGATACCCGCGCTCGGGCTGTTGGTCGACGATGCGGAACGCGCTGCCGCGGTGCTGCGGGAACGGCTTCCCGCAGCACCGGGGGTGGTCGAACGGCTGCTGCTGGTCGAGGCGATGGCCGAGCTGGCTCTGCCCCGGCCGGACATGTTGGCGTCCGCATCGGCCTGGTTCACCTCCCTCGCCGACGACACCGCGCTCGATCCGACCACCCGGCTGGCGGCCCTGATCCAGCACGCCCGGTGCACACCGGACTTCCACGCCCAGGAGGCGACCCGCACCGCGATCGCCCTTCTGCGTGAACAGAAGGCCCCTACCGGCGACTGGTGGCTCACCCCCACCCCGGCGACACCGGCACCCACGATCGAGCCGGGCAGCGCACCGGTCGAGGTCATCGCCGCGTTCGAGGACCTCGACCGGCACGCAACGGTCCACTCACCGGTCACCGGGCTGCTGCGCACCTTCCACGAGGTTCTGGGCGCGCGGGTGTCCGAGCGCACGATGCTGCTGGCGGAACAGCTGCGCAGCGCCGATCCCGGTACCCGGCTGGATGCCCTGCGGATGGGCTCGGAGATCATCAGGTCCCGGAGCGCTGGCCACGGCCCGCTCGTCGCGCTGATCGGCGCCCAACTCGCGGACCCGTACCTTGAGGTCGTCGCCGAGGCCGCCTCCGCCCTCGGCACCTGCCATCCGGTCCCCGAGCCGGCCCGCCCGGTGCTGGCCGCCTTCGTCGCCGCCCAGCACGCGCAGTACGGACCACAGGCGTGGGCCTCCCCGCAGCGCCATCTGCGCCGGGCCCATCAGGAGGCCGTCCTCGCGTTGGCACGTCTCGGTGACGAGCGGGCGCTGCCGAGTCTGCTGGTGGCGCTGGACGGCGGGGTCGACGCCTGGCGGGCGGTCCAGGCTGCGAAGTGGCTTCCGGGTGCGGCAGGGCAGTTGGTGCCCAGGCTGGTCGAGCGGCTGCTCGGCTTCGACCTGGACCAGCAGTGGATCGAAACGGAGGTGAACTCGACGCTGCAGGCGCTGGGGCACCTCGGGGGCACGGCGGCGCTCGGGGCGGTCGAGGAGGTACTCGATCGGGCAGTGCGGGGGGAGAAGTGGGGGATCGTCTGCTCGGCACTCGCGGCGTTGCGGCAGTTCGGCCCGGCGGCGGCACCCGCACTGCCGGTGATCCGTGAGCTGGCCGCACTCGGCGCGGCCGTGAACTCCAACGTGGCGCCCGCTGCGGTCGCCGCGCTCCGGGCAATCGAGGGCGACGCGCAGGAGGGTACTGCCACGCCCTAGGCCTGGCCTGGTCCTGGTCCTGGCAGTCTCGGGCCGTCAGGCGGCCGTCGGGGCGAAGTCGACGAAGGCCTGCCAGGCGGCGGGGGAGAAGGTGAGCTGGGGGCCGTCCTTGTCCTTGGAGTCACGGACGTGGACGGCGGCGGTCGTCTCGGCGACCTCGACGCAGGCGGCATCCTCGTTGCTGCTGTAGCTGCTCTTGCGCCACGCGACCTCGACGCATTGGGCGCCTTCGTTGGTGCTGTGGCTGCTCTTGAACCAGACGAGTTCCATGTCTTCTGACGGTACGCCAACGGCCCACCGCTGCCTAGCGGTGGGCCGTTGGGGGACTGCTCAGACCTCGGCGGTCGCGGCGAAGCCGACGAACGCCTTCCACGCGGGGGGCTCGAATGCCAGCTGCGGGCCGCTCTTGTCCTTCGAGTCGCGCACGTGGACGACGCCGGGGGTCTCGGCGACCTCCACGCACGCAGCACCCTCGTTACTGCTGTAACTGCTCTTGAACCACGCCAGCTCGGCCATGCTCACCGCTCTCCCAGGATCATCTCGATCAAGGCCAAGGACTCCCTCATGCTGAGCGCCTGCCCCCTGAGGGTGCCGTACCGTGCAGTCATCTTACGGACTTCCTCCGGGTCCGTGATCAGCCTGTTGACGTGCTGGACCTCTACGTACGCGATCTGGGCCCGCCCCGTCGGCGTGAGGAGGATGAAGGAGCCGCCCATGCCGGCGTTCTCCGTCCTGTCCAGCGGCATCACCTGAAGCTCCAGGCCGCGGATCTCGGCCACCTTGAGCAGGTGGCGAAGCTGCGCCTGGTGAACGTCCCAACCCCCCAACGGGCGGCGCAGGGCACTCTCGTCGATCACCCAGCTCATGACCGGCAACGGCCATCGGCTCAGGATCTCCTGCCGCGCCAACCGCGCGGACACCCAGTCGTCGATCTGCTCGACGGAGAGCCACGGCCTACGCATGTCGTACAGCGCTCGCGCATGGGCCTCGGTCTGAAGCAGTCCGGGAATGTGGAGACTGCTGTACTCGTGGATCTCGATGGCCCGCCACTCCTCGTACGTGAAGGCCTTGGAGAATGCCGGGTGCCGCGTGGTGATCCGGATCTTCGCCTTCATCACGTCGTCGGCGACGATCTTCAACGCGCCGCCCGCGTTGAGGACTTCGTCCGCCTTCGTCAGGATCTCGATTCTCGGCGTCCGCTTGCCGCGCTCGACCGCCCCCAACTGGTCCTCGCTGTACCCGAGCTTCTCGGCCAGCTCGCGCTGGGTCAGCCCGGCCCGCTCCCGGAAGAGCCTGATCAACTTGCCCACCGCCGCATAGAACTCCGCGACCCCGTCGGAGTTCTCCACCGTCTCGCCGTCATCGAAGACCGTGCGCTCGACGCCACCCACGACAATCACCCACCCTTTCGACCGATTGATCTGGGCCGGCCGACAGGCCAACCCTCCGCATCCGCACAGGCACTCTCAGTGCTCGCCGAATCCGTGGTCAGCGTACGTCCGGGGCGCCACGATTTTTTCCATGACGACCGACATCCCGCTCGACAGCCCCCGCCGTCACACCGTCACCCTCGCCGCCACCCCCAAGGGCGCCGCCATCGGCCGGCGCATCGCCAGGCGTCAACTGACCACCTGGGGGCTGAACTTGTCCCACACCGAGCCGTACTACTCGGCTCTCCTGATCGTCGCGGAGCTCGCCGCTAACGCGACTACCCATGGCCGCGTTCCGGGGCGCGGCTTCGAGCTTCACCTCTGTCTCACCACCACCGTGCGCCGGGGCACAACCTTGCGCATCGAGATCTCGGACTGCCGGGGCGACCGCTTCCCGGCTCTGCCCGCCGTCCTCGCCCCCAACTCCCAGTCCGGGCGCGGCCTCACCCTCATCGACGCCCTCGCCGACCGCTGGGGCAGCATCCCCCGCCACCCCAACGCGAAGACCGTCTGGGCCGAACTCGACCTCCCCGCCGCCCTCGATGCGTCCTGACGTGACCCCGGGCACCGCGACCGCCTACACCCTCCTCCCGTTCGCACTCCTCCTCGCTCTCCTCGCCTGGGTCTACCCCCTCACCGCCCAGCACCATCCCCGCCCGGGCCCCAGGCCCACCGCAACCCCAACCCCTGTTCGCTGACTACGGCATGGGAAGTCGGCCCCACCGACTTCCCGCGCCGAACCCGTCCCGGACTCACCTCCCCGGCAGCCGCCCCTGGCGCGAATACACCGGCGGAGTGCCGTCCGTGAGGACGGGCTCCTCGTAGCACTCGACGCGCAGGTCGCCGCGCAGGTCTTCGAGTTCGTAGAGCGCCTCCTCCAGGAGGCCGTCGGCCCAGGCCTCGATCGACATCGTCGTCAGCGCGTGGTTCGAGACCTGGGAGAGCGGTCCGCGATCCATCGGCTCCCACTCCGGCGTGGTGTCCGAACGGAACATCAGTCGCCACCAGTACGGCTGCCAGTACGGCTTCTTCCGCTGCAACGAGACCAGCTCCCGGTGTCCTTGGGGCGAGGCGGTCGTGCCCCGACATCCGTGAAATGACGGCTTCCGGCGCCGAACGGTTGCTCAGGCATCCGCCCGCGCCAGATACATGAACACTGGACGGTATATGCCTATGAACGGTATATGTATCCGCATGACATTACGCTCCATGCAGGAGCCCACGTTGCTTCTGCTCACCGCACTGGCCGACGCGCCTCGCCATGGCTACGCCCTGATCCAGGAGGTCGCCGCGCTCTCGGACGGTCGGGTCAAAATGCGCACCAGCACGCTCTACAGCGCGTTGGACCGCCTGCTCCAGCAGGGACTGATCGAGGTCGAGCGCGACGAGGTGATCGACGGCCGCGCCCGCCGGACGTACGCACTCGCCGACGCAGGGCGGGACACCCTCGCCGCCGAGGCCGACCGGCTGCGCGCGGTAGTGGCCGAGGCCGACCGGCGTCTGCGCACCACCCGTCCGACGGCCAGGGGGGCCCTCGCGTGAACACCGCCACCACCGCCACCACCGGCACCGCCTTGCGAGGACTGCGACTGGCCCTGCGGGCCTACCCCGCCGCCTACCGGGCCGAGCGCGGCGAGGAGATCACCGCGGTCCACGCCGACTCCACCGCCGGCGCCGGCCGACTGGCCGTCATCCGCGAGACCGTCGGCGTCGCCGCGTACGGCCTGCGGGTGCGCACCGGTATCACCGCGAGCAGCACCGCCGGACGCCTGCTCGCCACCACCGCCCCGTTGGCCGCCGCCATGGCGCTCGGTCAGCAGCTGACCGCCCTCGTGTTCCTCCCGGAGAAGTGGCGGCAGGCCACGGCCAACCACTCCTACGCGTTGCAGCACCCCGGAACCGCTTTCGTCGACTGGCACTCCCCGCTGATCGCCCAGACCGTCACTCAGGTGCTCTGGTTGCTGGTCGTGGTAGCCCTGCTGTTCCGCCGGTGGACCACCGTCCGGACCCTGGCCGCCCTGGCCGGAGTGGCCGCCATCGCCCAGTGCTTCGTCCAGCAGCATGAGATATGGACCGTGGTGCCGGGCTTTCCGCCGGACTACACCCTCCTGATCATGTCGTCCGGCGCGAACGTGTTGTGGTCCCTGCTGCTCTTCGCCGCCCCCGGCGACCTGCTGGAGAGCACGATCGCCCGCCGACCGCGCGCCGCCGTCCCGCCCGCCCTGGTGCTGGTCGCGAGCCTCCTGCTGTCCAACCTGGGCCGCCTCGGCGCACTTCTTCACGAGAGCGCCCTCCCCGTACTTCCCCAGCCCGTGCTGACGTTGATGGGGGCCTGCATCCCGCTGGCCCTGCTCTCGCTCGCACCCCTCCGCTGGGGCCGGCTGCTACCGGCCGCGACCGCACTGGCCGTCCTCCCGCCGGTCCTCAGTCTCGGCCTCGCCGGCAACGCGTTCTTCACCTGGTACGACAACGAGCTCGGCGATCTCGGCCTGCTCTGCCAGTACCTCCTCACCGTCACCCTGATCGCCCTGACGACAGCAGCCGCCGTCCGCTACCTGAAGCCCGCTCCGGGAGCCCCGAGCCGCCTCGGCGCGGCGTAACCCGCCCCCGCACTCTCTCGACGCTCCCGACTCTCCCGGCGAACGCCGCGCACGACCTCCCCGGTCGGCGCGGCGTTCCGCTTCGCGGACGTTCCCGGCGGTGCCGTGCCGTGCAATGAGCCGTTTAGGCCATGTGGGTGACGGTGGATCATGCCGTTCCGGTTACGGGTGGGACGCGTGTTCGGGTGGGCAATTCGGTCCAGGCGGGACGTAAGGCGGATCGGTTCGCGCCAGCGGTTCGCGTGCCGGGGGTGGTGGTGGGGTCGGTGGTCCTGCCGGGCGTTGATCATGGCGGGCGGTCCTGCCGCGTCGTGCGGTGGGCCGCATCCGTGTCCCGCCCGTGAGGAGCGCCCCTGTGCCCGACGCCACGATCGACCTGCCGATCAGCTTCCAAGTCCCGGAGGCGTTCACCGACCTCGACTTCTCCGTGTCGGCGGAGGTGAACACCAACCGGCTGATCGAGCGGCTGAACATGGTCGACCCGAAGCCGTCGGACGAGGAGATAGGGGCAGCCGTCCTGACCCAGCAGACGATGTACGAGCTGCTGTCCGCCGCCGGCGCCGTCTACGCGGGCACGCTGCTGTACGGGCCGACGAAGGAGAAGCCCGAGGGGAAGCTGGCCTCGGCGATCCTGACCGTCACCGCCCGCCCCAGCGAGCTGTCCAACGAGCAGACCGTCCACCGCCTGGCGCGCACCATGGGCGCCATCTACCCGGACGCCGAGGTCGGCGTCGTCCGGCTCGAAGCCGGCCCCGCGGTGCTGCTCACCGAGGAGCGCAAGGTCGAGCGCCCGGTGAACCTGCTCGGCGACGGCGGCGGCCCGACCGTGGTCCGTCAGTTGCACGTGTTCGTGCCGATCCCCGGACGCCTGGCGATGGCCGACTTCGCGATCGCCACGGAGAACCTCGCCGAGTGGGACTCCTGCGTGGAGATCCTCGCCGAGGTCTGCCGCACGATCACCTTCGACACCGCCGCCGCGGCCTGACCAGGGGAGCAGAACCATGGACATCGACTACGAGCTCCGCCGCGAACTGCCGTACCTGGGCTTCGACCCGGGCAAGGACAGGATCGTCGGGGCCGTCCACAGCGAGCTGGGCCTCTACACCCGGAACCCGGATCTCGCCATGACCCTCTGGAAGTGGGACCCGAAGGCCCTCACCGCGGAGGATCATTACAAGATCGACCAGCTGCTGCGCATGTTCGTGTTTCAGCGCGACCAGGTCCTCGCCGCGCTCAGCCGCCTCGACGAAGAGTACTTCGACTACGTGGACTCCGATCCGGCCATCGCGGCCCAGGACCGCGAGTTCCGGGGGTTCCTGCCTCTGGAGACCAGCCGCGCGCTCGCCGCCTGGATCGCCGCGAACCCGCAGAGCGCCGCGAAGCCGCAGGAGAGGCTGTCGCGCGATTGGCTGCCCGAGACGTGGGAGAACGATGCGCTGGTAACGACCCCACCGTGGTTGGGGAAGCCCGGCATGACAGAAGAGGAACGGCAGGCCATAGGCAAGAGGGTCGCGGATGCGATGATGAGAGGGGGCCAGAGGGGCGACGCCGCGTATGTGGTGTCGGGCGTGATCTCCTACGCACACCCCGTGGTTGCCAGCAACCTCGGGTCCGTTCCGTCCCTGGCCATGGGCGGTCCTGCCTTCGCGGGTTCCTTCTGGCGGTTCAAGGACAACGGGTACCCGCGCGAGTGGATCGCCGACGGCCGCCTGTACGACCTGATCGACATGGCGCTGGCCCTCCAGGCCGAGCTCCAACTCCAGTGCCTGCTCACCGACCGCGAGTTCACCCGGGTCATCCAGACCCGTGGCCAGGAGTTCGAGTACCTGAAGGCCGAGGCCGCGCGCAAGGCGGCAGAGGAGCAGGGCGGCAGCTTCTGGGCCGTCTTCGGGGACATCCTGGGCATCGTGTCCGCCGTCGCCGGCGTCCTGGCCCTCATCCCGGTCCTCACGCCGATCGCCGGCCCGGTCGCCGCCGTCACCGCCATCGCCGCGCTCGGCGCCCACACCGTGGACGCCGCGATCAAGGGTGACTGGGACGCGGCCACGATCGTCGGCCTGGGCGCGGACGCGCTCGCCGCCCTGCCCGGTGTCGGCGCGGTCGCCAAGAGCCTCAAGGCGGGCAAGGCCGTCGTCAAGACGATCGGCACCGGCGCCAAGGCCTCCTACAAGGCCAGCGTCGGCGTCCGCCGGGCCGGGCTCACCTTCCTCGCCGAGACCGGCGGCTCCGGAGCCTCCGACGCGACCAAGGTGTTCAACTACATCGGCACCAAGGGCGCCAAGGTCGTCGGCGCCTCCGAGAAGGCGGGCAAGCTCGCCGGCAAGGTCCTCCAGGGCTCGGTCAACCTCTCCACCCAGGTCCCGCTGGTCGTCGAGATGTCCACCGGCACCGACATGTCCCAGGCGAAGGAGGGTGCGAGCGGCGCCGCGCTGACCGCCAACTATGGTCAGAGCATCGGCAGTTGGGGCATCGTCGGCGATGCCGCCAAGAAGACCGGTACCGTCTCGCTCGCGACGTTCTCCAAGATCATCGGCCGCCGCTGACCCCTGGGCCGCCGTTCGAGCCCGCCGCCCGCACCTCTCGGGCGGCGGGCCGGGGAGCCGGGGCCGGGCGGTGCCGTCTGCTCAGCCGATGTGGCGCTGGTCGAGCCAGGTGAGGGAGTGGTCGGCGAGTTCGGTCCAGCCGTGGTCGACGGTGAGGGAGTGGCCGCGGTCGTCGAAGCGGTGGTAGTCGGTGACGGCCGAGGACTTGCGGTACTGCTTGTGGGTGGAGCGGGTCAGCACGTCGGGCACGGTGTGGTCGAGCTTGCCGGACAGGAGGAGGAGCGGTCCGCGGTCCTGGTTGCGGGTGTCGACCTTGGCGGGGGAGTGGGGGGCGAAGTTGCTGAGGGCGAGCTGGAAGAGCGGGCGGGCGGGGCTGGGGATGGTCCACTCGTCGAAGAGTGCGTCGGATTCCTGCTGGGGGACGGCGTTGGCGAACGCGTAGCGGAACTGCTCGGGGTTGAGCGAGACGGCGCGCTTGGTGTTGCCGGGGTTGCGCAGGAACGCGAAGGCCGACTTGGCCTGGGCCGGCCCGACGGCCTTGACGCCCTTGATCTGGCCGGGGCAGATCGCGACGGCTGCCCGGGCGAGGTTCTGGCCGAGGAGGTGCTGGGCGATGAAGCCGCCGACGGAGTGGCCGACGAGGACGGGCGGGGTGTCGAGGTCGCGGATGATCCGGGCGTGGTGGGCGGAGATCTCGGCGAGGCCGATTCCGCCCTGGGGGTCGGGGTTCCTGCGGGCCTGGGCGACGGTGGCGGGGACGCCGGGCCATTCGGGGAGGATCGGTTCGTAGCCGGCGTCGCGGAACCGGTCGGCCCAGCCCTGCCAGCTCGTGGAGTGCAGCCAGAGGCCGTGGATGAACATGACCGGGGTGCGGTTGCTGGGCATGGCGGGGTCTCTCCTGGTGCGTGAGGGCTGGGGATCGGATCGGCGGCCGGTCGGGGCGCGGTCGTCCGATCCAAGAAGTAGAAGGAGCGTTCTCTCTACTCCTCCAAGGTAGAACGATCCTTCTGTTAGCGTCAAGCCATGACGACGAGAGATTCCGCGCCACCGCGCGCTCGCATCCTGGCCGCGGCGATGCGGCTCTTCTACGCCCAGGGCGTGCGAGGGGTGGGCATCGACCAGCTGATCCGCGAGTCGGCGGTCGCCAACGCGACCTTCTACCGGCACTTCCCATCCAAGGACGACGTCGTGCTCGCCTACGTCCACGAGCACGACCGGCTCTTCCGCGCCGCCGCCGCCGCGGTGGCGGACCTTCCTCCGCGCGAGGCCGTGACGGCCCTGTTCACGGGCATCGCCGACGAGTTCTGCGCCCCCGGCTTCCGCGGCTGCCCGTTCATCAACGCCGCCGCCGACTACCCCGACCCCGACCACCCGGTCAGCCGCGCGATCCAGGAGCACATGGACTGGTTCCGCGCCCTGCTGACCGGCCTGCTCGCCGCCACCGGCCACCCCGACCCCGACCGGGCGGCCGACACCCTGCTGATCCTGCGGCACGGCGCGATGAACCAGAGCCGCTTCACCGCCCCCCCGGCGGTGCGCGAGGCGCTGGCGGCCGCCGTGGACGCCGTCCTCGGCTAGGCCTGTCCGGCCGAGAAAGCAGGCAGAGTGCGCCACCAGTGGTGGCGCACCCTGCCCTCCCGGCCGCTACGCCCGCCGTGTGCGTCGCGTGCGTTGCGTGCGTCGCCGGGGCCGGCCCGGGTGGTGGAGGGCGGTCACTCTCCGGAGCGGTCCTGGCGCAGGCGGGCCGAGGCGAAGGCGGCGATGAGCCAGCCGAGGCCCAGCAGCGCGCCGCCGCCGAGGCCGGCCATGGCCACCGGGGATCCGGCGTTCGCGAGCATCAGGGCGGGTTCCTGCGCGGCGGTGTCGCGCGGGGGAACGGGCGCGGGGTGGGTGCCGGCGGGGTGTTCGGCGGCCGACGCGTCACCGGGGGCGGTGCCGTCGGGGTGGTTGTCCCACTGGCCGGGGCCGGGGTGGTGGTCGCCCCAGCCGCCGTGGCCACCGGAGTTGTTGCCGTCGCAGCCGCCGTGGTCCTGGTCCTCGCAGGGGGTGCAGGCCACGATGGTCACGGTGTTGCTGGTCGCCGTCACCGGGGTGCCGTCGGGGGTGGTGCCGGTGACGGTCGCGGTGTCGGTGATCTTCCCGGCCTGCACGTCGGCGTCGGCGGTGGAGTAGGTCGCGGTGCAGGTCGTGGACGCGCCCGGGGCCAGGGTGGTCACCGGGCAGGAGACGGCGGGGGTGCCCGGACCGGAGTCCGTCACGGCGATCGAACCGAGCGTCGTGTCACCGGTGTTGGTGACGGTGAAGGTGTAGTGCAGGGCCTGGCCGGCGGCGGAGAACGAGGTCTCCTGGACGGCCTTGACGATCTTCAGCCCGGCGTAGGGCACGGTCACCTTGTTGCTGGTCGAGGTGACGGTCCGGCCTCCGGGAGCGCTCCCGGTCACCTGGGCGGTGTCGACGGCCTTGCCCGCGGCGACGTCGGCGTCGGTGGTGACGTAGGTCGCGGTGCAGTTCTCGGAGACGCCCGGCGCGAGCGGGCCGGTGGGGCAGGTGACGGTCGGGGTGCCGGGGCCGTTGTCCACCACCCCGATGTTGGTCAGCGGCTGGGCGCCGGTGTTGGTGACCGTGTAGGTGTAGTGGATGGTCTGGCCAGCGGCGGTGTACTGCGCCTCGGCGGCCTTCTTGACCACGGTGATCGCGACCAGCGGGGTGTTCACCTTGTTGCTGGTCGTGGTGACGCTCTGGCCGCCCGTGTCGGTGCCGGTGACCTGGCCCTGGTCGGGCACGTTCTGGGCGGCTACGTCCGCCGCCGTCGTGACGTAGGTGGCCTGGCAGGTGGTGGACTGGCCGGGCGCGAGCTGGTTGGTTCCGCAGCCCGAGACGGTGACGCCGGGCGTCAGGTCGGTCACCGTCACGCCGGTCAGTGCGATTTGGCCGGTGTTGGTGACGGTGTACGTGTAGTTGAGCGTCTCGCCCGGGGCCTGGAAGTTCGGCTGGACGGCCGACTTCGTGATGGTCAGCGCCCGCAGCGGCACGACGACCTGGTTGCTGGTCGAGGTCACCGTCTGGGTGCCGACGGTGCCGGTGAGGTTCGCCGTGTCGGTGATCGTGCCCGCCGCCGCGTCCGCGGCGGTCGCGGTGTAGGTGGCGGTGCAGTTCTCCGTGGCGCCGGCCGCGAGCGGGCCGGGCGGGCAGGTGACCGTCGGGGTGCCGGGGCCGGTGTCGGTGACTGCGATGTTCGTCAGCGGCACACCGGCGTTGTTGGTGACGGCGTAGGTGTAGTGGATCGTCTGCCCCGCGACGAACGAGCTCTCCGCCGCGGACTTGTCGATCGTGGGGGTGGGGACGTTGACCAGCACGGTGGTGGTGCAGCCCGTCGCGGTCGCGCAGGTGCCGCCCGCGATGGTGGGCGCGACGTTGTTGGTCAGCGCGTAGTTGCCGGTGTCGGGGCTGTTGACCGTGACCTGGTACTTCACGGTCACGGTGGACCCGGCGGCGGGCGGCGCGGTCAGTGTGCCCGACCAGGTCAGGGTGTTCCCGGTGACGGCGGCCGTTCCGGAGCTGGCGGTGACGGAGCCGGGCACCAGCGTGCCGTCCGTCAGCACGGCCGAGAGGTTGTCACTGAAACCCGCGAAGGTGGCCGGGTTGGTGCCGGTGTTGGTGACGGTCTCGGTGTAGGTCAGGGTGTCGCCCTCGTTCACCGGGCCGGTCGGGGAGACCGACTTGGCGACGGTGTAGGAGGTGCCGGCCGGAAGGTTGCAGTTCCCGCTGTCCTGGGTGGAGGAGGCGCCGTAGAAGGGGTGCCCCGTCGCGGCGATGACAGTGGTGGGCAGCGTCGCGGTCGAGGAGGCGGTCGGCACCGAGTTCAGCTTCTCGATGGTGCCGTTCGCACGGAAGATGTAGACGTTGCCGCCGGACTGGGCCAGACCGTAGATGGAGTCCGGGGTGGTGCCGATCTCGGTGATCGTGTTGTCCGGGTGGATCCGGAAGTAGCTGGTGGGGTTCTGGAAGAACGAATCGAACGCGACCCCGAGGACGTCGCCGTCGGACAGGGTCACGAAGTCACCCGAGGAGACGAGTGTGGCGGGGTAGGAGACGGGGAACAGCGTGCTCACCCCGGTCGCCGGGTTGAGCGTCCAGATCTGGTTCGAGAAGAACGACGCGACGAACAGGCTGCCGTCCGGGCGGGAGCTCAGCGCGTTGAAGTCGGACCCGAAACCCGCGGCCGGACCGGTGATCACCACCGAGCTGGTCTCCGCGCCGGTGGCCGGGTTGATCGTGTACAGCGTCGGCGGGCTTTCGTGCCAGGACACCCCGTACAGCGTCGTGCCGTCCGCACTCCACGCGATGTCCCCGTAGTCCCGCACCAGCGGCACGTCGGACAACTGCGTACCGGTCGGACTGTACGAGTACAGCTGGTCACCGCCACCGCCGGTGTTCACCCACAACGGCACCGGCGGACAGGTCAACGCCCGGGGTCCTGACTTCCCGTCTGCGCCGTTCGCACCGTTCGCGCGGTCCGCGCCGTCCGTGCCGTCCGCAGGTGAGGCGACGGCAGGTCTGACGGATGCCGTCTCCTGCGCCGGGAAGGCGTGCGCCGGGAAGGCTTGTGCCGAACCTCCTCCCCAACCCGCCGTCACGCCGATGACCGCCAGTCCGATCGCCGCGGCGAGCCTGCCGCGCGACCGGCCGCGTCTGATCCCTGCCATACCGTCTCCGTTCCAGTCGGGTGTGGTCACCGCAAGGCGCCACGCCGCAGTATCGAGATAACGCGAGGTGTTTTTGTGAACACTTTGAGTAACGTGACATGGGTTGGCTCGGGCCGCCATCCGGACCCGAACCCCTTGCGACCGCTGGGTGTCGGCCACCTGGCCCCATCGCGGCCCCTCGCGTGGTGCCCTGCGGCCGTCGGCCCCCGGCCACGTGATGGCCTGACCGGTCGACGGGGATCCTTCGGCCCGCACCGAAGGATCCCCGCCCTACCGTCGATGCATCGTCGTCCCCGGCTCCCAGCACGTCGACCCGGCCCGCTGGAGCCCGCTGATCTACAACTTCCGCCACTACTACGGACCCGGCCCCGAGCTCGGCCACAGCTTCCGCACCCAGACGCCCCGCTGAAACCGCTGAAGCTGCTGAAACCGTTGAAACCACTGAAACCGTTCTGCCGCTTGCGCGAGAGAGTGTCAGCCCCACCTGCCAAGGTGACGGGCATGGATCTCGACACCTTCTGGCAGATCATCGACGACACCCGCGCCGGCGCCGCCGACGAGAGCGAACACGCCGACGCGCTCACCGGGCACCTCGCTGGCCTGGCACCCGATCAGATCGCGGACTTCGACCGGCACTACGCGCAGCAGAAGGCCCGCTCCTGCACCTGGCTGCTCTGGGGCGCGGGCTACCTCGTCAACGGCGGCTGCAGCGACGACGGCTTCGACTACTTCCGCGACTGGCTGATAGGCGCCGGCCGCACCCTCTTCGAGCAGGCCCTCGCCGACCCGGACAGCCTCGCCGAACTCCTCACCCCCGACCAGGAGGAACTGGAGGCCGAAGACCTCGCCTACGCGGCCACCCACGCCTACCGCCAACTCACCGGCGCCGACCTCCCCTCCAACGACATCACCTCCGGCCCTCCGACCGGCGAGCCCTGGGAGGACGAAGACCTCCCCACCCTCCTCCCCCACCTGTCAGCCCGCTTCGCCGACTAGCCCCCGCCCACCGGACGCCACACGCCGCCGTTTCCACCTCGGGGAATTATGTAGACCAACCGTCATATTCCTCGGCCCCCCAGCCCGCCAGCCTGGGGGGCGCGGCGCAGGAAGTCGGCCAGGCCGACTTCCTGCGCGTGGGGGAGGGCGCTCACGCCTGCCGTCGGCCAAATATGTAGACCGACCGTCATATTCTGCGCTGCGCACGGTGGATTCCGCACAGGAAGTCGATCAGGCCGACTTCCTGTGCGCACCGGAGGCGGAGGTGCCGCTCGCCGCGCACGCAACTATGTAGACCGGTCGCCAGATTCTGCACGCCCCGTCCGGCTGGGGCGCTGCGCAGGAAGTCGGCCAGGTCGACTTCCTGCGCGCGGGCGGGGGGTGCTCATGCTTGCCGCGAGCCGGACTATGTAGACCGGTCGTCATATTTGGTCCCGTGCTGGATGGGTGTCGCGCAGGAAGTCGGGCCGGCCGACTTCCTGTGCGAGGTGCGAGGTGCGAGGTGCGGTGGGTGGTGGGTGGAGGGTGGTTGGCGCGCAAGGGTGTGAATCAGTAGACCGGTCGGCATATTTTTCCGAGGCGGCGCCGGGCGGTGCCTGGTCAGTGGGTGTGGTGGTAGGTGGCGAGGGTGGTGAAGGCGGCCTTGGGGTCCCAGGGGAGGTCGGGGTAGGTGGTGCCGGGGCGGTCCTCGTAGACCTTGACGATGCCGTAGCTGGCGAGGTCGAGGTCGTCGCGGGGGTCGGCGTCGGGGCGGTGTACGTGGTCGTACAGGGCGAAGGTGAAGACGAAGGTGGCGTCGATGCCGCCGGCGTCGAAGGCCTCCAGCAGTTCGCGCAGGTAGGCGGCCTGGCCGGCCTCGTCGCGCTCGTACGCGGCCTTCAGGCGGACGGGGCCCTCGGCGTCGTACTCGACGATGTCCAGGCCGAGCGCGCCCCGGTCGCCCGCGCCGCGGTAGCCGGCGGAGCCGAACTCGGTGATGGCGACGGGCTTTCCCTGCGCGGCCAGCTCGTGGACGCCGTCGGCGAACCGGTCGGCGGTCTCTGCGGAGCGGTAGAGGTCGAGGGAGATGAGGTCGAAGGGCGTCCAGTCGACGCGCTCCAGCGGTACGGCGGCGTAGGTGATGCGTCCGCCGAAGTGTCCGCGGACGGTGGCCACGGCCTGGTCGAGGAACGCGTTGACCCGGCCGCTGACCGCTCCGAGGTGTTCGCGGACGAGCTCGGGTCGGCTGAGCAGGGCGATGCGGTCGTCCGTGGTGTCGCCGGGCAGGAATCCCGGGTTCATCAGGCTGAGTTCGGCTCCGGTGACGAACACCACCTCGGCCCCGCGCCGCCGCAGCCGTTCCGCGCGCTCGGCGCAGTCGGCGAACAGGGCCAGCAGCTCGTCGGCGGTGAGTTCCAGCGGGTACGGGGAGTACCAGACCTCCAGTCCGAGGTCGGCGGCGAGTCCGGCGGCGAGTTCGATCCGGTCGGGGTCGCCGCCCATGATGCGGACCGCGTTGCAGTGCAGGTCGTCGCGGATGATGCGCAGTTCGCGTTCGACCTCCTTCGGGTCGAACCGGCTGCGGGAGTACGACCCGTTCCTGACGAATCCGGTGTCGTAGCTGATGCCTTTGGCGCGCACGATGTCCTGCCTTCCTGGGGGTGGGCGGGGAGCGGCAAATACGGTACGGCCAGTACCCTAGTTGGCGCGGGTCGGAGAAGACAAGAAGGATGGGAGGGTAGGGAGCGGTATCGACGGGGGTATCGACGGCGGTACCGGCGACGGGATCGGACGGGACGAGGGCCATGGCCGGGCAGACACGGCGGCGCGGGGCGGCGCTGGAGGAGGCGATCCTCCAGGCGGCGGTGGCGGAGCTCACCGAGTCCGGATTCGCCGGGCTGACCATGGACAAGGTGGCCGCCCGCGCCGGCACCAACAAGAACGCCCTCTACCGCCGCTGGCCCAACCGCCTGGCCCTCGGTATCGCCGCCTACAAGCAGCTGGCCACCGCCGCCGTGCCCCCCGACACCGGTGAACTACGCGGGGACGCCCTGGAGTTGCTCCGCCAGGCGAACCGGCACTGGAGCTCCCCGCTCGGCGCGATCCTGCGCGAACTCCTGGCCGCCGCCGGTGGCGCGGCGGAGTTCCTGGCGCAGCTCCAGGACCAGTCCGGCGAGGCCGCGGCCGCACCCTGGCTCACCATCCTGGGGCGCGCGGTCGCCCGTGGTGAAGCGGCCCCAGGGGCGCTCCACCCCAGGGTGGCCACGGTGGCGGTGGTGCTGCTGCGCAACGAGTTCGTGGTGCGGGGCGTGCCGACCGCGCCCGACGACGCCCTGGTCGAGATCGTGGACGAGGTCTACCTGCCGCTGATCCGACGCCGCGGGCCGGCGGACGTCTGAACGGGCACGGCCCCGGAGTGGCGCCCGGCGGGGCTCGGCGGACGGGCTGAGGTCGGGCTGAGGTCGGGCTGAGGGCGGCGCGGGCCTCCGGGGTCAGGAACCGCCGAGGTGGCGCGCCTCCAGGTACACCGTCCGCTCGGTCTGTCCGGGGTCGGCCAGCGCGCTGAAGCGGCTTCCGGTGGAGGTCGTGAAGTCGACGAAGAGGTCGTAGGTCACGTTCTTGTCGAAGGACCAGCCGAAGGTCCGGGTCTCGGTGTCGGAGTCGAAGCCCGTCCCGGCCCCCTGTCCGGGGCTCCAGTGGACGGGGCGGGCCAGGTCCACCGAGTGGTCGGCGAGGAAGCGGTCCACGCAGTCCTTCGGGGCCCGGAAGCTCAGGTTCAGGGCCTCTCCGGGGTACTTCGCGGATCCGTGGAACCCGACGTCCTGAAGGTCGCACGCGGGCAGGTCCAGCCCGAACGCCTTCGTCACCTTTTCGAGGGTCTGCCCCTTCGGGCTGCCCGGGTATGCCCTCGGGTCCGGATCCGGGTCCCCGGCCGCGCAGCCGGCCACCAGGGCGACGGCGGCGGTCGCGGCCGCAGCCAGTGCGGCCGCGCGTCGCGCCGGCCGGGATGTGAACGGCCTTGCTGCGTCTAGCCCTTGCATGAATCTCCCCTCCCCGGACGGGTGCCGTCCCGCAGGGAGGGCCCCACGGGACGGTACCGAAGGCGGATCGGATGATCAACCGGCGTGGGCGCCGGGCAGGATCCGCCGGACGGGTCCTAACCGTTCCCGGCGACCAGGGAGTTGGTGAGCCGGTCGGCGACGGTGGCGTCGAGGGGGGCGTGGCCGAGGAGGAAGCGGTACCAGAAGACGCCGTAGACCTGGTCGACGATCAGGTCGAGGTCGGTGTCGTCGGCGAGTTCGCCGCGTTCGCGGCCGCGGGCGAGGAGGTCGCGCAGGGCGGTGCGGCGGGTGGCGGTGAAGGTCTGCATGAGGTCGGCGAGGTGGGGGTCGCGGGCGGCTTCGCGGACGAGGGTGCGCAGGGCGGGGGCGGTGGTGTCGCGCTGGGAGCCGTCGAAGGTGGTGGCGATGAAGGCGCGGAGGTCGGTGCGCAGGGTGCCGGTGTCGGGGCCGGGGGCGTCCTGGTCGGCGCGGTCGGTGAGGGCGTCGAGCAGGACGGCGCCCTTGGAGGGCCACCAGCGGTAGACGGTCTGCTTGCCGACGCCGGCGGTGCGGGCGATGGCGTCGATGGTGACGGGGGTGCCGTCGGACTCGGCGAGCAGGTGCAGGGCCGCGTCGAGGATCGCCTGGTGGGCGGCTTCGTTGCGGCGGCGTCCGGTGTGCGGGCGGGCTTCGGTCATCGTGTTCCCTTTCCTCGTCCCCCGCTTGACAAGACTAGCAGTCTCGATAACATTATTGACGGAACTAGAGGTCTCGACAAGATGAAGGACACGCCACCATGAGCACCACGTCAAACCTCTTCACCGGACAGCGCGTCGTCGTGATGGGCGGCAGCTCGGGCATCGGCGAGGCCGCGGCCACCGCCTTCGCCGCGGACGGCGCCGAGGTCGTGATCACCGGCCGCGGCCGGGACCGGCTGGACGCCGCCGTCGCCCGGATCGGCGGCAAGACCGTCGGCCACCAACTGGACGCGGCCGACCCCGAGGCCGTCGCGGCCTTCTTCGCGCAGTCCGGCACCGTCGACCACCTGGTCGTCGCGGTCAGCGGCGCGGCCGGCAGCGGCCTGTTCGCCCAGCTCGACCTGGCCGAGCTCGCCACCGGGTTCGACGCCAAGTTCTGGCCGCAGGTCCGCGTCCTCCAGGCGGCGCTGCCGCACCTGCGGTCGGACGGATCCGTCACGCTGATCACCGCCGCCTCCGCCCGCGCCGCGATCCCCGGCACCGCCGGACTCGCCGCCATCAACGGCGCGCTGGAGGCGATGGTCCCGCCGCTGGCCGTCGAACTCGCCCCGCTGCGGATCAACGCCGTCTCGCCCGGCGTCATCGACACCCCGTGGTGGGACCGCGTCCCGGCCGAGCAGCGGACGGCGCTGTTCGACGGCCTCGCCGCCACCACCCCGGTCGGCCGCGTCGGCCGGGCCGAGGACGTCGCGCAGGCGATCCACCTGCTGGCCGCCAACACCTTCGTGACGGGCGTGGTGTTCGACTGCACGGGCGGGGCCAACCTGCCCACCGGGCGCTGAACGAACCGTCGGCCGACCGGGCCCGTGGCCCGCAGCCGTATCCGGCCCGCAGTCGCGCCCGGCCCGGAGCCGTCTCCGGGCCGGGCGTTGTCACAGCTCAGCCGTACGGTTCGGCCATGAGCGTTCCCGACCTGATCCCCATCCGGTACGAGCCCGACTACCGCACCCGCACCATCGGCCGGTGCGAGGGCGGCCAGTTCCTCGCCTCCGTCACGGCGGCCTTCCCGGAGGTCGGGGCCGACGTCGAGAACTGGCAGGCGCAGAAGCGCTGGTTCGCGGTGCTCCACCGCTTCGACGACGCCGGCCGGCACCTCGACTCGCGCATCCGCTCGACCGGCACGACGGCGGACAGCGAGAAGGCGGCCGTCGAGGCCGCCCGCACACTCCTCGCCGACTGGCTCGACGCCCTCCCCGGCCGCGCGTACGGGGACATCGCCATCGCGCCGTTCGCCGTCCGGGTCGAGGGGTCGCTGTTCGGGCTGGTCATCGAGACGGACGAGGAGGACGAGGAAGAGGACGAGGAGGACGGCGAGGACGGGGTCTGGGCCGAGCTCTACCCCGACGGCCTCGGCTTCCACGCCCCGTGGGACGGCTGCTACGACACCTGAGCCGCGGCCGCCGTCACCACTTCGCCTCCTGGCGGTCCTTGAGGAACACCCCCGACCGCCGGGCCGACCCCCGCCCGCCGAGGCGGGGGTCGGCCCGTGTGGCGCGGTCAGCCCGCGTACTGGGCGAAGATCTTCGCGAACTCGTACGGCTGCTGCGCGATGTTGGTGCACTTGGAGAGCGAGCCGCCGGTGCAGGCGTTGGCGTCGCGGGTGGCGTCCCAGAAGGCCAGCAGACCGAGGTGGTTCTGCCGGGCGAAGGTCACCAACTGCTGGGCGGCGGCCTGGTTGTAGATCTGGTGGTCGTCGTTCTCGCCGATCATCGGGGTGACGCCGACCATGGCCCACAGCTGGGCGTCGGTCTTCGCCGGGTAGAGCGCCTTGAGCTGGCCGAACAGGGCCTGGGCGGCCTGCACGGCGGCGTTGCCGTAGTCGGTGCCGGTCCGGTAGTAGTCCATCGCCATGATGTTCACCAGGTCGACGGCGACCCCGGCGTCGCGGGCGGACTTGACGATGGCGACGCCTTCGGAGGTCAGGCCCTCGGGCAGGACGGGCAGGGTGAAGGAGACCTTGAGGCCGGGGTGGGCCTGCTGGAGCTTGGCGAGCGCGGCGGAGCGGCGGTCGTTGGAGGCGGTGTCGGCGATGGCCGCGCCCTCGATGTCGAAGTCGACGTAGCGCAGGTTGTAGGCGTTGACGACGGCGTCGTACTCGGCGAACAGCGAGTCCACGGTGGTGCAGGCGGCGGCGAGTTCGGTGCCGCTGGCGCCGCCGAAGGAGAGCTTGACGTCGCCGCCGGCCGCGCGCAGCGCGTCGATCTGGTCCTTGGCCCAGCCGGTGCGCGGGTCGTAGGCGTTGAACCAGCTGGCCTTGCAGCCGACGCCGGTCACGAAGCCCATGGTGTAGGCCTTGAGGTTGCCGGACTTGGCCATGTCGGGCATGGACGGGGTGGGCCAGGCGCCCATGTCGATGTAGGGCGCGACGGGGACGGCGACGTTCGGCGGCGGGGTGCTCGGGCCGCCGGTGGGCGTGCCGGTGGGGCCGCCGGTCGGGGTGCCGGTCGGGGTGCCCGAAGTGGGCGGCGGGGTGGTGGGGTTGCCGCCGCCGGGGCCGGTGAGCGTGATGTCGTCGGCGAGGTAGGCGCCCTGCCCGTACCAGCCGTGCAGGTAGACGGTGACGCTGGTGGTGGCCGGACCAGTGGTGAAACTGGTGGACAGCTGCTGCCAGTTGGCGCCGCCCGGCGTCCAGGTGGCCGGGTCGGTGACGCCGCTGCCGGTGGCGCCCAGGTAGACGTACTGGCCCTGCACCCAGGCGCTGAGGTTGTACGTGGTGTTGGGCTGGACGGTGACGGTCTGGCCGCACTGTGCGGTGTCGCTCGCACCGACCGCCCCCTTCAGTGCGTAGCTTCCGCTGTGCGCACCGGAGTTGACGACGCTGCCGGTCCCGCCGGAACAGCTCCAGGGGCTGAGAGCGCCGCTCTCCAGACCGGGGTTGGCGAGCAGGTTGCCGTCGGCGGCGCCGGCGTTCCCGGCGAGCGTGGCGAGGCCGCCGGCGGCGAGCGCGGTGGCGGCGGCGAGGCTCAGCAGCTTGGTGCGACCGGCGGGGCGGCGGTGCGTGGGGGCGGGCTGGGGCGCGCTGGGCATGGGGGTGCCTCTCGGGACGTGGGGCCGCCCGCGCCGCGAAGGGGGAAACGCGGGGCGGGCGGCAGCATGGGGGCTGGTCCGGTGCGGGGGAGGAGCGCGGTGCTGAGCATCAAACTGGACTAGACCAGCTGTGCACGTCAAGCACTTCCGGGGCATCGGAAGCCCGCTGTGGGAAGGTTTTAGGAACGGTTTAAGGCTCTGGAACACCGTTCTCGGAACACCGCTTCGCACCTTCGGGTGGCACCCCTGTCGACCTTCGGCACCCTGGCAGGAGGATTTTCGGCTCCCGGCAGGCGGCGGCTGCGAAAGTGACGGCGGCGAAGACCGGACCGGCAGCCCCTCCGGGGAGGAGGCTGCCGGCCCTCAGGGCGTCAGAAGCAGGGGTCAGAAACAGCCGTCAGAAACAGGCGTCAGAAGCAGCCGTCAGGAGCAGGTGTAGTTCGCGGGTCGGGAGTTCTCGTTCCCGATGAGGGTCTTCTCGTCGGTGCTGATCGCCCTGATCGTGAACGAGTCCGAGACCGCGGACAGCGAGTCCGCCACCACGCCGTCACGCCACAGGACAGGCCGTCGAATCGACCCGACGAACGTCGTCCCGCCCACGACTCCGTTGCCGCCGATGGCACTTGCCGAGATGGCGCCCGTACCGATGGTCCGGATCAGCGAACCCTGGGCGTCCCATTCGGCTTCGGCGTAGCTCGTGTCGTTCTGCGTGCCGCCGACGATGCGCCCGTCCCGGATCGCCGCAGGAGTTCCCTTGGCGTTGGAGCCCTGTGCGGCGAGCGCGTGCCACTGGCCGTTGATGTCCGAGACGAAGCCGAACGCGTCGGTGGACCCGACGACCCTGCCTTGCTCGTCGATGCCGTTGAGGAAGAGGAAGCTGCTTGCCGGGATGGGCAGTTCGCGGTACGTTCCCGGCGCGTTCGCCGGCCACACCACCAGGATGAAATTCGTTCCGACTTTGGCCATCCCGGCGATGTCACCGGCGTTGTTGACCACACTGGCGGACGAGCTGTTCCAGTTCGGATTGAACGGCAGCACAGTCGTCGTCCCGGTGTGGCTCACCGTCACGGCCCTGAACTTGTTGTTGACGAGGTCGCCGCCGACGATCAGGCCGGCCGCGTTGATGCCGGACAGGTTGGGATTGCCCGCAGGGAGCCGCAGCACGACCTTCCCGTTGTCCCACAGCGTCCCGCGCCCGTCCGTGAAGTCGTAGGGCCAGCTGGTGGACCGCGTTCCGGTGAGGCCGACTCCGTACCGGCCGCCGTCGCTGGAGGACACCGCGCCGGCCGTCGTGGTGGGCGGCAGCTCCCACGCCGTCTTCTGCCATTGACAGGCCGCCGCCTGGGCGGTGCCGACCGGCACCAGACCGAGTGCCGCCGTGAGCGTCGCCACGGCGAGCGCGGATGCTTTTCGTCGGTTGAATCGGTTCAATCGGTTCAATCGGTTGAACAAGGGATCCACCCTTCCTCACAGGGAGTGCACCTTCCGGTAACTGACCCTGTCAGGGCTCGCCGTGCGGGGTGAAGCACTTTAAGCGAGGGGGAAACAACGGTCGGCAAGGAGGGGGAGGCCCGCCCGCTGGTCCCGGACCGGCGGGCGGGCGCTTCAGTGGATCACCCGCAACACGGCTTGCACTCCTTGACCTGGACGTCGTCCACGACCGGGCCTGCCGCGCCCGCGTTGGTGCTGGCGAAGGTCAGCGTGGTGGAGGCGTTCCGCGCGACGAAGCTGAACTGGCGTCCCACGTAACCCATGTTGGTCGGCGTCTTGCCGGTGATGTCGAAGGAGAAGTCCTGGAAGTCCTGGCCGTCGACGAGCACCCGGCCGGTCTTCACGGCCGGTGCGGCCGACGTGTTGCCGGCCAGCGCGTACGTCACGGAGTAGGTGGTGCCCGGGACGGTGGCGAAGGTCTGGGCGACGGCGCCGGTGGTGGCGCCGTTGAGGTCCACCGACTGGTCGCCCTCGGCGGCCTGCCAGAACCCGGCGCCGATCAGGTCGACGCTGCCGCTGGTGACCGTCCACGGGCCGATGGTCTGTCCGGCGTTGAACTCGGCGAAGCTGTTCGCCGGGGCCTTGGGCGACTCGAAGCTTCCGTCGTCGAAGCGGCTGAGGGCGCGGTGGCCGCCGGCGGCCTGCGCCGGGACGGTCACGGCGGTGGCGGCGGCCACGATCACGGCGACGGCGGCGAGGCGGGTGCGCGAGAACGTCATGGGTTCCTCCCCAACGGAATACCGACTGGACGAGCCGATGATCGGCTGTGCCCAGAGGGTCCGCCGTCGCCGTGAGCCCTGCCAAGACCGGACGGATGGCGCCCGGTGGTGCGGAGGTCCCGCCGACGGGCTCCCACACGCCGGTTTGACGGGTGATCACCCGGTGCCGGCCGGGCGGCCGGCCTGCGCCCGCCCGGCGGCGGGCCGTGGTGCGGACGCACGGTTCAGACGGTCGTGCCCGCGCGCACGGTGGTGAAGTCCGACGTACGCGCTCCACCTGCGCCTCGGGCGCATCCCACCTCCGGGTGAGCCGAGGGCCGCTCATACGATCAACGACCCCTCTGGCGGTCGGCGGATCGGAGGCGGATCGGAGGTGGATCAGAAGCGGATCCGAAGCGGATCCCAAGCGCGTCCGGACGGGCTTGACCTTGAGTGCACTCCAAGGTGAAAGCTGGACGCGTTGATCCACCGCAGCACCCCGCGAGCGGGCAATCACACCACCACGATCGGAGCACCGTCATGCGCAACGCCACGTTCGGTACCAACGGACCGGAGACCGGCGTCATCGGCCTCGGCTGCATGGGGATGACCTGGGCCTACGACGTGCAGAACCGGGACGACGAGAACTCCGTCCGGGTGATCCGGCAGGCGCTGGACCTCGGCGTCACCCTGATCGACACCGCCGACATGTACGGCCCCTACACCAACGAGGAGGTGGTCGGCGCCGCGCTGGCCGGCCCGTACCGGGAGCGCGCCTTCCTCGCCACCAAGGTCGGCATCGTCCCGGGCGGGTCCGGCCAGTCGGCCCGCGACGGCAGCTCCGAGCACGTGCGCCGCTCGATCGACGACAGCCTGCGCCGCCTCGGCACCGACCACGTCGACCTCTACCAGCTGCACCGGGTCGACCCGGCCGTCCCGATCGAGGAGACCTGGGGCGCCCTCGCCGAGACCGTCGCGGCCGGCAAGGCCCGCCGGATCGGGCTCTCCGAGGTGACCGTCGAGGAGATCAAGCGGGCCCAGTCGGTGCACCCGGTGGCGTCCGTGCAGTCCGAGCTCTCGCTCTGGACCCGGGACGTGCTGGCCGAGGTGCTGCCGTACACCGAGGAGCAGGGCATCGCCTTCCTGCCGTTCTCGCCGCTCGGCCGGGGCTTCCTGACCGGCAGCATCGCCTCCTTCGACGAGCTGCCCGCCGACGACTTCCGCCGCCGGCTGCCGCGCTTCCAGCAGGACGCGCTGAAGGCGAACCTGGCACTGGTCGGCAGGGTCAAGGAGGTCGCCGAGCGGATCGGCGCGACGCCCGCGCAGGTCGCGCTGGCCTGGGTGCTGGCGCAGGGCCGGCACGTCTTCCCGATCCCGGGCACCAAGACGCCGCGCTACCTGGTGGACAACGCGGGCGCGGCCGAGGTCGTGCTCTCGGCGGCCGATCTGGCCGACCTGGATGCGCTGCCGACGCCGACGGGCGAGCGGTACTGAACGGCGAGCGGTGCCGAACGGCCAGCGGTGCTGAACGGCGAGCGGTACTGAACGGCGCGGGCTGCCCAGGTCGCCGGCCCGGGTCGCCGGCCCCGCCTCGGAGCGCCGTCAGGCCTCCCGGACCCAGATCAGCTGCCGCCCGGTCTCGGCGGGAGCCCGGACGGCGGCCTCGGCGACCCGGTCGAGCCGGTAGCCGAGCTTGCGCGGGACAGCCGCGCTGGCGCCGTTCGCCTCGTCGCAGTGGATCTCCACCCGCGCGATGCCGGGCAGCGCCAGGGCGGCCTCGGTCAGCGCCCCGGCCGTGGTGGTGGCGATGCCGCGGCCGGCGTGCCGGGCGGCGACCCAGTAGCCGATCTCCAGCGCGCCGGGGCCGATCCGGCCGTGCAGGCCGAGGGCGCCGACCACGCCGCCGGGTTCGGCGTCCAGGCCGACCAGGTACATGAAGTCGGTGCCGGCCTCCCATGCGAGGGAGCCGGCCCGGGCCAGCTCGGCGGTCTGCGCCCGGGTGGGGGGCTCGGCTGCCCACTCCATCCAGGGCCGCAGGTGGTCCAGGTTGGCGCGGACGGCCTTGTTGAGCGCCACCGCGTGCGTGCTGCGGCGGCGCAGCAGCGAGATCCCGCCGGGCAGCCGCAGTTCCTCGGGCGGCCGCCCGGTGGTGACGGCGGTGGGGCCGGGCACGTGGAGCGGGGCGGGCGGGTACTTGCAGGACCGTGACTGCGGGTGGCTCATGACCGCGATTATGTCCTTGGCCGGGACCTGTCACCAATGAATTCCGGACGGCCTCCCACCAGGCCTCTCACCAGTCCCCGCCACACCCCGGCGCGCCCGGCCGCACCCCGGCGCACCGGCGCGCGCACACGCCCGGCGGTCAGAGCCTGATCAGCACCTCGTCCAGCTCCTTGCGCCGCAGATCCGGCACCCGCGCCCCCTCGGCCGGGTAGCCGACCGGGATGACGTACGCGGCGCGCTCCTCCAACGGGCGCTCGCAGACCTCGTTGAGGAACTTCATCGGGCTCGGCGTGTGGGTCAGCGTCGCCAGCCCGGCCTGGTGCAGCGAGGCCAGCAGCAGTCCGACCGCGATCCCCACCGACTCCTTGGTGTAGTAAGGGCGCGGCGAATCGGGCCCCTTGTGCACCTCGAACACCACGATCACCGCCGGCGCGTCCTCCAGGAACGGCTTGCGCCAGTCGGTGCCGATCGGCGCCAGCGCGGCCAGCCACTCCTCCGACGCCCGGTGCGCGTAGAACTCGCGCTCCTCGGCCTCGGCGGCCTCGCGCAGCCGCCGCTTGCGCTCCGGGTCGGTGATCACCACGAACCGCCAGGGTTGGACGTGCGCGCCGCTGGGCGCGGTGTTGGCGGTCCGGATCGCCCACTCGACGACCCCGTCCGGGATCGGGCGGGTCGCGTAGTCGCGGACGGTCCGGCGCTGCGCCATCACGTCGTGGAAGGACCTGCTGCGGGCCTCGGCCTCGTGGGCCGGCACCGTCATCGGGGTGAGGGGGACGGTCGGGTAGGGCGTCCCTGCCACTGCACTGTCAACCATGGCCGACAGCACAGCACATGACGGCCGCGCTGGGAAGAGGTCGAGACCAATCCGCAGATCAGGTCCATCCGGCAGGGCCGCCCGGCGGGTCCATCCGGCAGGGCCGCCCGGCAGGGCCGCCCTGCCGGACGGGACTACAGCTCGTGCACCCGCCCGTCCCGGACCTCGATCCGCCGGTTCACCGTGACGGTGTCCAGCATCCGCCGGTCGTGGGTGACCAGCAGCAGGGTCCCGGTGTACGAGCCGAGCGCCGCCTCCAGCTGCTCGATCGCCGGCAGGTCCAGGTGGTTGGTGGGCTCGTCCAGCACCAGCAGGTTGACCCCGCGCGCCTGGAGCAGCGCCAGCGCGGCCCGGGTGCGCTCGCCGGGGGAGAGGGTGCCGGCCGGGCGCTTCACGTGCACCGCCTTGAGGCCGAACTTGGCCAGCAGGGTGCGCACCTCCTCCGGCGTGAACTCCGGGACGGCGGCGGCGAAGGCGTCCGCCAGCGGCTCGCCGCCGAGGAACAGCCCGCGCGCCTGGTCCACCTCGCCGACCACCACGCCGGAGCCCAACGAGGCGCTGCCGCCGTCGAGTTCGAGCCGGCCGAGCAGGGCGGCCAGCAGCGTCGACTTGCCCGCGCCGTTGGCGCCGGTGATGGCGACCCGGTCCGCCCAGTCGATCTGGAGGTCCACCGGGCCGAAGGAGAAGTCGCCGCGGCGGGCGACGGCCGCGCGCAGGGTGGCGACCACCGAGCCGGAGCGCGGCGCGGTGGCGATCTCCATCCGCAGCTCCCACTCCTTGCGCGGCTCCTCGACCACGTCCAGCCGCTCGATCATCCGCTGGGTCTGCCGCGCCTTGGAGGCCTGCTTCTCGGTGGACTCGGCGCGCTGCGCCTTTCCGATCTTGTCGTTGTCGGAGGACTTGCGGCGGGCGTTGCGCACGCCGTGCTCCATCCAGCCGCGCTGCATCCGGGCCCGGGCCTCCAGCCCGGACTTGGTGTCGGCGTACTCGTCGTACTCCTCGCGGGCGTGTCGGCGGGCCACCGCGCGCTCCTCCAGGTACGCCTCGTAGCCGCCGCCGTACAGGTTGACCTGCTGCTGGTGCAGGTCCAGCTCCAGCACCTTGGTGACGGTGCGGGCCAGGAACTCGCGGTCGTGGCTGATCAGCACGGTGCCCGCGCGCAGGCCCTTGACGAAGGCCTCCAGCCGCTCCAGGCCGTCGAGGTCGAGGTCGTTGGTGGGCTCGTCGAGCAGGAAGACGTCGTAGCGGGAGAGCAGCAGCGAGGCGAGGCCGGCCCGGGCGGCCTGGCCGCCGGACAGCGCCGTCATCGGCAGGTCGAGCGAGACCTTCAGACCGAGCGAGTCGGCGACCTCCTCGGCGCGCTCCTCCAGGTCGGCGCCGCCCAGCTCCAGCCAGCGGTCCAGGCTCGCCGCGTACGCGTCGTCGGCGCCCGGGCGGCCCTCGACCAGGCCCTCGGTGGCCTCGTCCAGCGCGGTCTGCGCGGCCGCCACGCCGGTGCGGCGGGCCAGGAAGTCGCGCACCGACTCGCCTTCGCGCCGCTCCGGCTCCTGTGGCAGGTGGCCGATGTTGGCGGTCGCCGGGCTGAGCCGCAGCGAACCGCCCTCGGGGGTGTCCAGCCCGGCCAGCAGCCGCAGCAGCGTCGACTTGCCGGCGCCGTTCACGCCGACCAGGCCGATCACGTCACCGGGGGCGACGACCAGGTCCAGGCCGGAGAAGAGGGTGCGTTCGCCGTGACCGGCGGCGAGGTCCTTGACTACGAGTGTGGCGCTCATGATGAGCCCGATTGTAGGAGGAGCGGGCCGGGTGGCGGAAAAGCCCGGAGCCGCGGCGCGGCTGCCGCGGCCCCGGGGACCGGCCACGCGGGCCGGTCAGGACCTACCGGACCCGGGAGGTCACCCGGGCCTCGGCGGTGCTCCGGGCCTCAGTGGGGCTCCGGGCCTCAGTGGTGCCCCGGGGCCTCGGTGGTCACTTCGACTTCTTCGAGAAGTAGTCGAACATCCGGGCCGCCACGTCGTCCAGGTACGGGCCGGCCTCCCAGGTGCTGGCGCCGTTGCCGATCGAGGTGTCGCTGACCAGGGCCGGCTTGCCGTCCTTGGTCGCGACCCAGCCGCCGCCGCTGCTGCCGCCGGTCATGTTGCAGCCGATCATCAGCATCGCCGGGCGGCTCGGGTCGCCGGTCTTCTTCACCGGCTTCCCGCTGTCGCAGTGGTCCAGCTCGACGCCGTCGAACGGCTTGCCGGCCGGGTAGCCGTAGGCGCTGACGCTGTTGAACTGCTCACGCGGGGCGTTGAACCAGATCGGCACGGAGCCGCCGACGGTCTCCTCCAGCGACTTGCCGTTGCCGCTCGGGTTGGCGACCTTGATGATCCCGAAGTCGTACTGGCTCCACGGGCCGCCGTGCTCCGGGTCGGCCTCGGCCGACCACTGCGGCGAGACCATGCCGGCGGTCGCGCCCCACTCGCCGTACGGCTCGGCGTCGGTCTCGTTGGCCTGCTTGCCGCCGCTCAGCAGGCCGTTGCTGTTGTAGGCCGGGGCGAAGGAGATGTTGGTGTAGTACTGGCCGCCCTTGCCGCCGTTCAGGCAGTGGCTGGCGGTCCAGACCAGGTTGCTCTTGCCGGGGTTGGCCGGGTCGGAGACGACGGTGCCGGAGCACACGTAGTCCTCGTTCCCGTCCTTGAAGAAGAGCTTGCCGTTGACGTGCAGGTTCTTCGCGAACGGGTGCTGGGTCGGCTTGGCCTCGATGACGGTGGGCAGCGCGTCGCCGGTGCTCGGGGGCTGGGCGGTGGTGGGCTGCGCCGGGGCCGGGGTGGCCGGCTTCGAGGTCGGCTGGGCCGGGGCCGCGCCGGTCGGCTGGGCCGGCGGCTGCGTCGGGTCGGGCTGCGGCTGCGGCATCGGCTTGGGCTTGGCGTTCAGGATCCGCTGCAGGGTCCAGTAGCCCTTGACCGCCGGAGTGATCACGTTCTGCTGGGCCCACTTGTCCCAGTCCTCGAACTTCCAGGTCTTCAGCTCTTCGGCGGTCGGCAGCTTGATCGGTGCTGCGCCCGGCTTGCCGGTGGCGCCGGCCGCGACCGTCGGAGCCGTGGTCCGGGCCACGACCGGGTCGCTGTTGTCCGGGCCGCACGCGGTCGCGGCCAGCACGGTCAGCGCGGCGACGGAGGCGCCCAGGACGGCACGGTTCGGCCGGTACATCGGTGACATGAGTTCAAATCCCCCTGTGAATAACCGCCATGCGACCCCTTCCTCGGGTACGGCTCCGGGGAGCCGCAGGCA
The DNA here is from genome assembly GCF_042882025.1 of Kitasatospora sp. NPDC058243. Classification (NCBI taxonomy): domain Bacteria; kingdom Bacillati; phylum Actinomycetota; class Actinomycetes; order Kitasatosporales; family Streptomycetaceae; genus Kitasatospora; species Kitasatospora sp. NPDC058243. The sequence continues at coordinate 35,520 of NZ_JBHVWW010000025.1, forward strand.
TGGCAGGGGAGGAGTCTGCCATGCGGATAAAGGCCTCCTTGCGCACACCCCCGGACTGGGGCGGGGCCGTCACCGGATCGGCACCGGACCGGCACCCGCCCTCCTCCGGGCGCCCGGAATCCGGTCGGGCGGCCGCTTCCCGGTGCGTGTCCAGGGGTGCTTCCCGGTGTGCCGAAATTCGGTTGCCCGCGTCCGGCGTCGTGCGTAGCGTGGACGGAGTCACCAGCCAGACAAGGAGAAGGCCGTTGCTCTACTGAGGTCCCGAGACACCGCCCCCGCCGCGCAGGCCCTTCGCCGCGCGGTGTGCGAGTGTGCGACCTCAGTCACGGCCCCGTGGCGAGCCCGATCCGGCTGATCCGGATCCGCCCCGCCCTCCCCCCGGCCGTACCGGCCCGCACCCGCGGTGTCTCCCCGTGTTGCTCATCGTTCCCTTCGGCAACCACCCGGGAGGCCCTCCATGGCACAACCCACCACCGCCGTCCTCTGCACCGATCTCACCTTCGAGTGGCCCGACGGCAAGCCCGTCCTGGACGGCTTCCACCTCGCCGTCGGCCCCGGCCGCACCGGCCTGATCGGGCTCAACGGCGCCGGCAAGTCCACCCTGCTGCGGCTGATCGCCGGCGAGCTGACCCCGACCGGCGGCACCGTCCGGGTCGACGGCGAACTCGGCTACCTGCCCCAGGGGTTGACGCTGGACACCACCGTGCGGGTGGACGAGGCGCTCGGCATCCGGGCCACCCGCGAGGCCCTGCACGCCATCGAGTCCGGGGACTCCGACCAGCGCCACTTCGACGCCGTCGGCGACGACTGGGACGTCGAGGAGCGCGCCCGCGCCACCCTCGACCGGCTCGGCCTGCACCGCCTCGGCCTCGACCGCACCACCGGGGAGCTCTCCGGCGGCGAGGCCGTCCTGCTGCGCCTCGCCGCCCTGCTGCTGCGCCGCCCCGACGTCCTGCTGCTCGACGAGCCCACCAACAACCTGGACCGGACGGCCCGGGAGCGGCTCTACGAGACGGTCGCCGGCTGGCACGGCGTCATGCTGATCGTCAGCCACGACCGCGAACTGCTCCAGCACGTCGACCAGATCGCCGACCTGCGGGACGGCGCGGTCACCTGGTACGGCGGCAACTTCGCCGAGTACGAGCGCACCCTCGCCGCCCAGCAGGAGACCGCCGAGCGGCTGCTGCGCAACGCCGAGGCCGACGTCGAGCGCCAGAAACGGGACTTGACCGAGGCCCGCACCCGGCTGGACCGCAGCGCCAGCTACGGCAAGAAGCGCTCGGTCACCCGCAACGACCCGCACATCTTCGCGGGCAAGCTCAAACGCCAGGGCCAGGAGACGGCCGGGCGGCTCCAGGGCATGCACACCGAGCGGCTGGAGGAGGCCCGGCAGCGGCTCACCGCCGCCGAGGAGGCGGTGCGCGACGACGCCGAGATCCGGATCGACCTGCCGCGTACGGCCGTCCCGGTCGGGCGCACCGTGCTCACCCTGCAGAAGGTCCGGCTGCCCTACGGCACCACCGCCGACCTCGACCTGCGCGGCCCCGAGCGGATCGCCCTGGTCGGCCGCAACGGCTCCGGCAAGACCACCCTGCTGCGCACCATCGCGGGCGAACTCGCCCCGCTGGAGGGCGAGGTCAGCACCCCGGTGCCGTTGCGCCACCTGCCGCAGCGGCTCGACCTGCTGGACGACAAGCTGACCGTGGCGGAGAACGTCAAGCTGTTCGCCCCCGCCGCCGGGGACAACGCGATCCGTGCCCGGCTGGCCCGCTTCCTGTTCCGCGGCGGCCGGGCCGACCAGACCGCCGCGACCCTCTCCGGCGGCGAGCGGTTCCGGGCCACCCTGGCCGCGCTGCTGCTGGCCGACCCGCCGCCGCAGCTGCTGCTGCTCGACGAGCCGACCAACAATCTGGACCTCGCCAGCGTCCGCCGGCTCACCCAGGCGCTCGCCGCCTACCAGGGCGCACTGATCGTGGCCAGCCACGACGTGCCGTTCCTGCGCGGTCTGGGCCTCACCCGGTGGCTGGAGCTGGACGGCGAACTGCGGGGGGTGGATCCGATGTAGCCGGTACGGCGCGGGCGGCCTCGCCCGCGATGCGGCCGCTACTGCTCGCCGAGGACGCGGCGGGCCGTGCTCAGGGCGGAGTCCTTGAGCCCGGCCGGCTCGTCATCGGTGAACACCGGCGTGCGGATGTCCGGCGGGATGCCGGGGCCGTCGAAGGTGCTGCCGTCGGGCGTGAGGTACTTCTCGTTCGGCAGCACCACCATGAAGTCCGGCGAGAGGGTCTTGATCAGCACGTCGGAGAAGACGCCCTGGGTGTTCTCGCCGATCCGGACGACGTGCGGGGAGCGGCCCATCAGGGTCTGGGTGAAGGTCTCGGCGGCGCTGATCGACAGCGAGGAGGTGAGCAGGGCGACGGGGCCGGTGAAGTGCTCGGTGTGCGCGGGCCGCACCACGACCGGCTGCGGCCGGGTGAACTTCGTGGGGTCGGCCGGGTCGTCGCGGGCCACCTTGCGGTAGGCGACGTACGGGCGGTCGGTGAGCCGGGCGGCGATCTGCTGCCCGAGCGCGTCCGAGCCGCCGCCGTTCAGCCGGACGTCGATCACCAGGCCGTTGAGTCGGTCGGGGTCGGCGAGCAGGGCGTCCAGCGCCCGGTCGAGCTCCTTGGCCTGGGCGGCGAACCCGCCGGTCGCGTAGCCGTCGAAGCCGCTCACCCGCAGGTAGCCGACGCCGTCCGGGAGCCGGCCCACGCCCAGCCGGCTCACCCCCTGCTCGTTGACGGCGAACTCCTGTTCAGGGCCGATCAGTTGTGCGTCGACGGCCTTGCGGGCCGCGTCCCGCAGGGCGGGCGTCGACTTCAACGAGCCGTCGCGCCGGCCGGAGTAGACGCCGGTCGGGCCGGTGCCGGTCACCCGGGCCAGACCGGTGTGCGCGTCCTTGAGCGGGGTCAGCAGGTCGATGAAGATCTGCTGGAGCTGGTCGGTGGTGGTCGCCGGAGTGATCTTCGCGCGCTGCTCGTCGCGGGCCGCGTGCCAGTCGATCCCCTTGGCGGCGAAGAAGGGGTAGTTCTCCTCGAAGGTCTCCCAGAACCGGTCGAAGACCGCGAGCGGGTCGTTGGGGGCGGGCCGGGTGCACAGCGCCGGCAGCGCGTCCAGGCGGCGCAGCGCCTTGGTGCCCGTCCCGCCCTCCTCGGCGTCGATCGCCCGGCGCCCGCCCGGCTGCGGGGTGAGGGTGAGGGCGTTGTCGCCCAGGACGTACCGGACGGTGCCGTCCCGGCCGGGGGCGCCGTCCTGCGTCCCGGTGACCCACCCCGGCATGCAGCTGTGCGTCGTCACGTCGTAGGTGACCAGGCTGCTCCCGGAGACCACGGCCACCAGGCCGTACCCGTCCATCTGCCAGACCCCCTGGAGGGACCTGCCCCGCCTGTCCTGGCCGTCGGCCTGCGTCGCGGCCACCCCCGGCGCCGCCACCGCGACCGTCGTCGCGAGCGCCACCGCCGTGGCCGCCACCGTCCTGCCCACTGCCGCTCTGCCCACTGCCGCCCCGCTCGCCGCAGTCCTGCTCGCCGCGGCCCTGCCCACTGCGGTCCTGCCCACTGTCCTGCGCGTCATCTCCGGCCTCCGCCGAACCGCCCGGCCTCCCCCGCGGAACCGCTCCGCCGCCTTGCCCCCGACGCTACGGCGGCCCCACCGCCCCGGCGTCATCCCGCGCGCCCGACCCCCGCCCGACTTGGGGGCTACCCGCGGCTGCGCCGAAACCACTCCGCGGGGGTATCGACAGCAAACCCTTTTGACGGCGGGTGAAAATCCTCCGTTGGTGGTCCCAACTCCGGTGCGCTCCAGTACCATCGGCGCCATGCCTGCGCTCAACATCGAGTACACGGAGCACGAGCTCGCCGCGATCCGCGAGGCCGCCGCCGCGGACGGCAAGAGCATCAAGGCGTACATCCACGACCTGAGCGTGCGGGAGCAGCAGCGGCGGGTGTTCGTGGACCACGCGGTGGCGTTCTGGAAGTCGCACCGGGCGGAGTTCGACGCCGCGTTCCCGGAGGACGCGCCGGCGGCGTGAACGGCGCGGCGGGGGTGCGGGGATGATGCTGTTCCACGTCGACCTGCGCTGGCTGCTCGACGTGCAGGAACTGGCCTCGCCGGAGGACCTCAGCGTGCGGGACTACTCCGCGCTCCAGGCCGCCGTCGCCCGGCACCGGGTGAACACCGCGCAACTCGGCCACGACGCCGACGCCGCCTGGTGCGCGGCCACCCTGATGCACACCATCGTGCTGCTGCGCCCCTTGCCGGTGCGCAACAACCTGTACGCCTGCATGACGACGGCCGCGTACATGCACGCGGCCAAGGAGGGCGTCGACCCGCCGTACGGGGCGCTGGTCGAGCTGGCCCGCGACATCGCGGCGGGCGGGGCGGACGTGTTCGCGGCGGCCGACCGGATCCGCTCCTGGCGGATCTGAGGCCGGCCGCCGCGCGGACGGTCACCCGGGAAAGGGCGTCCCCGGAAAGCGCCTCTGTGAAAGGGCGCCCTGGGGAAGAGGCGCCCCCGGGGAGGCCGTCATCCGTGCCCGGGCATTCAGGACTTGGCGGACCTCAGCTTGCCCGCGACCAGCGTTCCCAGCCGGTCCAGCCCGACCACGGCGGCGGCCAGCACCACGAACTCGACCGTCAGCAGGGCTATCTGGCCCCAGACGTAGCCGTAGCCCTTGGTGGTGGGGTCGAAGAAGAAGTAGGGGTAGGGCGTCGGGTAGTCGTCGAACAGCGCGTTCCGGGAGAGCACGATCGCCGCGTAGCCGAGCGGGAAGGCCAGCCAGAGCGGGATGTCCTTCCAGGCCGCCGCGTTGCGCGGCTTCAGCACCAGCCAGTCGGCGATCACCATCACCGGCGTCACGTAGTGCAGGAAGAACGACGACCAGTGCGCGAGCTTGTCCGGCCCGCTGACCAGCCCGGGCAGCGGGTTGGCGCCGTGCTGGAGCAGGACGTGCGAGACCAGACCGGTGATCAGGATGTACAGGGTGGCGGCGCCGCGCAGCCGGGGTGCGGGCGCGTCCACGGTGTCGCGCTTGAGCATCCAGTACACGGCGCCGATGAAGTAGCCGAGCACGATGACGTTGCTCTGCACGGTGAAGAACACCAGCGGCGCGGTTCCGAGGGTCAGGCCGAGGCCCGCCGAGAGCACGATGCCCATGCGCCACCACAGCGCGGGGCGGGTCCGGACTGTCATGCGGCCACCAGTTCGTTTCAGGCGATACGGGAGGTATCGGACGGCTAAGGGGGAACGCCGCACTCTACTCGCAGGTAGCAGCGGGACGGAAGAAACGGTCCTGCTCGCGGCGGTGGCCAGGTCGGCCCCCGGCTCAGGCCATCCGGTGGATCAGCCGGTCCTCGTCGTCGGTGCGGCCGTCCGGGTCCGGGAGCAGCCCGAGCCGCTCGGCGAGCCGGCGGGACGGCACGTTGTCCGGGTGGATCAGGGCGACCACCGGCACGCCGGGGAAGCGCGGCAGCGCCTCCGCCATCGCCGCCCGGGCCGCCTCGGCGGCGTAGCCCAGGCCCCAGGCGGACGGCCGGAAGCGGTAGTAGAGGTTGAACACCCGCTCGCCGTCCAGCGTGTGCAGGTAGAGCCCGGAGAACCCGATGACCGCCTCCGGCTCCTCCCGGGTGGACACGGTGCAGTACCCCACCCCGTCCCGCGCCCAGTCGGCGACGAAGCCGTCCAGCATCTCCCGGCTCGCCGCCCGGTCGCGGTGGGGCCCGTTGGGGTTGTACCGGTTGGTCTCCGGATCCCCGTGGATTGCGAACACCGCCTCCACGTCCCCCTCCTGGGGCCGTCCGAGCACCAGCCGCTCGGAGGCGGTGACGATCGTGCGGGTGGCGTGTCCGGTGGCGTGTCCGGTGGTGGTCATGGCGCTTCCCCCGTGTCGTTCGTAATAGGTCTACCGCACCATAGGCCATTACCCCGACAGTCGCCCGACCATTTCCGCCCACCCGCCCCGGCTACGGGATCGGCTCACGCTCGATCGCCTTGCCCCCGGCGGTGAGGAACCGGCGCAGTCGCGCGGGCGGCAGGCGGCGGCGAAGTCCTCGGCGGCGGTCTTCATGGTGGGGGAGGAGGTCTTGTTACCGGCGGGTCGCTTCTCTATCATCGCGGGTGTTACAGCTTTACTGTCAAACCCAGAAGGGTTCTGCAGCCAGTGCGTGACACGAGCAGTCCGCCGGGCGCCACAGCCACCGGCCCCGGCCCGTTGGCGGGGGTGCGGGTGGTCGAGCTCGCGGGGATCGGGCCGGGGCCGTTCGCGGCGATGCTGCTGGCCGACCTGGGCGCCGACGTGGTGCGGGTGGACCGGCCGGATCCGTCGCCGCTGGGCATCGATCCGGCGTACGACGTGACCAACCGGAACAAGCGGTCGGTGCTGGTCGACCTCAAGTCCCCGGCGGGGCCCGGCCTGGTGCTGGACCTGGTCGAGCGGGCGGACCTGCTGATCGAGGGCTACCGGCCCGGGGTCGCGGAGCGGCTCGGGGTCGGGCCGCAGGACTGCCTGGCCCGCAACCCGGCGCTGGTGTACGGGCGGATGACCGGGTGGGGGCAGCAGGGGCCGCGCGCCGCCAGTGCCGGGCACGACCTCGGGTACGCGGCGGTGGCCGGGGTGCTCGGCCTGGTCGCGGGGCCGGGCGGGCCCGAGGAGGCGCCCGGCATCCCGGCCAACCTGCTGGGCGACTACGCGGGCGGCTCGCTCTACCTGGTCGTCGGCCTGCTCGCCGGGCTGCACCACGCCAGGAGCACCGGCGCCGGCCAGGTCGTCGACGCCGCGATCGTGGACGGCGCGGCGCACCTGTCCAGCATGCTGTGGGGGCTGCTCGCGGCCGGCCACTGGCAGGACCGCCGGGGCGCCAACCTGCTGGACGGCGGCGCGCCGTTCTACGCGGTCTACCGGGCGGCCGACGGCGGACACCTGGCCGTGGGGGCGCTGGAGCCGCAGTTCTACGCCGAGTTCGCCCGGCTGCTGGAACTCGGCCCGCAGGCGCCCGGGCAGTACGACCTGGCCCGCTGGCCCGAACTGCGGGCCCTGATCGCCGACCGCTTCGCCACCCGGACCAGGGCCGAGTGGGAGGCCGTCTTCGCCGGCTCCGACGCCTGCGTGGAGCCCGTGCTGACGATGCGTCAGGCGGCCCGAGATGAGCACCTGTTGGCGCGCGGCACCTACGTCGAGGCGGGCGGCGTCACCCAGCCCGCCCCCGCCCCGCGCTTCTCCGCCACCCCCGGCGCGCTGCGCCGCCCGCCGGCCCGGCCGGGTGCGGACACCGTCGAGGTGGCCCGCGACTGGGCCGTCCCGTCCCTCAACTCCGATGCAGGACAAGGAGCGTAGCGTTGCAGCGCGAGATCTTCACCGAGCAGCACGAGGACTTCCGGGCCGCCGTGCGGGCCTTCCTCGCCAAGGAGGTGCTGCCGCACTACGACCGCTGGGAGAAGGCCGGCATCGTCGACCGCTCCGCCTGGCTGGCGGCCGGCCGCCAGGGCCTGCTCGGGATGGCCGTCCCCGAGGAGTACGGCGGCGGGGGCGCCCCGGACTTCCGCTACGCCGCCGTGCTGGCCGAGGAGTTCGCCCGGGCCGGCGCCTCCGGGCTGGCGATCGGCCTGCACAACGACATCATCGGCCCCTACCTCACCTCGCTCGCCACCGAGGAGCAGAAGCGCCGCTGGCTGCCCGGCTTCTGCAGCGGCGAGCTGATCACCGCGATCGCGATGACCGAGCCCGGCACCGGCTCCGACCTCCAGGGCATCCGCACCCAGGCCGTCGACCGGGGCGACCACTACCTGCTCAACGGCGCCAAGACCTTCATCTCCAACGGCATCCTCGCCGACCTGGTGGTCGTGGTCGCCCGCACCACCCCCGAGGGCGGCGCGCACGGGCTGAGCCTGCTGGTGGTCGAGCGCGGCGCGCCCGGTTTCGAGCGCGGCCGCAACCTGGACAAGATCGGCCAGAAGGCCCAGGACACCGCCGAGTTGTTCTTCGAGGACGTCCGGGTGCCGAAGGCGAACCTGCTCGGCGAGCTCAATGGCGGCTTCGTCCACCTGATGCAGAACCTCGCCCAGGAGCGGCTGACCATCGCGGCCGCGGCGATCGCCGGCGCCGAGTACCTGGTCGAGATCACCACCGACTACGTCAAGCAGCGCGAGGCCTTCGGCCGCCCGCTGGCCAAGCTCCAGCACGTGCGCTTCGAGATCGCCGAACTCGCCACCGAGTGCGCCGTCACCCGGGCCTTCGTCGACCGCTGCATCACCGAGCACAACCGCTACGCGCTCACCCCGGCGGACGCCTCGATGGCCAAGTGGTGGGCCACCGAACTGCAGAAGCGCACCGCCGACCGCTGCCTCCAACTGCACGGCGGCTACGGGTACATGAGCGAGTTCCCGGTCGCCCGGGCGTTCACCGACGGCCGGATCCAGACCATCTACGGCGGCACCACCGAGATCATGAAGGAGATCGTCGGCCGGTCCGTCCTCGGCTGAGGCCTCCCGCGAACCCCCCTGCCCCGAAAGGCGTTTGACCGTGACCACCGAAGCGTACGTCTACGACGCGATCCGCACCCCGCGCGGCCGGGGCAAGGCCACCGGCTCGCTGCACGGCACCAAGCCGATCGACCTCGTCGTCGGCCTGATCCACGAACTGCGCAACCGGCACCCCGAGTTGGACCCGGCGGCGATCGACGACATCGTGCTCGGCGTGGTCAGCCCGGTCGGCGACCAGGGCTCCGACATCGCCCGGATCGCGGCCATCGCGGCCGGCCTGCCCGACACGGTGGCCGGCGTCCAGGAGAACCGCTTCTGCGCCTCCGGGCTGGAGGCCGTCAACCTGGCCGCCGCCAAGGTCCGTTCGGGCTGGGAAGACCTCATCCTGGCCGGCGGCGTCGAGTCGATGTCCCGGGTCAAGATGGCCTCCGACGGCGGCGCCTGGTTCGCGGACCCGATGACCGCGTACGAGACCAACTTCGTCCCGCAGGGCATCGGTGCCGACCTGATCGCCACCATCGAGGGCTTCTCCCGCACCGACGTGGACGCCTTCGCCGCCGAATCCCAGGCCCGCGCCGCCAAGGCGCAGGCGGACGGCCTGTTCGACCGCTCGGTGGTCCCGGTCCGCGACCGCAACGGCCTGGTCGTGCTGGAGCGCGACGAGTTCATCCGCCCCGGCACCACCGTCGAGACCCTGGCCGGCCTCAAGCCCTCCTTCGCCGGCATCGGCGAGGCCGGCGGCTTCGACGCCGTCGCCCTGCAGAAGTACCACTGGGTCGAGGAGATCGACCACGTCCACCACGCCGGCAACTCCTCCGGCATCGTCGACGGCGCCGCGCTCGTCGCCATCGGGAGCCGGGAGATCGGCGAGCGGTACGGGCTGCGCCCTCGCGCCCGGATCGTCTCCGCCGCCGTCTCCGGCTCCGAGCCCACCATCATGCTCACCGGCCCCGCCCCGGCCACCCGCAAGGCGCTCGCCAAGGCCGGGCTCAACGCCGCCGACATCGACCTGGTCGAGATCAACGAGGCCTTCGCGGCGGTCGCCCTGCGCTTCATCCGCGAACTGGGCTTCCGGCCCGAGCAGGTCAACGTCAACGGCGGCGCGATCGCCCTCGGCCACCCGCTCGGCGCCACCGGCGCGATGCTGCTCGGCACCGTGATCGACGAGTTGGAGCGGCGCGACCTGCGCTACGGCCTGATCACCCTGTGCGTGGGCGGCGGCATGGGCGTCGCCACCATCGTCGAGCGCATCTGACCCACTGTCCCTCGGATCCCCTCGGAGACCCTGAACTCATGAGCGACACCACCACCATCCGCTGGGAGCAGGACCAGGACGGCGTGGTCACCCTCGTCCTCGACGACCCGACCCAGTCCGTCAACACCATGAACGAGGCCTTCACCGCCGACCTCGACGCCGTCGTCGACCGGCTGGCCGGCCTCGCCGCCGCCGACGGGCTGCGCGGCGTGATCGTCACCTCCGGGAAGAAGACCTTCTTCGCCGGGGGAGACCTCCGGCTGCTCTCCGCCGCCCGCCCCGAGGACGCCGCCGCCGTCTTCGAGAAGTCCCAGCGGATCAAGCGCGCGCTGCGCAGGCTGGAGACCCTCGGCAATCCGGTCGTCGCCGCCGTCAACGGCAGCGCGCTCGGCGGCGGCCTGGAGATCGCCCTCGCCTGCCACCACCGGATCGCCCTGGACAACCCCGCCAGCCGGCTCGGCCTGCCCGAGGTCACCCTCGGCCTGCTGCCGGGCGGCGGCGGAGTGGTCCGCACCGTACGGCTGTTCGGCATCACCGACGCCCTGCTGAAGTTCCTCCTGGAGGGCCGCCAGTACCGCCCGGCGCAGGCCCTGGAACACGGACTCGTCCACGAACTCGTCGCCACCCCGGAGGAGTTGACCGCCCGGGCGCGGGCCTGGATCGAGGCCAACCCGACCGCCGTCCAGCCCTGGGACGTCAAGGGCCACAAGATCCCCGGTGGCACCCCCGCGACCCCGGCGTTCGCCGCCAACCTGCCCGCCTTCCCGGCCAACCTGCGCAAGCAGCTGAACGGCGCGCCCTACCCGGCCCCGCGCAACATCCTGGCCGCCGCCGTGGAGAGCGCCCAGGTCGACATCGACACCGCGATGGCGATCGAGGCCCGCTACTTCACCGAGCTCGCCTGCGGACAGACCAGCAAGAACATGATCCAGGCGCTGTTCTTCGACCTCCAGGCGGTCAACTCCGGCGCCGGCCGCCCCCAGGGCGTCGAGAAGCGACTCGTCCGCAAGGTCGCCGTGCTCGGCGCCGGGATGATGGGCGCGGGCATCGCCTACACCTGCGCCAAGGCCGGCATCGAGGTCGTGCTCAAGGACGTGAGCATGGCCGCCGCCGAACGCGGCAAGGCCTACTCCGCCGGGCTGCTGGACAAGGCGATCGCCCGCGGCCGCTCCACCGAGGCCAAGCGGGACGCGCTGCTCGCCCGGATCACCCCCACCGCCGAGGCCGCGGACCTGGCCGGCTGCGACGCGGTGATCGAGGCCGTCTTCGAGAACACCGAGCTCAAGCACAAGGTGTTCCAGGAGGTCGAGGGCGTCCTCGCCCCCGACGCGCTGCTCTGCTCCAACACCTCCACCCTGCCGATCGGGCTGCTCGCCGAAGGCGTCGAGCGCACCGCGGACTTCATCGGACTGCACTTCTTCTCCCCGGTCGACAAGATGCGCCTGGTCGAGATCATCCGCGGCCCGCAGACCGGCGACGAGGCCCTCGCCCGCGCCTTCGACCTGGTCCGGCAGATCGACCGGACCCCGATCGTGGTCAACGACTCGCGCGGCTTCTTCACCTCGCGGGTCATCGGCCAGTTCCTCAACGAGGGCGTCGCCATGGTCGGCGAGGGCGTCCCCCCGGCCAGCATCGAGCAGGCCGCCGCCCAGGCCGGCTACCCCGCCAAGGTGCTCTCGCTGATGGACGAGCTCACCCTCACCCTGCCGCGCAAGATCCGCGACGAGTACCGGCGCGCGGTCGAGGCCGCCGGCGGCAGCTGGACGCCCCACCCGGCCGACGCGGTGGTCGACCGGATGGTCGACGAGTTCGGCCGTCCCGGGCGCAGCGGCGGCGCCGGCTTCTACGAGTACGGCGAGGACGGCAAGCGCGGGCGGCTCTGGCCGGGGCTGCGCGAGCACTTCGGCGAGCCGGCCGCGGACCTCCCCTCCGCGGACCTCCCCTCCGCGGACCTCCCCTCCGAGGGCCTCCCCTTCGAGGACCTCAAGGAGCGGATGCTGTTCAGCGAGGCGCTGGACTCGGTGCGCTGCCTGGAGGAGGGCGTGCTGACCTCGGTCGCCGACGCCAACGTGGGCTCCATCCTCGGCATCGGCTTCCCGGCCTGGACGGGCGGCGTGTTCCAGTACATCAACGGGTACGAGGGCGGCCCGGCCGGCTTCGCGGCCCGGGCCCGCGAACTCGCCGCCGCCTACGGCGAACGGTTCGCGCCGCCGGCGCTGCTGGAGCGGATCGCGGCGGAGGGGCGCACCTTCACCGACTGACCGTCAGTCCTGAGCGGGTGGGGGCCGGGTGCCGGACGGCCCCACCCGGCTCCTCCTGCGATTCCCTGCCCAGGTCCCCGCCCAGGTCCTCGCCGAGTTCCTTGCTCAGCTCCCTGCTGAGTTCCCCGCCGAGCTCCCCGTTCAGCTCCCCGCCGAGTCCTCCCGCAGTTCCTCGCCGAGTTCCTCCCGCAGCGAGCGCTGGAACGCCGTGACCAGTGCCTGCGCCACCATCGGCTGGATGTGGTCCGTCAGCGCCCTCATCAGGGCCAGCTCGTCCGGCGCCGGCTCGCTCTCCCGGTAGGGCCGCCACACCGTCTCCCGGAACAGCCGCTGCAACTCCCGGGCCGTCGCCCGGCTGTGCTCCAGCACCACCGCCCGCGCGGCCAGCAGCGTCTCCAACGGGATCGGCACGTCCAGGATCCGCACCCCCAGCGGCAGCAGGCCCGGATCCACCCGGAACAGCTCCGGATCGGCCGTCCGCTCCAACGCCCCCATCGCGACCAGGCGTTCCACCTGTTCCTCCGACAGCCCCCGCCCGGCCCGCCGCTCCAACTGCGCCCGGCCCAGTTCCTCCGCCGCCTCGGGTGTCCAGGACGCCACCAGCGCCCGGTGGATCGCCAGGTCCAGCGGCGTGCTGTCCTCCGGCAGCCGGGCCAGGTACCGCTCGATCGCGGCCAATGTCAGCCCCTGGCGCTGCAACTCCTCGATCAGCTCCAGCCGGTCCAGGTGCGCCGCCCCGTACAGCCCGACCCGGCGCGGCCCCAACTCCGGTGGTGGCAGCAGGCCCTTCGTTCCGTAGAACCGCACCGTCCGGACCGTCACCCCGGCCCGCGCCGCCAGTTCGTCGACCGTCAGCCGCACCCCGCCCCCGTCTCCCACGGCCCCGAGCTCCCCCATCTGCCGCCTCCTGCACTGGCACACTTCCACTGTGACAGCAGCAGTGTGACAGTGCCCGTCCCCCTGGTCCACCGGCTGCTCCACCGGCTGCTCCACCGGCGACGGTGGCCCGCCGCACACGTGAGTCCGCCCCCGCCGCTGGGGAGCGGCGGGGGCGGACTCGGGGTGCTGGTGCCTCTGGCCGGAGCCTGTTCTGGCCCGCGCTGTTTCTGGCCGGGGCCGGCTCTGGCCGGTGCTGCTTCTGTGCTGCGGCGCGACTGGTCTCGGCCTCCGGGGTGTGGGGCTACCGGGAGGCGGCGTCGGCCAGGTCGGCGTGGTGGCGGCGGGTGACCTCGGGGTGGGCCCGGGTGTAGCCCTTCCACTCGTTGAGGCCGAACTCGGCGAACAGCGGGTTGTCCGGGTCCTCGGTGGCGCCGGGGGCGTGCCGGGCGAGCGGGAAGTCCAGCGGCTCGATGTGGGCGTCGAGGCGGGGGTTGTAGAAGAACGGGACGGAGAAGCGCTCGCGGGCGCCGACCGGGCTGACCACGCGGTGGTTGGTGGCCTTGAGGTAGCCGTCGGTGGCCACCTCCAGCAGTTCGCCGAGGTTGACGACGAAGGCGCCCGGCATCGGCGGGACCTCCAGGAAGGTGCCGTCCGGGCGCTCGACCTGGAGGCCGCCGACGGTGTCCTGGAGCAGCAGCGTGATGAAGCCGTAGTCCTTGTGGGCGCCGACGCCCTGGCCGGCGCCGTCCGGAGCGGTGCCGGGGTAGCGGACCAGCTTGAGCCGCAGGTGGGGGTGGCCGGCGAAGGCCTCGTCGTAGAAGTCGGGGCGGGCGCCGATCGCGGTGAGGAGCTCGTGCAGCAGCCGGCGGGCGGTGTCGCTGAGGTGGTCGATCCAGCCGAGCGCGGCGGTGCGCAGCTCGGGGAGCGCCGCGGGCCACTGGTTGGGGCCCTCCAGCCACCAGTACGGGGGCTCGCCGGTGCCGGGCACGTGCGGGGGCAGCTCGGCGCCGATGTCCAGCTGGTCGCGCCAGTCCTGGCTGCCGCCGGTGCGCTCGTCGCCGGTGCGGGTGTAGCCGCGGTAGTGGGGGGAGTTGAGGTTGCTCACGGCGAGCCGGTCGGCCTCGGGGAGGTCGAAGAAGGCGCGCATCGCGTCGGTGAGCGCGGCCGTCTCCTCCGGGGTGATGCCGTGGCCGACGAGCTGGAAGAACCCGACGTCGGTGGCTGCGGCACGGAGTTCGTCGTGCAGTCGGCGGCGGTCGTCCGGGCCGCCGTCGGCGAGCGAGAGGTTGATCACCGGGAGGGAGTCGGATATGGGGGTGTACTGCTGCGACATGTGTGACATCCGCTGGTCTCGTCCCGGCCTGTCCCGGTGATCGACCGGGGGATGGCCAGAGTGGCCGCCTGGTGCGGCGGGTGCTCCGGGAGCCGGGAGGTGGAGGCGGCCGGGTGGAGGCTGCCCTTGAGGGTGGGTGGCGCGAGGTTCAGCTGGAGCGTCGACAGGACATGCTTGTCACGCGGAGCAGGTCCACGTGGCGACGGCGAACAAGGATGAGCACGTCACCAGCGTAGATGACCTTGACCGGAGCGGGCGAGCCCCCTGCAGCGGAGGGCGGTCTCTCACTTGGCGGTGGCCCTTCAAGGGGTGGATAGGGTGGAAAGCCTTTGTATGTCGCCCCTCTCAGCCGTTGTTGAGGTAGGCCAGCACGGCCAGGACGCGGCGGTTGTCGTCGTCGGAGGGCTGGAGGTCGAGTCGGACGAAGATCGACGCGGTGTGCTTGGCGACGGCCCGCTCGGTGATCACCAACTGCTGGGCGATCGCCGCGTTGGAGCGCCCCTCGGCCATCAGCGCCAGCACCTGCCGCTCGCGCGGGGAGAGGGTGGAGACCGGGCCGGCCGAGGAGTTGTGGGTGAGCAGCCGGCTGATCACCTCCGGGTCCATCACGGTGCCGCCCCGGGAGACCCGCTGCACCGCGTCGATGAACTGGGCGCCGTCCAGCACCCGGTCCTTCAGCAGGTAGCCGATCCCGCCGGTGCTGCCGGCCAGCAGCTCGCGCGCGTACAACTGCTCCACGAACTGCGACAGCACCAGGACGGGCAGCCCCGGGTGGGCCTGGCGGGCGGCCAGCGCCGCCCGCAGCCCCTCGTCGGTGAAGCCGGGCGGCAGTCGGACGTCGACCACGGCGATGTCCGGCCGGTCGGCGGCCACCGCGGCGAGCAGTTCGTCGCCGGTCTCGACCGCCGCGGTGACCTCCATGCCGCTGGCCTCCAGCAGCCGGGTCAGGCCGTCCCGGAGGAGGAAGAGGTCTTCGGCGATGACAACGCGCACGGGATCTCCAGGTTCACAATGGTCGGGCCACCGGAGGGGCTGCTGATCGCGAGCACCCCGTCGAAGGCGGCCAGTCGGCG
Source organism: Kitasatospora sp. NPDC058243 (assembly GCF_042882025.1). Classification (NCBI taxonomy): domain Bacteria; kingdom Bacillati; phylum Actinomycetota; class Actinomycetes; order Kitasatosporales; family Streptomycetaceae; genus Kitasatospora; species Kitasatospora sp. NPDC058243. Next base: position 50,836 of record NZ_JBHVWW010000025.1, read on the forward strand.
TTCGGTTCCGCTGAGGCCGGTCCCCCGGGACGGGTTGGCGCCACCGCGCCCGTCATCGGTGACCGATATCCGCAGCAGCCCGTCACTGTGCCCTATCTCGATCCACACGTGCGAGGCGCCGGCGTGTTTCACCACGTTGGCCAGCAGCTCGCTCACCGCGAAGTAGACGGCGGACTCCACCGGGGCGGGCGCCCGGCCGGGCAGCCCGCCGGTGAAGGTGACCGGCAGCGGGAGGTCCAGCGCGGTCGCCTCGACCGCGTCGGCCAGGCCGCGGTCGGCGAGCACCGGCGGATGGATGCCCCGGACCAGGTCGCGCAGCTCGCTCAGGGCCTTGACCGAGGACATCCGGGCCTCGACCAGCAGGGGTTGCAGGGCCTTCGGGTCGTCCTTCACCTGCTCGGCCACGGTCAGCAGCATGCCCAGGGCGACCAGCCGGGCCTGCGCCCCGTCGTGCAGGTCCCGCTCGATCCGGCGCAGCTCGGCCGCCCCGGCGTCGATGGTGTCCGCCCTGGTTCGGGCCAGATGACTGACCTGGCGGGCGAGTTCGCTCCGCCGGGACGGGCCGAGCAGGGCTCGGGCTGCCCGCTCATGCACCCGCAGGATCGGCGGCGCGGCCCACAGGGCGGCCAGCGGGGAGATGTAGAGCCCCATCATGTAGACGGGCCCCAGCGGGAGGAACGGCCCGTTCCGGCCGAGCACCTGGAGGGCGATCGGGGTCAGCACGACGATCACGGCGGTGATCGGGATGACGCAGCCGGAGACGAGCACCCAGAGGAGGTCCCGCCAGGTCGCCGGATCGGCCAACCAGCCGCCGGCGCGCAGCCGCTGCCACGGCCCGGCGTCGACGCGGTGGTACGGCACCGGGATCGGCCGGCCGCTCCACCGGCCGACGATCCGCCGGTTCTCCGTCGCGATCCAGCGCGTGCCGAGCAGGCCGAGCACCAGCATCGCCGGCCCCAGGCAGAGCGATCCGGACCGACCGCCGGGCGGGGCGCCGCCGTAGAGGTCGGTGGCCATCAGCGCGAGCGCGCCCGGCGCGAACAGGACGGCCCCGGCCGCCCGGCCGCCGCCCCCGGTGGCCCAGCAGAGCGCCCAGAGGGCGACCGGCGTCAGTGGCACCAGCAGGATCAGCGGCCCGCCCGGACCGTGGGCGAACGGCTCGGCGTCGTCGGGGCCGAGCAGGGCGGCGGCCAGCAGGACCGGCCCGGCCAGCAGCGCCATCAGCCCCGTGACGGCCAACGTGACCATGTAGAGCGCCCGCACGCCGGCCACGACGGCACCCTCCAGCTGCGCGACGGCCCTGGACACTGCGCTCGTCCTCATCCCGCGCCTCCCCTCCGGTCGGTGGCCCCGCGGCCCCGGTTGATCATCCGGCGTCAGTCTGCCGCGCCGTGACGTGCAGCGCTCTAGGTCTGCGCCCCCAATCCGGGGTGTACCTGGATACACCCCCGAGAGGCCGTCCAGACGGCTGTCCGTGCCCCGCCCCGAATTCGTAGCGTCATGTCCCGTCAGCCGGACCGGACTTCCGGTGCCGGACCTCGAATCGTGGAGGGCCCGTGAACGCGCCGATCATCCGGATCCGCGGCGTCAGCAAGACGTACGACCGATCCGACGCCGCCCACCCCGCGCTGGCCGGGCTCGACCTGGAGGTCCGGGCCGGCGAGGCGCTGGCCGTGCTCGGCCGCTCGGGCAGCGGCAAGTCCACCCTGCTGAACCTGGTCGCCGGCCTCGACCGCCCGAGCGAGGGCACCGTCGAGGTGGACGGCGTGGCCGTCCACGAGCTCGGCGAGGCCGCCCTGGCCGAGTACCGGCGGAAGCGGATCGGCATGGTGTTCCAGTTCTTCAACCTGCTGGACGACCTGAACGTCGAGGACAACGTGCTGCTCCCGGCCCAGCTCGCCGGGATGCGGCGGGAGCAGGCCCGGGCCCGGGCCGGCGAGCTGCTGGAGCGGCTCGGGGTCGCCCGGCACGCCAAGGCCTTCCCCGGTCGGCTCTCCGGCGGCGAGCGCCAACGCGTCGCGGTGGCACGGGCCTTGATGAACCGTCCGCCGCTGCTGCTCGCCGACGAGCCGACCGGGGCGCTGGACACCGCCTCGGCCGCCGACGTCCGCGACCTGCTCCGGGGGCTCAACGCGGAGGGCCAGACGATCCTGCTGGTCACCCACGACACCGCGCTCGCCGAGGCCTGCGCCGACCGGACCATCGAGCTGCTCGACGGCCGGCTGGTCCGGGACACCGCGGCCGTGCCGGCCCCCGGCGGTGTGCGATGAGCGGGTGGTGGGGGTGCCCCCGGCCGGAGGCCGGGGGAGAGCGGATCACGGGAGGACGCGTGCGGGCGAACGCCCCCGCCGGGCGAAGGGAGGCGGGCGCATGAGCGTACTGGGCAAGGTGGTTCGCGCCGGGGTCGGCCGCAAGCGGGTGCAGACCCTGGTCATGGTGCTCACCACGATGGCGGCCGTGACGGCGTGCATCCTCGCCACGGGCCTGCTGGCCGCCTCCCAGGGCCCGTACCAGCGCACCTTCGCCGACCAGCGCGGCGCGCACCTCAACGTGCTGTACGACCCGGCCAGGGCGAGCCCCGCCCAACTCGCCGCGACCGCGCACGCCCCCGGCGTGACGGCCTCGGCCGGCCCCTACCCGGCGCTCACCGTCCAGCCACGCGCCGGCGACGAGCTCCGGATCCCGCCGGCCGGCAGCCTGCTCCCGCCGGTGACGCTGGTCGGCCGGGCGAAGGACGGCCCGCTGGACGGCCTGCGGATCACCATGGGCCGCTGGCTCGCCGGCCCCGGCGAGGTGGTGTTCCTGGACGGCCACTCGCCGCTGGGCGTCGGCGACAGCATGCAGTTCCCCGACCTCCCAGGGCACCCGGTCCTCAAGGTCGTCGGCCTGGCCGCCTCCCCCTCCTGGAGCGCGGACGGCTGGATCGCCCCCGAACAGGTCGCCGGGCTCACCGCGCCCGGTACGGCGCCCGCCGCCCAGTACCTCTACCGCTTCGCCCACGCCGACACCGACGCCGAGGTGGAGACCGACCGTGCGGCGCTCGCCGCCGCGGTGCCGGGCGGCGCCCTCGCCAGGGCCACCTCGTACCGGCCGGCCCAGACGGAGGCCAACCGGACGGCCGCCACCTTCGTCCCGTTCGTGACGGCCTTCGGGGTACTCGGCCTGGCCATGTCGGTGCTGATCATCGGCGTCGTGGTCAGCGGCGCCGTCAGCGCCGCCACCCGGCGGATCGGCATCCTCAAATCGCTCGGCTTCACCCCGTCCCAGGTGGCGCGCGCCTACGTCGGCCAGGCACTGATCCCGGCCGGGGTCGGCACGGCGCTCGGCGTGCTCGGCGGGAACCTGCTGTCCGTACCCGTCCTCGGGGTGGCGCACAAGGCCCTGCGCGGCGGCCTGCTCGGCATCCCGCTCTGGGTGGACGTCGCCGTTTCGGCGGTGGCCCTGGCAGCCGTGGCGGGCACCGCCCTGGTGCCTGCGCTGCGGGCCGGCCGGCTGCGCACGGTGGAGGCGCTCGCGGTCGGCCGGACGGCGCCGGGCGCCCGGCGGGCAGCCTCCCGCGGCGGCCCGGGCCGGGCGGGGGCTTCCGGCCAGGCGAGTGCGTCTGGTCGGGTCGACACGTCGGGCCCGGCCGGGGCGTCGAGTCCGGCCGGGGCGTCGGGTCCGGTCGCCAGGGTCCGGCAGTTCATCGGCCGCCTACCGGTGCCGCGCGCCCTGAGCCTCGGGCTGGCGACCCCGCTCACCCGGCCGGGCCGCTCGGCGACCACGGCCGCCGCGGTGGTGCTCGGCACGGTCGGAGTCACCCTGTGCGTCGGCCTGACGCTCTCGCTCGGCTCCTTCCAGGACGGCCTCCAGGCCGGGCGCTCCGGCAAGGTCGTGGTCCAGACCCCGATCGAGAGCTCGACGAAGGCCCCCGACCACGTGGACGAGGCCGCCGCGGCCGGGGCGATCGCCGACCGCCCCGGTACCCGGGCCTGGTACAGCACCGCTCCGACACCGGTCGCCGTGGCCGGGAACACCGGGCGCACCGCGGTGATCGCCTTCACCGGGGACGCCTCCTGGGGCGGCTACCAGCTGATCTCCGGCCGATGGTTCCAGGGCCCCGGCGAGGTGGTCGTCGCCACCGCCTTCCTGCGCGCCAACCAGGTGCGCGTCGGCGACACCGTCACCCTCACCGACCACGGGCGCAGCACCCCGGTGCGGATCAGCGGCGAGGTCCTGACCACCAACGACCAGATGTTCGTCGACCGGGCCGCGCTGGCCCCGCTCGGCACCGCCGTCCAGGCCGACACGGTCGCCTTCCAGATCGACCTCACCCCGGGCACGGACGCGCAGGCGTACGCGGACGGGCTCGACGACGCCGTCCGGCCGCTGGGCCTGAGCGCCGAAGCGGGTCGGCAGCAGATCAGCATCGTGATGCTGGCCATGAACACCCTCGCCGGGACGCTCACCCTGCTGCTGGCCGTGGTGGCCGGCCTGGGCGTGCTCAACACGGTGCTGCTGGACACCCGGGAGCGGGTGCACGACCTCGGGGTGCTCAAGGCGCTGGGGATGTCGCCCCGGCAGACGGTCGGCATGGTGCTCACCTCGGTCTGCGGCAGCGGGCTGGTGGCCGGGCTGATCGGGGTCCCGATCGGGATCCTGCTGCACCACCAGGTGATGCCGGCGATGGCCCGCGCCGCCGGGGTCGGGGTGCCGGAGGCGGACCTCACCGTGTTCCACCCCTCGGTGGTGGGGCCGCTGATACTCGGCGGCCTGGTGCTGGCGCTGCTCGGCGCCCTCCTCCCCGCCGCCTGGACCGCCCGCACCCGGACGGTCGCGGCGCTGCGCACCGAGTGACGGCGGGGCGAGGCGGGGCGGGCCCTCCCTGCCACCCCGACTGGGGCGGCAGAGAGGCCGGGCCCTGCCGCCCCGCCCCGCCGGTGGCTCAGGCCAGCCGCGCCTCCGCGTACGCCTCCATGGCGGCCCGCTGGTACGCGGCCAGGCCCGGGGTGATGGCCTCGTACGCGGCGCTCCACTGGGCGTTCTCCGTGCAGGAGCGCGCGATCGCGCGGAACTCCTCGACGGAGACCGTCCGGAGGGCGGTGAGCGCCAGGTACTCGGCGTCGATGTGGCTCTGCACGGGCTCGGCGTCCGCCGGGTGGCCAGCCGCCAGCAGTTCCGCCAGGCGGATCATCCGTGCCGTCCGCTCGCGCTGTCCGGCCTCGACGTCGGCCTGGCTCATCGCGGCGGTGGCGCGCCGCGCCGCCTCGGCGTGCTCGGGGAAGTCCCGCAGGCTCTCCTCGACGTCGCCGGGCTCGATGCCCTCGAACAGGTTCTCCGGGCGGTTGATGCTGGTCATGGATGTGCCGTCCTTTCGGGAACGTTCCAGGTCGGCGATCGTGCGGGAGACGGTGGCGGCCAGGGTGTCCAGCCGGTCGCGCTCGGCGAGCAGCCGGTGCCGGTGGTCCCGCAGGGCCTCCAGCTCGTCCACCTGGTCGCCCAGGATCCGGGCGATCCCGGTCAGCCCGACCCCCAGCGCCCGCAGCACGAGGATCTGTTGCAGCTGGAGCAACTGCCGCTCCTCGTAGTAGCGGTGGCCGTTCGAGCCGATCCAGGCCGGGGGCAGCAGGCCGATCTCGTCGTAGTGCCGCAGGGTCCGGGCGGTCACGCCCGACATCCGGACGACTTCCGCGATCGGCCAAGCCGTTGCCATGCGCCGTCTCCCTCGTTCACGTTCGCTTGGACCAGGGCCGGTTCCTCCGGCCCCGGTCACGACGGTAGAAGCTGCCGCTGCGGCAGCTTCAAGCCCCGAGACCGTCCCGGGACCGGAACCAGTGGAGGGACTGCCCGTGCGGTCCGGTGAAGGCCACCGGCCGCTCGTCCAGAGCGAGCGCGAACAGCCCGGATCCGGCGGGCGCCGGGCGGGGGAGGCGCCGCTCGACGGCCGGCAGCACCGAGACGGCCTCGTTGGAGATCCAGTGCCCGGGCAGGCCGCGCATGGTCACCGCGAACTCCTCGCGCGCCTCCGGGGACAGGTAGGCGAGCACCGCGCTGTGGAACACCACCGGCGTGGCACCGGCAGGCACCTGCGCCACCAACTCCCGTACCGTCGCGTTGAGATCGCCGCGCACCAGGTGCGGCGGCTCGGCCCGGGCGACCTGGACGGCGCCGCGCAGCCGTTCCAGCCGGTGGGCCTGCTCGGGCCAGACCAGCGACTCCAGCCAGCGCACGTCCCCCTCGTCCCGGACGTCCAGCGGGTTGAGGTCGATCCCGGCGCGCCAGACCACTTCGGGCAGCCGCTCCCGCAGCGACGCCGGCAGCGGTACCGGCCCGCGCACCGCGCACTCCAGCGTCACCGGGCTCTCCTGGGCGCCGAACTCGACCGCCGGGTCGCCCGCTTCACCCGCTTCACCCGCTTCGCCCGCTTCGCGCACGTCGCCCACATCAACCGTGTACCGGTACCGGTACCGGTCGGGGTAGAGGCAGAGCCCCGCCGAGGCCCCCACCTCGATCAGCGCGAGCGGCTGCGGCAGCGCCGACAGCAGCGGCAGCAGGGTGGCGCACCGGCCGGCCTCGTTGGTCTGCGTCCGCCGTCGCAGCATCGTCGCCGCGACCTCGTCCCAGTGCGCCGATACCCAGGTGCGGAAGGCCGGATAGCCGGCCGTCACCGGTCCGCCGAGGTGGCGGACCGAACCGAACAGCAGGTTCGGCTGCCGCTTCGCGACCGGCAGTCCGTCCAGCAGGGCGCACAACTCCTCGTCTCCGGCGACGCGTTCGGCGAGGTCCTGGTAGCTCGCCGAGTTGCCGCGGGCCTCCCGCTCCGCGAAGGCCCGGTAGAGGTCCCCGGTAGCACTGTCCACGTTCCGTACTTCCTTTCTCTTCAGCTCTCTTCGACTCTCTTCAACGAATTGGCGCAGCCTTGTCCGTGCCCTGCCCGTGCCCTGTCCGTGCCTTTGCCGTCCGCTGTACGGGCGCTAACCGGGCCCCCGCGAGAGTGAGATCACACCGCCACCGCCCGGAGGCGGCCGGGCCGGTGGTACTACGGCTGCGCCGCCGCCCGCAGCGCGGAGACCAGCGCGCCGAGCACCGGCTGTCCCCAGGCGCCCTCGCGTACTGCGGCGTGCAGTGCACGGACCGGCTCCGGGCCGCGGAGCCGGCGCACGGTGACGCCCGGGTGGCGCTGGGCGAGTCCCAGGGCGGGGACCAGGGCGACGCCCAGTCCGGCCGCGACGAAGCCCTGCGCCGTCGCGTAGTCGGCGCTGTCCACCGCGACGGACGGCCCGAACCCGGCCGCGTCGCAGGCCCCCCGGACGACCTCCCGGCACGGGCCGGGCGGCTCGGCCCCCACCCAGGGCTCGTCCGCGAGCTCGGCGAGGTCCAGGACGCGCTTCGCGGCGAGCCGGTGGCCCCTGGGCAGCACCGCCCGGTACGGGTCGTCGCGCAGGTGGACCAGCCGCAGGCCGGGGTGCGCGGCGCCGTCGGACCGGACCGCCACCGCGAGGTCGGCCCGGCCGTCCAGCACCTCGGTGAGCGGGTCCTCCGGGTCGGTCATGCCGAGGTCGAGCCGTACGCCCGGGTGTGTTCGGCGGAACGCGGCCACCGCCGGGGCCACCAACGCGGCGCCGGCCGTGGCGAAGTAGCGCACGGTCAGGCTGCCGCTGCGCCCGGCCCGCAGGTCGGCCAGCGCCGCGCCGGCCTCCGCGACCTGCCGCTCGATGACGGCGGCGTGCCCGGCGAGCAGCAGTCCGGCGGCGGTCGGCCGCACGCCGCGCCCGACGCGTTCCAGCAGGGCCGTCCCGGTCTCCCGCTCCAGCACCGCCACCTGCTGGCTGACGGCGGACGGGGTGTAGCCGAGCGCGCCGGCCGCCGCGCTCACCGAGCCGTGGTCGACCACGGCCCGCAGGACCTGCATCCGTCGGACGTCGAGTACCTCAGTCATGTAGCTCAGCTTAAAGGTGGTGAAGAACATTTCGCTTGTGCTACCGGATCCCGTCGCGGGACCGTCGTCGAACACCCCGACACCCCCTGGCACCCGACACCGCCCCCGGGCACCCGACACCGACACACCCGACACCGTCACCTCGACAGAAGGAGCACCGCCCGTGCTGCGGATGGCCGTTCTCGCCCTGTTCTGGGGCTCGGGCTTCCTCTGGATCCGGCTCGCGCTCCAGCACGGGCTCACCCCCGTGCAGATCACCGTGCTCCGCTCGGTCCTCGGCGCCGTAGTCCTGCTGCTGCTCGCCCGTTCCGCCCGGCAGCGCCTGCCGCGCGGCGCCGCCGTCTGGCGCCGGCTCACGCTGGCGGCGCTGCTCTGCAACGCGCTGCCGTTCCTGCTGACCGCGTACGGCGAGCGCGGCGTCGGTTCAGGCCTGGCCGGGGTGCTGCACGCGACCACCCCGCTCTGGTCCCTGCTGGTCGGCCTCGCCCTCGGCACCGAACGGGCCCGCGGCCCGCTGCGGTTGGGCGGTCTGGTGCTCGGCTTCGCGGGCGTGCTGCTGATCTTCTCCCCGTGGCGGGACGGCGGCGGCCTCCCGGCCCTGCCCGCGCTCGCCCTGCTCGGCGCGGCGGCCAGTTACGCGATCGCCTTCGCCTACATGGCCCGTGCCCTCACCGGCACGGGAACGGGCCCGTTGGCGCTCTCCGCCGCCCAGCTCACGGCCGCGGCCGGGCTGAGCACGCTCGCGCTCCCGGTCAGCGGCTCGCTCGACCCGGTCGCGGGCGCCGATCCGCTGGGACTCGTCGCCGTCGCCGTCCTCGGCGTCGCCTGCACCGGGCTCACCTTCCACCTCAACTACCGTCTCATCGCCACGGAAGGCCCCACGAGTGCGGCGACCGTCGGCTATCTGCTGCCGGTGGTCTCCACGGCGCTCGGCGCGCTCGTCCTCGGCGAGGAGCTGACGATCCGGACCGTCGCCGGAATGATCGTTGTACTCGCCGGTGTTTTTCTGACGAAACATCACCGGGCCCAAGCCCCCGCCCTCATGCCGACCCCCACCGCTTCACGCGACTGAACGGACCATGCACCCCCACTCCCTCTGGCGAACCGCCGACTTCCGCACCCTCTTCGCCGCGACCGCCCTCGCCCAACTCGGCACCAACGTCGGCTACGTCGCCGTCCCGCTGATCGCCGTCGAGGCGCTCGACGCGGGCCCGGGGCAGGTCGGCGTCCTCGCCACCCTGAGCACCCTCGCCTTCCTGCTCATCGGCCTGCCCGCCGGCGCCTGGGTGGACCGGATGCGCCACCGCCGCGTGCTGATCGTCGCCGACCTGGTGAAGGCCGCGTTGTACGCCTCGATCCCGCTCACCTGGTGGCTGGGCGGGCTCACCCTCTGGCAGCTGTACGCGGTCGCGCTGCTCACCGGCTGCGCGACGGTCTTCTTCGACGTCGGCTCGCAGAGCGTGCTGCCCCGGTTGGTCGGCCGCGGGCACCTGGTGCAGGCGAACGCCGCCGTCGTCGGCCTGATGGCGGTCGGCAACGTCGCCGGGCGCGGCGCGGGCGGCCTGCTGGTCCAACTGCTCACCGCGCCGTTCGCGATCGTCGCGACCGCGCTCAGCCACCTCGGCTCGGCGCTTCGCCTGATCGGGCTGCGCCGCACTCCCGCCTCCACCCCCGAGCCGATCGCCGACGGGGGCGGGGGCGGGGGCGGCGGCGATCGGCCCGGGGGCGGCGGGCTCGGAGCACAGATCGCCGAGGGGCTGCGGCACGTCCTCGGCAACCGGGAACTGCGCGCGCTCGCTCTCACCGGGGCCCTCACCAACCTGGGCTTCCAGCTCGTCAACACCCTGCTACCGGTGCTGTTCGTGCGGGAACTGGGCCTTCCCGCCGGGGCGTTGGGCCTGTTCTGGGCGGTCGGCGGGGTCGGCACCCTGCTCGGCTCGCGCGGCGCCCGCCCGATCGCCGCCCGACTCGGCTACGGACGCACGCTCGGCCTGGCCGGCGTCTGCGTGGCGCCCGCCGGGCTGCTGGTGCCGCTGATCGGGCACGGCCCCTGGCTGTTCGCGGCGGGGGCGGGCTGGCTGCTGGTCTCGCTCAAGACCGGGATGGACAACGTCCTCGGGGTGAGCCTGCGCCAGCGGATGACCCCGGACGCGCTCCTCGGCCGGATGAACGCCACCTTCCGCTTCCTGCTCACCGGCGCGCTCGCGATCGGCTCCGCGCTGTCCGGGCTGCTCGGCGAACTCGTCGGCCTGCGGGCCACCCTCTGGTTCGGCGGAGCCGTCCTCGCGGTGGCCTTCCTGCCGGTCTTCCTCTCCCCGATCCGCACCCGCCGCCGGCTCCCCGACGCCGAAGCCGAAGCCGAAGCCGAAGCCTCCGAAGGCCCCGTCCCCACCCAGCTCCCCGCGCAGCCCCGACAGGCCTGAAGGCCTACCAGCCCGGCCCGTGCCCCGGCTGCCAGTCCAGCCCCAGGTGCGGGCGCGGGCGGTGGATCCGCAGCAGCGCGGTCACCGACCAGACGACCAGGGTCAGCAGGGCGTAGAACAGCAGCAGCGCCCAGAACGGAGTGGTGGACATGCTCCCGTCCTCGAACCGGCACCACGCGTCCGGCGGCAGCCAGGACGCGCCCGTCTCCAGCAGCCGTCCGCCGCCGGGCACCAGGCCCTGCTCGCAGCGCTCGCCGAAGTCCAGTGACCGCACGTACAGCAGCCCGTACAGCGAGCCCGCCGCCGCGAGGGACAGGACGGCGCCGAAGGTGAGCAGCACCGCCCGCCGTCGCCCGGTCGCCGTACGGATGTTCGTCACCGGGGCAGCGTACCGGCGCACTGTCCGGGGCGCCGCCGGGATCACCCGAGCAGGCCGCCCATGTGCGCGTCCTCGGCGAGCAGCCGCCACGAGCACCCGGGCGAGGCGAACGCCTCCGGGTCGACGGCCTCCACGAGCCGGTCCACCACGGTGCTCAGCAGCGACTGCGGGTCGAACACCGCCCAGGTGTCCCGGCCCCGCCCGCAGTCCCAGCGCTCCCACTCGGCGCGCAGCCGCTCGTACGTCCACAGCGCGTACAGCAGGGCGGACAGGTCGCGGTTGAGGTAGGCCTCCGGCTGGCCGTCGTCGTACCAGTCCGGCAGTTCCAGGCGGCCGGTGACGCCGTCCAGGGCGATCGTCAGATCGGTCGGCCAGTCCCCGAGCGCCAGGAACTCCCGCTGGTACGGGCGCTCCTCCTCGCCGTCGAAGTACTCCGGGTACGCCTCCGCCATCGTGACCAGCGGCTCCTCGCAGACCCCGAACATCGCCCCGCCCAGCGGCAGCCCGATCTCGGTCAGCAGCCGCCGGGTCGGCTCGTGCACCAGCCCGTCGGGCAGTTCCTCCGCCCGGTAGCGGTGCACCAGGCCCGCGCCGCCCTCCTCGCCCGTCAGCGCGGCGAGCTCCGCCACCAGTTCCGGGCCGACCTCGTACGCCGGACCGCCCGGACCGCCGGGCAGCGCGCCCCAGCCCAGCGTCCGCACGAGCAGTGCCGTGCCCCAGTGCGCGGGCGGCGTCGCGGACCGCCCGAACAGCCCGGGGTCGATCTCCCGCATCCGCCGTTCGGCCCCGGCCGTCACCTCGGCGACCGCCGCGGGGCCGCGCCGCCCGTTCAGCGCGTCCGCCCGCCGGGCCGCCTCGGCGACCGCCTCCACCTCCCGCACCAATCCGGCCAGCGCGGGCAGGCCGGAGGCCAGCAGGTCCCGCCGCGGGCCCGGTTCGCCGAGGAACACCTCGCCGGTCGTTCCGTCGAGCAGCACCAGGCCGCCGGCCGCGGCGAACGGCGCGCAGTACTCCGTCTCGCCCAGGACGAACAGCCGCTCCGCCTCGGGCAGTGCCGCCAACGCCCCGTCGCCGAGCACCCCGAAGTCCAGGAACGCCCCCGAGAGCGGCAGCCCCTCCCGGATCAGGAACTCCCGGCTCCCCGGATGCACCACCCCACTCGGCAACCCGTCCGCCGCCACCCGCGCACACCCCACGTCCCCCATGCCCCCCACGTCCCCCGACTTCCACCGCCCCGACCCTTGACCCCCAGACCCTAGCCGCCCCATCCGACACCAGCGCGGACAAGCCACCGCAGGGCTCCAGCCTGTACCGGGCGGGTCAGACGAGCCCGCCGGCCTCCCGGGCGGCCCGCTCCACGCGGGCGTGGTGGGCCTGCCACCAGGCCGCGTCGCCGGGGGCGGTGTTGATCCCGTCGGGGCGCTGGCCGGTGGTGCCGTCGACGAGTTCGCGGAGCAGGTCGGCGTGGCCGGCGTGGCGGTGGGTCTCGGCGATCATGTGGACGAGGATCCGGTGCAGGGTCTGCTCGGCCCGCCGGCCGAACGGTATCCGGCCGATCGCGTCCAGCGGCAGCGCCTCGATGGTGGCGTCGGTGTGCGCCCAGACCCGGCGGTAGCGCCCGGTGATCTCTTCCGTCGTCTCGTCCGCCCGTGCCCACAGGTCGGCGTTCGGCTCGGTGTCGCCGGTGAACCACAGCGGCGTCGGTTCGGGGAACGGCCGCCCGAAGGTGTCGCCGAAGTACATCGCCTCGGCCCCGGTGACGTGCTTGACCAGCCCCAGCAGGTTGGTTCCGGTCGGGGTCAGCGGGCGCCGGAGGTCGTACTCGGAGAGGCCGTCGAGCTTCCACAGCAGGACGTCGCGGGCGTCCTGGAGGTAGATCCGGAGGTCGGTCTTGGGGTCGGTTGCCGTCATGGCATCAGTCTGTTGATCGCGTCGGACCTGTCCATCGATTTCCGTGCACCCAGGGGTTGGCAAGGGGGAACTACGGAGTGTGACGGGCGGGAGCGGGGAGGGTGTGGACTTGAATCTTTACGAACGAATGTTCGATCCTGGGGTTGTGTCCGTTTTCGAACCTGCTTTCGATTCCATCGCCGAGCGACCGACGCTCCGGCCGGTGGCGCCGGCCGCCGTGCCGGCGGACGGGCAGGACAAGCAGGACGGGCAGGCCGGGCGGGGCGTGCTGCCGGTGGTGCCGGCGCTGCGGGAGGTGCTGCCGGACGGCGGGCTGCGGCGGGGGACGGCGGTGTCGGTGGCGGGTGGGGACACCGGGCTGCTGCTGGCGCTGGCGGCCGGGGTGAAGGAGACCGGGGGCGGCTGGGCGGCGGCCGTCGGGCTGCCGGACCTGGGGCTGGCCGCGGCCGAGGGGTACGGGCTGGACCTGCGGCGGCTGCTGGTCGCGGACGACCCGGGGCCGCACTGGGCCGAGGTGGTGTCGGTGCTGGCCGGCGCGGTCGAACTGGTCATGCTGCGCCCGGACGGCCCGGTGCCGCCGAAGCTGGCCACCCGGCTGGCGGCGGTGCTGCGGCGCAGCGGCTGCGTGCTGCTGGTGGCCGGGCCGTGGCCGGGGGCGGCCCTGCGGCTGGGGGTGCGGTCCGGGCGCTGGTTCGGGCTGGGGGACGGTTACGGGCAGCTCGCCGGGCGGCAGGTGGAGGTGGTGGCCGAGGGGCGCGGTTCGGCGGTGCGCGGGCGGACCGCCCGGCTCTGGCTGCCGGACGAGCACGGCGCGGTACGGCCGGTCCTGGACCGGCCGGCCCTGGCGCGCCCCGTCCTGGAGCGTCCCGTTCCGGGGCGGCCCGGGGCCGTCGAGCAGCCGCTCGAACGGGTAGCGGTGGTGTGAGCGATGGCGGACGACAGGACACCGCGGGTGCTGGTGGTCTGGTGCCCGGACTGGCCGGTGGCGGCCGTCACCGGCGACGACCCGGTGGCGGTGACCGAGGGCGGGCGGATCCTCGCCTGCTCGGCGGGTGCCCGGGCGGCCGGGGTGCGGCAGGGGCAGCGGCTCAAGCTGGCCCAGCGGCTCTGCCCGGCGCTGGAGCTGCGCGACCGCGACCCGGAGGCGGAGACCGGCCGCTTCGAGCCGGTGGTCGCGGCGGTGGAGGCGTTCACGCCCCGGGTGGAGGTGGTCCGCCCGGGCCTGTGCGCGATCCCGGTGAAGGGGCCGGGCCGCTACTTCGGCGGCGAGGAGGCGCTGGCGGCCAAGGTCCGGACGGCGGTGGCGGACGCGTTGGCCCGGGAGCCGGTCCCGGACGCCGCCCCCGGCGCGGTCGCCGTGCCCGGTACGGATACCACCCCTGCGACGGAGCACCCCCCGCCCCCGCCCGCCCAGGTCGGCGTCGCCGACGGCCTGTTCGCCGGCGTGCTCGCCGCCCGCGCCGGAGTGCTGGTGCCGGCCGGGCGGACGGCGGAGTTCCTCGCGCCGTACCCGGTGGGCGTGCTCGGCGACGAGGCGCTGGCGGAGGTGCTGGGGCGGCTCGGCCTGCCGACCGTCGGGGCGTTCGCCGCGCTGCCGCCCGAGGCGGTCGCGGACCGCTTCGGCCCGGCGGGGGCGGTGGCGCACCGGCTGGCCCGGGGCTTGCAGCCGCGCTCGCTGGTGCCGCGCGACCAGGAGCCGGACCTCGCCGTCGAGCAGCGCTTCGACCCGCCCGAGCCGCTGGCGGAGCCGCTGGTGTTCGTCGCCCGCACGCTGGCCGAGCAGCTGCACCAGCGGCTGGCCGGGGCCGGGCTGACCTGCCGCCGGGTGGCCGTCGAGGTGGCCTGCGCGGACGGGCGGACGGCCTCGCGGCTGTGGCGGCACGAGGGCGGGCTGTCGGCGACGGCGCTGGCCGAGCGGGTCCGCTGGCAACTCCAGGCCTGGCAGGGCGCGGGCACGTTCGCCGCGTCCGGGGAGGCGTCCGGGGAGGCGTCCGGGGAGGCGCCCGACGCCGGGTTCGCCCTGCTCCGGTTGGCCCCCGACGGCCTCTCCCCGGACCAGGGGCGCCAGTTGGCGCTGTGGGGCCAGGCGGTCGCGGACGACCGGGTGGAGCGCGCGGTGGCCCGGGTGCAGGCGGTGCTCGGGCATGCCGGGCTGCGCCGGATCGAGCCGGCCGGTGGGCGTGGTCCGGGCGAGCAGGCGGTCAAGGTGCCGTGGGGCGAACCGTACGAGGCGGCGGGGTCGGTCGGCGCGCCCTGGCCCGGGCGGCTGCCGGACGTGTGGCCGGCGGTGGTGCTGCGGGAGCCGGTGCCGGTGCGGGTGCTGGACGAGGCCGGGCTGCCGGTCACGGTGGACGGCCGGGCGGGGGTGTCGGCCCGCCCGGCCCTGGTGGTGTTCCACGATGGCCCGTCGGGCAGGGAGGGGCAGGGGCGACAGGAGCGGGTGGACGGCTGGACCGGCCCCTGGCCGGCGGTCGAGTACTGGTGGGACCAGTCGCTCGCCCGCCGCCGGGCCCGGTTCCAGGTGGTGCTGGGCGGTGGCCGGGCGCTGCTGCTCACGGTGGAGGGGGGTGCGTGGTACCTGGAGGCCGGCTACGACTGACGGCCACCGGCCCGAGGGGGGATCCGAGGGGGGGATCCGAGGGGGGATCCGAGGGGGGAGAGGTGACGAACCGCGAGAACGAAGGCGACCCCCGATGGGCTTCACCAGCCACCCCACCCTCCCCTGGAGCGAGCTGCACCGCCGCCTGACCGGCGCCGCGCCGGACCGTACGGTCGTCCCCCTGCGCCGCCCCGCCCAGGAGGAGCCCGCCCCCGGAGTCCCCGGAGTTCCCGGAGCACCCGGAGTCCCCGGCGCACCCGGAGCCCCCGGCGCCGGCAGCGAGCCCTGGGCCGAACTGCACGTCCACTCCGCCTTCAGCTTCCTGGACGGCGCCAGCGACCCGGAGGACCTGGTCGCCGAGGCGGCCCGGCTGGGCGTGGAGACGCTGGCGATCACCGACCACGACGGCCTGTACGGCGCGGTCCGGCTGGCCGAGGCGGCCCGGGGGACGGGCGTGGCCACCGCGTTCGGCGCCGAACTGGCGATCCGTCACAACAGCTCAGAGGTGGAACACTTGCTGGTCCTGGCCCGAGACCCGACCGGCTACCGCCGACTGTCCGCCGCGATCGCCGCCGCCCAGCTGGCCGGCGGCGCGAAGGGCCGCCCGGCGTACGACCTCGCGGCACTGGCCGGGGCGCACGGCGGCCACTGGGCGGTGCTCACCGGCTGCCGCCTCGGCCGCGTCCCGGCAAAGCTCGACGACGGCACGGCCGGGCACCAACTCCACACCCTGACCGAGGCGTTCGGTCGCGACAACGTCCACGTGGAGCTGATCGACCAGTGGCTTCCCGGCGACGACCGGCGCAATGACGCCCTCGCCGCGCTCGCCGCCGAGCAGGGCCTCCCGGTGGTCGCCTCCACCAACGCCCACCACGCCGGCCCGGCCCAGGGCCGGCTGGCGCAGAGCCTGGCCGCGCTGCACGGGCGCCGCACCCTCCAGGACGCGGTCGGCTGGACGCGGGCCGCGGGCACCGCGCACCTGCGCTCCGGCCGGGAGATGGCCGCCCGGCTGGCCCGCTTCCCGGGGGTGCGGCGGGCGACCGCCGAACTCGGCCGTTCCTGCGCCTTCGACTTCACCAGGCTGGACCCGGAGCTCCCGGGCTTCCCCGTCCCGGAGGGCGAGAGCGAGATCAGCCACCTGCGCGCCCTGGTCGCCGCCGGGGGCCCGGCCCGCTTCGGGCCCGGCAACGCGGCCGCCCGGCGCCAGCTCGCCCTGGAGCTGGACGTCATCGAGGACCTCGACCTGGCCGGTTACTTCCTGATCGTGCACGACATCGTCGACTTCTGCCGGAGCCAGGACATCTGGTGCCAGGGCCGCGGCTCGGCCGCCAACTCGGCGGTCTGCTACGCCCTGGGGATCACCGCCGTCGACCCGGTCCACTACAAGCTGCTGTTCGAACGCTTTCTGTCCACCGCCCGGGACGGGCCGCCCGACATCGACCTGGACATCGAGAACCGCCGCCGCGAGGAGGTCATCCAGTACGTCTACCGCCGCTACGGCCGCGAGCACGCCGCGCAGGTCGCCAACGTGATCACCTACCGGCCGCGGCTGGCGATCCGCGACGCGGCCAGGGTGCTCGGCTACCCGCAGGGCCAGGTGGACGCGTTCAGCCGGCAGACCGACTTCCGCTCCGCACCCGGCGCGGACGCCGTGATCCCCGCCGACGTGCTCTCGCTCGCCGCCCAACTCCACGGCCTGCCGCGCCACCTGGGCATCCACTCGGGCGGCATGGTGCTCACCAGGGAGCCGATCGGCGAGATCTGCCCGACCGAGTGGGCCCGGATGCCCGGGCGCTCGGTGCTGCAGTGGGACAAGGAGTCCACCGCCGGCGCCGGGCTGGTGAAGATCGACCTGCTCGGCCTCGGCATGCTCGCCGCGCTGCACGACGCCTGCGACCTGGTCGCCGAGCACCACGGCCTGCGCTACGACCTGGCCACCATCCCGGACGGCGACGCGGGCGTGTACGCGATGCTGCGCCGGGCGGACACCGTCGGCGTGTTCCAGGTCGAGTCGCGGGCCCAGATGGCGACGCTGCCCCGGCTCAAGCCGGACCACTTCTACGACCTGGTGGTCGAGGTCGCGCTGATCCGGCCCGGCCCGATCCAGGGCGGCTCCGTGCACCCGTACCTGCGCCGCCGGGCGGGCGCCGAACCGGCCGGCTGCCCGCACCCGCTGATGGAGAACGCGCTCGGCAAGACCCTCGGGGTGCCGCTGTTCCAGGAGCAGATGATGCAACTCGCCATCGACTGCGCCGGGTTCACGCCCGCCGAGGCGGACCGGCTGCGGCAGGCGATGGGCGCCAAGCGCTCGCACGAGCGGGTCGCCCGGCTGCGCGAGCGGCTGCTCGGCGGGATGGCCGAGCGCGGCATCCCCGAGGAGGTCGCCGAGGACGTCTACGGCAAGATCGAGGCGTTCTCCAACTACGGCTTCCCGGAGAGCCACGCGATCAGCTTCGCCTACCTGGTGTACGCCAGCGCCTGGCTCAAGTACCACTTCCCGGCGGCCTTCACCTGCGCCCTGCTGGCCAACCAGCCGATGGGCTTCTACTCGCCGCTGAGCCTGGTCGCGGACGCCCGGCGGCACGGCGTGCGGGTGCGCGGGGTGGACGTCAACGCCAGCGCGCCGCGCCCCACCCTGGAGCCGTACCGGGGGGCGACGCCGGAGCCGCCGCTGACCGCGGGCCGCCCGCAGCCGGCGATCCGGCTGGGCCTGGAGACGGTGCGCGGTATCGGCGCCCCGCAGGCCGCGGCGATCGCGGCCGGGCAACCGTACGCCGACCTGGAGGACTTCGCGCGCCGCACCGGTCTGCCCGCGCCGGCGCTGGAGGCGCTGGCGACGGCGGGCGCCTTCGACTGCTTCGGGCTGACGAGACGTCAGGCACTGTGGACGGCAGGGGCGTTCGCCGGGATCTCGGCCGCACTGATCCCGGGGACCACGCCCGGGACGGAGGCGCCGCCGCTGCCCGGCATGAGCCCGGTCGAGGAGACCATCGCCGACCTGTGGGCCACCGGAACCTCCGCCACCAGCCACCCGCTCCAGCACCTGCGCGCCCGCCTGGAGCGCGGCGGCGCCCTGTCCGCCGCCGAACTCCCCGACGCGGCGCCGGGATCGGAGGTGGTGGTCGGCGGCCTGGTCACCCACCGGCAGCGGCCGCCGACGGCCGGCGGGGTGCTCTTCCTCAGCCTGGAGGACGAGACCGGCCTGATCAACGTGGTCTGCAACCGCCCGGTCTGGGAGTCCCAGCGCCGCACCGCCCTCGACCGGGCCGGCCTGCTGGTCCACGGCCGCATCGAGCGCGACCGCGGCGCCACCAACCTGATCGCCACCCGGCTCACCCCGCTGCGGATCGGACTCTGAGCGGGGTGAGCCGAGGGCGGGATCCTGGACCGCCCTCCACGCCAGGGGATGTGACGATCAGTCAGCTCGGGAGGGCGTTCGTCCCTTGCCCGGGGCGCCGGCGAAGACCTGGGCGATGGGGAGCCAGGCGGTCGCGGTGGGGCCGGTGGCGGTGAGGGCGAGGTCGTCGCGGTGGCGGCGCTGCGTCACCAGGAGGCAGAAGTCCAGGGCCGGGCCGGTCACCCGGTCGGTGGCGCCGTCCGGTCCGAAGGTCCACAGGCCGCCGTCGGGCGCGGTCAGTTCGAGCCGGACGGGCGATTCGGGGGCGGGCAGCCCGTGCAGGGTGAACGCGAAGCCGAGGGTGCGCAGCCCCAGGTGGGCGATGTGCCGCAGCCGGGCGGTGGGCTCGCGGGCGGCGCCGAGCGCGTCGGCGACGTCCTGGCCGTGCGCCCAGGTCTCCATCAGTCGGGCGGTGGCCATCGAGGCGGGCTTCATCGGCGGGCCGAACCACGGCAGCCGGGTGCCGGCCGGGGTGGCGGCCAGTGCGGCCGACACCTCCTCCCGCCCGGCGCGCCAGCGGGCGAGCAGGTCCGCGGGTGCGGCGGCCGCGCCGCTCGCCGCGCCCTCGTCCACCGGGTCGACGCCGGCGGCCGGCAGCGTGCCGAAGCGCTCGTCGAGGGTGGCGGCGAAGCCGTCCGCGTCGCGCGCGGCCAGCGCCGTCCAGTCGTCGGTCCAGGCCAGGTGGGCGATCTGGTGCGCGATCGTCCAGCCCTCGGCGGGCGTCGGGCGCGCCCAGCCGGCCGGGTCCAGTCCGGCCACCAGGGCGTCCAGCGCCGCGCTCTCGGCCCGCAGGTCGTCCAGCAGCGCGGCCAGGACGTCCGCCGCGGGCGTCGTCGGGGTGTTCGGGTCCGTCATCGGTTTCCCTCCTTCCGGGTCCGGCGCACTACCCGCCGGTACGTCACGGCCGCACCCTACGCCCGGCCCGGCCGCCGTGCCCGCCACTGCGTCGAAGGCGCGGGGAACACCCATGTCAGCACTCTCGCCAGCGGCCGTGCCGCGTGTGACAATCTCGCGATGACAAGGGCGAAGACGGGCCCCGGGGCCGCGGACACCCTCACCACCCCGGCGCACTCGGACGATCCCGGGCTCGCCGCCCGTGCCGCCGAGTTGGTGCGGGACGCCGTGCTCGGCGACCTCGCGCGGCGGGTGGTGGCCGAGTGCGGGGCCGACGTCGGACTGGTCGGCGTGCCGCAGCCGCCGGCCGGGCCCCGGGGGCGCGACGCGGGCATGGTGCTGCGCCACTGGGCCGGCACCCGGGCCGACCTGCTGCACGACCGGGCCGTCCCGACCGGCACCGGCCTGGGCGGGCGGGCGCTGGCCGAGCGGGCGCCCAGCTGGGTGCCCGACTACCGTGCCGCCACCACGATCTCGCACGACCACGACGCCGCCGTCAGCGCCGAGGACCTGTACGCGATGCTCACCGTGCCGCTGCTGCACGGCGACACCGTGTACGGCGTGGTGTACGCGTCGCTGCGCGCCGTCGTCCCGTTCGGGGACGTGCGGATCGCCGCCGTCGGCGAACTGGCCGCGACGGCGACCCGGGCCCTGGCCGGGGCGGCCGCCTGGCGGTCCACGCGGCCCCGACGGGCCGCCCCCGTACGGCCGTTGACCCCGCGCGAGCACGAGGTGCTGCGCTGGGCGGCGACCGGCCGGACCAATCCGGAGATCGCCGCCCGGCTGGGCCTCACCTGCAACACCGTGACGGGCTACCTGAAGTCCGCGATGCACAAGCTCGGCGTCCGCAATCGCACCGAACTCGCCCTGGCGGCACGCGAGTCCGGCCTGATCGACCGGTGAACATGCTTGGTCGACCGGTGAACATGCTTGGTCGACCGGTGAACGTGCCTGGTCGGGGCCAGTGGGTGCGCCTCAGCCGACCTGCCGCTCCCGCCCCGCCCAGTACGGCTCGCGCAGCCGGAACTTCTGCAGCTTCCCGGTGGCGGTCCGCGGCAGGGTCGCCCGGAACTCCACCGAGGTGGGCGACTTGTAGCCGGCCAGCCGCTGCTTGCAGTGCGCGATCAACTCGGCCTCGGTGATGGCCTCCTGGCCCTCCCGGAGGACCACCAGCGCCTTGACGGTCTCGCCCCACTTCTCGTGCGGCACTCCGATCACCGCGGCTTCGGCGACCGCCGGGTGGCCGTACAGGCAGTCCTCCACCTCGATCGAGGAGACGTTCTCCCCGCCGCTGATGATGACGTCCTTCTTCCGGTCCGAGATGGTCAGTTGGCCGTCCTGGCCGAGGACGCCGCCGTCGCCGGTGTGGAACCAGCCGTCCCGCAGGGCGTCCGCGGTGGCCGCGGGCTGCTGCCAGTAGCCGTCCAGCACGGTGTTGGAGCGCACCAGGACCTCGCCGGAGGCGTCGACCCGCAGCCGGGTGCCGAGCGCGGGGGCGCCCGCCTGCACCAGCTTCTCGGCCCGTTCGGCGGCGGGCAGGGCGTCCCACTCGGCGCGCGAGCGGTTGACCGTGACCACCGGGGAGGTCTCGGTCAGGCCGTAGAGCTGCATGAACTCCCAGCCCAGCTCGGACTCGACCTGCTGCACCACCGAGGTCGGCGGCGGCGCGCCGGCCACCACGATCCGCACCCGGTCCCGGCCGGGCACCGGGCCGTCCCACTCGGCGGCCGCGTCCAGCACCATCTGGACCACGGCGGGCGCGCCGCTGAGGAAGGTCACCCCGTGCCGCTCGACCCGGCGCAGGATCTCCGCGCCGTCGACCTTGCGCAGCACGATGTGCCGGGCGCCGAGCCCGGTGAGGGCGAACGGCAGGCCCCAGCCGTTGGCGTGGAACATCGGCAGGGTGTGCAGGTAGACGTCCCGGTCGCCGGCGCCGTAGTGCAGGCCCATCAGTACCGCGTTCAGCCAGATGTTGCGGTGGGTGAGCTGAACGCCCTTGGGGCGGGCGGTGGTTCCGCTGGTGTAGTTGATCGTGGCGGTGTCGTTCTCGGCGATCTCGTACCGCCGGGGGGAGTTGTCGAAGTCGTGGAGCAGCGCGTCGCTGTCCGCGCCGAGCACGAACTTGTGCTTGGCCGTCACCCCGCCCAGCGCGTCGGCGAGTTCGGGGTCGACCAGCAGGACGGACGCGCCGCTCTGCTCGACGATGTACGCCACCTCCTCGGCCTTCAGCCGGAAGTTCACCGGGACCAGCACCCGCCCGTACCCGCTCACCCCGAACAGGGAGGTCAGCAGCCGGGCCGAGTTGTGCGACACGACGGCGACCCGCTCGCCCGGCCCGACGCCCAGCCGGTCCAGCCCGGCCGCTTGCGCCCGGGCCAGTTCGGCGACCCGGCGGTAGCTCAGCTCGCCCCAGGATTCGGCCGGCTGCACCGGCTCGTCGACGATGCCGACCCGGTCGCCGTAGACCAGCTCGGCCCGGTCGAGGAAGTCCATCACGGAGAGTGGAATCTGCATGCGCCCACTGTCCTCTCCCACCCGCCCGCCGGACACCCCCGATCGGGGGTGTCGCCGGTGGGAGCAGAGTGGAAGGAGCGGATTCCGTTTGCTGAGCCCGTCGCGAACAGACGGGCGACCGATGCGGCGGGCCCACCGGCCACCTGCTAGGAAGATCGCAGCGAACGGCCATGCACCCACGGGGAGAAGCACCATGAGCGACCGACGACCGGGCAGCACCCGCCACGAGGCCGGGGGAGTGCGGTGACCGCCCCCGTCACCGCGCACCCGAGGGCCGCGGGCCTGCTGCTGCGCCCCTTCGAGGACGCGGACGCGCCGGCCCTGATCGAGGCGTACCGGGACGAGACGCTGCGCCGCTTCACCCGCACCCCGGTGGGGAACGCCGAGGAGGCCGCGCACTGGCTCGGGCTGCAGTACCGGGGCCGGGCGGAGGGCCGCCGGTACAGCTTCGCGGTGCTGGAGCCCGGCACGGGCGAACTGCTCGGCAACGTCGCGCTCAAGCGCGGCACCCCGGGCGGGGAGGCGGCCGAGGTGGGCTACTGGACGGCGGCCGCGGCCCGCGGCCGGGGGGTGGCCCCGCGCGCGGTGGTGGCGCTCACCGCCTGGGCCTTCGAGGTGCTCGCCGACGACGGCCTGGTCCGGATCGACCTGCTGCACCAGGTGGACAACCAGGCGTCCTGCCGGGTCGCGGAGAAGAGCGGCTACGCCTTCCAGGAGGTGCTGACGGCCTTGCCGCCGGAGTTCCCGTTGGACGGTCACCGGCACTCCAGGAAACGGCTGGACGGGGCCGAACACGGCAGGTCAGAGTAGCCGGATGGGATCTCTGGTACGACACGTGACGATCGACTGCGCCGACCCGCACGGCCTCGCGCAGTTCTGGGCCCAGGCGCTGGACGGCACCCTGGCCGAGCGCATCGCCACCGGCAACGCCTGAGCCAACGTTTGGGCCACTGCCTGAGCCACCGCCTGAACGACCGGCCGCCGAGTCCACGAGGACTTGGCGGCCGGTCGGTTCGCCCCGCCCGGCGCACCCGTCACACGACAGGCCGACGTCTCGGGCCGTCGCAGTGGAACCGTCCGATAATCGAACCTGGCTGATGCCACGTCGCGGCGAGCTTCCCCGACCCCACCACCCGAGAGACAGGCAGGTACCCCATGGCCAGAATCGCCGTGATCGGCGCCAACGGCACCATCGGCAGCGCCGTCGTCGCGGAGGCGGCCGCGCGCGGGCACGAAGTCACCGCGGTGGTCCGCGACCCGGACCGCTACCAGGGCGGGGCGGCCTTCGTCGAACGCGCGGACGTCCTGGACCCGGCCCAGGTGGCCCGGGTGGCGGCCGGCCAGGACGTCCTGGTGAGCGCGGTCGGCGGCGGCGACGGCCCGGGCCACCTGGCACTGATCGGGCCGGCCGCCCGTTCGCTGGTGGAGGGCCTGCGCTCGCTCGGCGACGCCGCGCCCCGGCTGATCGCGGTCGGCGGCGCGGGCAGCCTGGAGACCGCGCCGGGGGTGCGGGTCTGGGACGCGCCGGGGCTGCCGGAGCCGGTGCTGGAGATCATGCACGCGCACGGCGCGGCGCTGGACTTCTACCGGGCGGTCTCCGACGTCCGCTGGACGGTGCTCAGCCCGGCCGCCGAGATCGGCCCGGGGGAGCGGACCGGCCGCTACCGGACGGGCCTGGAGCAGCTGCTCACGGATGCTGCCGGGCGCAGCCGGATCTCGGTGCCGGACTACGCGGTCGCCCTGGTCGACGAGGCCGAGCAGCCCGAGCACATCGGCGAGCGCTTCACCTGCTGCGCGCTGTAACCCTCAGTTACGGTGCGCCCGGTCAGCCGAGCTGGATCGACCGCTTGGCGAGCCCCATCCAGAACCCGTCTATGACGCTGCGCTGGCTGCCGAGGTCGGCCTCGCCGGCGCCGAGGGTGACGAACAGCGGGGCGAAGTGCTCGGTGCGCGGGTGGGCGAGCCGCCCGGCGGGGGCCTTGCGCTCGAAGTCGAGCAGCGCGTCCAGGTCGTGGGCGTCCAGGGCGCGCCGGCCCCAGTCGTCGAACTCGGCCATCACCGAGCTGATCCGGCCGTCGTTGCTGAGCGCCCGCAGGTTGTGGGTGAAGAAGCCGCTGCCGACGATCAGCACGCCCTCGTCGCGCAGCGGGGCGAGCCGGCGGCCGATCTCCAGCAGCCGCTGCGGGTCGAGCGTGGGCATGGAGATCTGGAGGACGGGGATGTCGGCCTCCGGGAACATCTCCACCAGCGGGACGTACGCGCCGTGGTCGAGGCCGCGGTCGGGGATGTCCTGGACGGGCGTGCCGGGGGCGCGCAGCAGCTTGCGGACGCGGTCGGCGAGCGCCGGTGCGCCGGGGGCGGCGTACTGGACCTGGTAGTAGTGCTCGGGGAAGCCCCAGAAGTCGTACACCAGCGGCACGGTGGTGACGGCGCCGAGGGCGAGCGGTGCCTCCTCCCAGTGGGCGGAGACCGTCAGGACGGCCTTGGGCCGGGGCAGGTCGGCGGACCAGGCGGCCAGTTCACCGGGCCAGACCGGGTCGTCGGCGAGCGGCGGCGCGCCGTGCGAGAGGTACAGGGCGGGCATACGCTCGGGGGCCGCGGTGCTCATGGCGTCCTCCTCCTGGGTCGAACGGGACTGGTGGCTCGGCAGAGTAGTTCAAATTTGAACCTCTACTCGCTGACCGTACACCTTCGTTCGAATTTGAACAACAGGAGTAGGCTTCACCACATGTCCACACTGAACGAACCCCGCTGGCTGGACCAGGACGAGATGGCTGCCTGGCGGGGCTTCGTCGTCGCGAGCAACCTGCTCAACCGCCGACTGGAGCGCCAGCTCAAGGAGGACTCCGGCCTCTCGCACCAGCAGTACGAGATCCTGGTCCACCTGTCCGCCGCCCCGGCCCACGCGCTGCGGATGACCGAACTCGCCGACAAGCTGGTCACCTCCAAGAGTGGCCTCACCTACCAGGTCACCCAACTGGAGCGGATGGGCCTGGTCGCCCGCCGCTCCTGCCCCAGCGACGTGCGCGGCGTCATCGCCGAACTCACCGACCAGGGGCGGGAGTCACTGCGGCAGGCCGCACCCGGGCACGTCGCCCTGGTCCGCGAGCTGCTGATCGACGTGCTCACCCGCGAGCAGCTGGCCGTGCTCGCCGAAAGCCTCGGCGAGGTCAGCGCCCGGCTGCGCCTCGACGACACACCCTGAAGCCCTGGGCCCCTCAGTCAGTCCCCCCGCAGCAGCCGCCGCTCCCGTCGGCGGTCTACCGAGCCTGAGCCGGAGCCTGAGCCCGGACCGGCTGCGGGGCGCAGAGCAGGGCGGTCCGCAGGTCGAGCCGGTCCCGCAGTCGGGCCAGGCTGCGGCCGGTCAGCTCCTCGATCCGGCGGATCCGGTAGTGCACGGTGTTGACGTGGATGCACAGCGCCTCGGCCGTCCGCGCCCACGAGCCGTCGTGGTCCAGGAAGACCGCCAGGGTGCCCAGCAGCGAGACGCTGTTCTCCCGGTCGTGGGCGGCCAGCGGGGCCAGCAGCCGGGCGTGGAAGGCGGCCGTCACCTCCGGCGGGATGCCGCGAAGCAGTCCGTCCAGCGAGTCCAGTTCGGCGGCGCTGCCGACCGGGCCGGCCGAGCCCTCCAGTACGTAGCGGGCCTGCACCAGCGCCGCCCGCAGTGCGGCGGGGGCGGGCGGGGCGGCCGGGCCGACGCCCACCCGCAGGGTGCACCGGCCGGTCAGCCGGCTCTGCAGCGCGGGCCGGGCCCGGCGCAGCCGTTCGGCGACCTGCTCGACCGGCGCGGCCACCAGCGCGGCGGACCGCCCGCCGCGGTCGGTCCCGGCGGCGTACGGCGCGCCGAGCGGGTGCAGCGCCTCGGCCAGCGCGTACGCCGCCCAGGCGGCGGGCGGGCCGTCGCCCGGTGCGGCACCCGCCTCGCCCGCCAGGCCGCCGTCGATCCGCGCGGTGACCGCCACCAGCGACTCGGCCCCGTCCAGCCCGCAGGCCGCGAGCGGCTCGGCGAGCCCGGCCTCCCCGGCGAGCGCGTCCAGTAGCCGCCCGGCGGCCCGGCGCCGCGCGCCCGCGTCGGCGTGGGCGCGGGCGGCGAGCGGGGCGAGCAGTTCGGCCAGGGCCTGGAGTGCCGGTTCGGCCGCCGCCGAGCGCAGGTGCGGGCGCAGCCGCCAGCCGTCGAACGGCGAGCCGTCCTGGGGCCCGACGGGCAGCCCGGTGTCGCCGCGCCCGGTGGGCGGGACGGGTGCGGCAGTGGCGGGTGCGGCGGTGACGGCAGCGGCGGTGGCGGCGACGGCCCGGCCGCCGGCGGTGGTGATCGAGCAGTCCGGCACCCCGAGCCGGCCGACCGCGTGGGCCAGCACCTCGCCGGCCCCGGCGTCCGCGTGCAGCAGGTCGAGCAGTTCGTGCCGGACGGTCTCCGGGATCGCCGCGGTGTCCTGGGCGCCGGCCCGCAGGTCCCCCCAGAGCCGCAGGTAGACGCGGTCGGTGACGGCACGGAAGCTGACTCCGGCGGGCACCGCCAGCAGCGGGATGCCGTGGGTGCGGCAGGCGTCGGCGAGGCTGTCCGGGACGCTGCCGTGGGTGCCCTCGCCGGCCAGCAGCGCCGCCACGCCCGCGCTGCGCAGGGCGGTGGCGAAGCGCAGCGCGCCGGAGGCGTCGGCGGGCTGCCACCAGACCAGGCCGGTGAGGACGAGTTCGCCGGGTTGGAGGTAGCGGGCCGGGTCCTGGAGGTCGGTGGAGCTGAGCCCGGTGACCGGGCGGTCGAGCAGGTCCGGGGTGCCCCAGGCCAGGCGGATGTCCAGGTCGTCGAGGTGCAGCAGGTCGCCGACGATCATCTCTCGCTCATCTCGCTCTCGCTCTCGCCTTTGTGCGCCGCGCACGGATGTGCCTCGCAAGTGCAAGGTTCAGGTGCGCATGGGCATCGTAAATGCAAGTCATGCGGCGGTGATTCTTCTTGTCGGATCATCCAGTGCGGGCCCCTCGGCGGGTGTGCGGAACCAGCCGTCCGCCCGATTGCGGTGCCGCTTCCATCGGCTTTCGCGGCTTCCATCGGCTTCCACCGGTGCGGGGCGCGCCGAGCCGCCTCCTCGGACATGCCCGCCCCTGTCTCCGCAGTTACCAGCTGAAAGCGCTCTGCCCCATCGCAGATGCCGCTGAAATCATCCTTTCAGCGCCGCAGCTGCGAATGCCCGAGCCCTCCCTCGGGTAACCCCCTCCCGGGTCGCAGCGGCGCGGCCCGGGAGGAGGGAGCACCATGACCCCGTCGAGCCCCACCGTCCGGCTGCACGGCCACTTCGACCGGCCCGCCGAGCTGTCGGTCGACCAGCTGCGCGCCCTCCCCGCGCACCGCGTCGAGGTCAGCTTCGACTGCCTGGCCGAGGGCGAGCAGCGGCACGACTACGAGGGGCCCGCGCTCTGGGACGTGCTGTGCGCGGCCCGGCCCCGGATCGACTTCTCCGGCCGCAAGCAGCGGCTGCGCTTCCTGCTGTCGGTCAGCGGCGCGGACGGCCACCGGGCCGTCGTCTCCTGGGCCGAGATCGACCCCGACTTCGGCGGCCAGCGGATCCTGCTGGCCACCAGCATGGACGGCGCCCCGCTGGACGCCGCCGGCCCGCAGCTCGTCGTCCCCGACGACCACTGCGGCGCCCGCTACGTCAGCGGGGTCACCGCCGTGTGGCTCGGCCCGCTGGGTGAACCGGCGGCCTGAGCCCCGGCCGCGGGCGGGCCTTGACCCCGCCCCGGGGCCCGCTCTCGCCGAGTGCTTCGCGGTGGAGCATCGTCGCTGCTCGGAGGGGGTGCGGGCGATCGCGGGGAATACCGAAAAACAGCTCGCCGGATGCCTGTTTCCGTGCCAACATGCCCCATATGGGGACGATTCTGCACGGCACCCTGGTGACCCTCCGCACCGCCGGCACCGACGACATCCCGGCGCTCGCGGCCATCCGCGGCACGCCCGAGGTGTTCGCCCGCTGGCGGGGCGGTGACGACCTCGCCGACGCCGTCGCCAGCGACCTGGAGGAGCCCGACACCGAGACCCTCGCCGTCGAGGTGGGCGGGAAGATCGTCGGCGCCATCCAGTGGTACGCCAACAACGACGACGAGTACCGGCACGCCGGCATCGACATCTACCTCGACCCGGAGGTCCACGGCGTCGGCCTCGGCGCGGACGCCGTCCGCACGCTGGCCCGCCACCTCGTCGACCACCACCACTACCACCGGCTGATCATCGACCCGGCGGCCGACAACACGGCCGCGATCCGCTGCTACGCGAAGGTCGGCTTCCGCTCCGTCGGCACCATGCGCCAGTACGAGCGCGGCCCGGACGGCACCTGGCACGACAACCTGCTGATGGACCTCCTCGCGGACGAACTCCGCTGACCGGCGCGCGAACTCCGCTGACCGGCGCGCCCGTGCGGCGGTAGGCGGCCCGGCAGCGGCCCGACCGGTCCGGAGCGCGCGTGGCGCGGAGTCAGATCGCGGCTGCGCCTGCTGCCGCCCGCTCCGGCGCCGGGCAGCCGCAGGTGCGCCGCAGCACCAGCCGGGCCGGGAAGGTCCGCGCGCCGGTGGAGCGCCGCTCGGCCCCGCCGAGGACCAGGTCGACCGCGGCGCGGGCCATCTCGTCCTGCGCGGTCGCGACGGTGGTCAGTGCCGGGCCGGCGATCACCGCCTCGGCGATGTCGTCGAAACCGGCCACCGCGAGCTGCTCCGGCACCCGGATGCCCAGGTCGTCGGCGGCCCGCAGCAGGCCGATCGCCTGGTCGTCGGTCGTGCAGAACACGGCGGACGGCCGGTCGGGCCGGGCCAGCAGGGCGAGCGCCTCGGCGTGCGCCCGGACGCGGTCGAACGGCGCCGGCACCAGCCGCCCCTCGGTCGCCAGCCCGGCCTCGGCCAGCGCGGCGGCCCAGCCGGCCGTTCGCCCGGTGACCGGGTCGTGCGGGCTGAGCGCGAGGGTGCCGCCGAAGCAGTGCACCTCGGCGTGGCCGTGCCCGAGCAGGTGCCGGACGACCTCGCGGGCGCCGCCCTCGTCGTCCGCCACCACCGCGACGCCGTCGGCGGTCTCCGCCCGGTGGTGCAGCAGCACGACCGAGGTGCCGTCGCCCACGTCGAAGCCGGTGAGCCCGGGGGTGGCCGGGTCCTGGGTGACGAGGATCAGCCCGTCGACCTGCATGCCGAGGAACGCGCGGATGTAGTGCGCCTCGCGCTCGTCCACGTAGTCGGAGTTGCCGATCAGCAGGAGCCGGCCGTGGTCGGCGGCGGCCTGCTCGACGGCGTGCGCGAGCCCGGCGAAGAACGGCTGGCGGGCGTCCGGCACGACCATGCCGAGCAGGTTGGTCCGCCGCCGTGCCATCGCCTGGGCGACCCGGTTGGGGCGGTAGCCGAGCTCCTCGACCGCCGCGAGCACCCGCGCCCGGGTCGCGGGCGCCACCGGCCGCGGCCCGTCGTTGATCACATAACTCACGACCGCCGTGGACGTCCCCGCCACCCGCGCCACATCGTCCCGTGTCACCCTCGCCATGCCCGCGAGCCTACACAGCGCCTCCGACAGCTCCGGGCTGCCGTCGCCGCCGGGCGCCCGCCGCGGTCAGTACGTGTGGTCCGCGGTGATGTCCGCCGAGAGGCCGAGGGCCTGTTCGGCGGGTCGCCCGCGCAGCGCCAGCAGGGTCTGGGCGAGCGCGTCGACGGCGGCCAGGTGGGCGAGCCGGCTGGCCGTGGTCTCCAGGCCGAAGACCAGGTCCTGCCCGCCCGCGACCAGGGTGTGGGTGGCCGTCTCGGTGAGCGGCGAGCGGGCGTAGCTGGTGAGCGCGACCACGGCCGCCCCGGCCGCCCGGGCCCGGCGCGCGGCGTCGATCACCAGCGGGGTGGCGCCGCCGTGGCTGACCGCGAAGCAGACGCCGTCGGGCGGGAGCTGGGCGGCGGCCAGCTGGGCGGTGAGCGGGTCGGCGGGGGCGTCGACGCGCAGGCCGAGCGCGCGCAGCCGGTAGGCGAGGTCGAGCACCACCGCGCCGGACAGCCCGGAGCCGACCAGCACCACCTGGCCGGCGCCGGCCAGCACCTCGGCGGCCGCCCGCAGGTCGTCGGCGGTGAGCGTGGCGGTGATCCCGTCCAGGGCCGCGCGGGCGGCCCGCAGGGTGTCGGCGAGGGCCCGGGCGGCCGGGTCGCGTGCGTCGTCGTCGGCGGGGGCCGGGGCCGTGGCGGGGGAGTGCCGGGCGGCGGCGATCTTCAGCTCCTGGTAGCCGCGGAAGCCGAGCCGCTGGCAGGCCCGGACCACGGAGGAGGGGGCGGTGCCGGCCAGTGCGGCGACGTCGCTGACGCTCAGGTGCACCAGGCCGGCGCCCCGGTCGAGCACCACCTCGGCCACCCGCGCCTCGGCGCCGCGCAGGTCGCCGAGCCGGGCCCGGATCCGCGCGGCGAGCTGGGACTCCAGGGGCGTCATGTCGGAATGTCCTTCCATGGCGCTAGGGTAGCGTGGAATTCGGTTCCAGGCCGTGCCGGGTCGCCGGAAGGCCGTCGGAGGGGAGCTTCGCCATGCCCGAGATCGTGCCGGCCGTGCCGGTGGCCGTGCTCGCCGCGGCCGTGCTGCACGCCGTCTGGAACGGCCTGGCCCACCGGATCGCGGACAAGCTGGTCGGCTTCGCGCTGATCAACCTGACCTACACCGCGTGCGCGCTGGTCCTGGTGCTGCTCAACCCGCTGCCGGCGGCCTCGTCCTGGCCGTACCTGCTGGCCTCGGTCGCCGTCCAGACGACGTCGACGGTCCTGCTGCTACGGGCCTACCAGCTGGGCGACTTCGGGCAGATGTACCCGATCGCGCGCGGCTCGGCGCCGCTGCTGGTGGCCCTGCTGTCGGCCACCGTGCTCGGCCAGCACCCGGGCGCGGGCGAGCTGTTGGGCGTCGTGGTGATCTCCTGCGGCCTGATCGGGCTGGCCTTCGCCAAGGGCGTCCCGGGGCGGGCGCAACTGCCCGCGCTCGGGGCCGCCGCCGGGACGGGCGTGATGATCGCCGTCTACACGGTGCTGGACGGCAGCGGCGTCCGGCACGCCGGGACGGTCGGCGGCTACGTGGCCTGGCTGTTCCTGTTGCAGGGGCCGACGCTCGCGCTGATCGCCTGGGCCCGGCGCGGCCGTTCGCTGCTGGCCGGGGTCGGCAAGGTGGTGCCGGTGGGGATCGCGGGAGGCGTGCTCTCGCTGACGGCCTACGGCCTGGTGGTGTGGGCGCAGTCCCGGGGAGACTTGGCGACGATCGCGGCGCTGCGCGAGACGAGCATCGTGATCGCCGCCCTGATCGCCACCGTGGTGTTCCGGGAGCGGCTCGGCCGGCTGCGGCTGAGCGCCAGCCTCATCGTGCTGGCCGGGATAGCCGTCCTGGAGCTGGCCCGGTCGTAGGGCGTGCCCTGGCCGGTCCGGCCGGTCTCGGGCTGATCCACCGAGACCGGCCGGACAGGATTCGGTGGCCGTCAGCCCTTTTCCGGCACGATCACGGTCAGCGAGGTGCTCAGCACCTCGAAGCCCAGGGACTCGTAGAGCCGACGGGCCGGGTTGCTGTCGGTGACGGCCAACTGCACCTCGACGAGCCCGCGTTCGGCGGCGTCGGCGACGGCGCGGCGCAGCAGGTCCGCGCCGAGGCCCCGGTAGCCGAGCTCCGGGTGCCGGAAGACGTCGGCGATCCACGGCAGGCCGCCGCGGTCGGTGAGGACGAGCCCGGCCACCACCCGGTCCTGCGCGTCCACGGCGAGCAGGCTGGACGGCAGCACCGGCCCGATGACCTCGCCGGCGAGCAGCGGGGCGATCCGCTGCGCCAGGGCCTGCCGGTCGTCGCCCGCGAAGTGGTCCGGGTGCCCCGGGGCGAACGCGGCCCGCCAGGCCTCGAACAGGTCCTCGGGCGCGCGGTCGCAGGGCACGGCCCGCAGGCCGCCGCGCAGCGGGGCCCCGGCCCAGTCGGCGGGCGGCGGGTCGGCGACCAGGTCGCGCCGCATGGCGTGGGAGTGCCGGAGCACGGTGGCGCCGTGCTCCAGCAGGGCGAGGCCGAACTCGGGGGCCCCGGAGACCACCCACCCGGCCAGCTCGGTGCGGACGAATTCCACCGGGTCGGTGCCGTCGTTTCCGTCCACCACCTCCAGCAGGTCGGCCCAGGGCCGCCCCTCCCGCTCGCCGAGGAGGTAGCGCACCACCGGTACGCCCTCGCCGTTCCGCCCGATCACCCAGTCAGTCTCGGTCACACCCAGCCCCATTCGTACGGTCGTTCGTCCGCCGTCATGGTCGACGAGAGTGCGTCCGGGGGCAACCGAATTGTCAGGCCACCACCGCGGCGCGGACGCAGAGCACGTCCGGCAGGTGGGAGATCAGCGGTGACCAGCTCTCGCCCTCGTCGTGGCTGCCGTAGACGTCGCCGGTCCGGTTGCCGAAGTAGATCCCGGCCGGTTCGGCGTCGTCGGTGCGCAGCGCGTCGCGCAGCACGATGCCGTAGTGGTCCTCGCCGGGCAGGCCGTCGGCGAGCGGCTGCCAGCTGGTCCCGCCGTCGGTGGTGCGGAAGACCCGGCACCGGCGGCCGGGTGGGATGCGGTCGTCCCCGCCGCCGAGCGGGAACAGGTAGGCGGTGTCGCCCCGGCGCGGGTGGGCGGCGACGGCGAAGCCGAACGCGGCGGGCAGCCCGTCGGCGACGGAGCGCCAGCTCGCGCCCCAGTCGTCGCTGCGGTAGACGCCGCCGTGGTTCTGCAGGTACAGCCGGTCGGGGTCGACGGGGTCGGGGGCGATCTTGTGCACGCACTGGCCGAACTCGGGGTACTGGCCCTCCTCCGGGAGGAACTCGGCGCGCAGGCCGGTGTTGGCGGGCTCCCAGCTGTCGCCGCCGTCCTTGCTGCGGTAGACGCCGCCGGTGGAGACGGCGACCAGCAGCCGCTGCGGGTCGCGCGGGTCGGTGACGACGGTGTGCAGGCCCTGGCCGCCGTAGCCGGCGCCCCAGTCGGTCCGGTGCGGGTGGTTCCAGAGCGACTCGACCAGGCGGAAGGTCTCGCCGCCGTCCTCGGAGCGGAACAGCGCGGCGGGCTCGGTGCCGGCGTAGACGACGCCGGGGGCCTCCGGGCCGGCCGGCTGGAGCTGCCAGACCCGGGTGAGCGAGGCGCCGGTGGCTTCGGGGAAGCGGATCGCCGGCTGCGGCGGCTCGTACCAGGTGGCGCCGAGGTCGTCGGAGCGCCAGACGGACGGCCCCCAGTGGCTGCTGTCGGCGCCGACCAGCAGCCGGGTGCGGCCGTCGCGGCGGTCGATGGAGACGGAGTAGACCGCGTTCATCCGGAAGTGCGGCCCGCTGAACTCCCAGTCCAGCCGGTCGCGGCTGCGGCCGAGAAAGAGGCCCTTCTCGGTTCCGACGGCCAACAGCACTTCGGTCATGCCCACACCACCTGGTGACGAGTACGGCCCCCCGGGACGGCCCCCGCCGCCCAGTGTCCCGCCGTCCACCGGCGGCCACATCTCGCCGCGCCCACTCACCCGGAAGGCTCTCTCGTCAGGAAGGCTCACCCGCCCGGCTCACCCCCGGCAGCCCTCCAGCAGCCGCAGCCACACCTCGCTGATCGTCGGGTAGGAGGGCACGGCGTGCCAGAGCCGGTCGATCGGCACCTCGCCGACCACGGCGACGGTCGCCGAGTGCAGCAGTTCGGCGACCCCGGGGCCGACCAGGCAGGCGCCGACCAGCACCTCGCGGTCCAGGTCGAAGACCACCCTGGCCCGGCCGCGGTAGTGGTCGCCGTACAGCGAGGCCCCGGCGACGGCGCCGAAGTCGTGGTCGACGGCCTTGACCCGCAGCCCGGCCCCTTCGGCCGCCGCCAGGGTCAGTCCGACGGCGGCGACCTCCGGATGGGTGAACACGACCTGCGGCGCGCCCGCGCTGTCGGCCGACGCGGCGTGCGCGCCCCAGCGGGAGGTGTCCAGCGCGTGCCCCTGGGCGCGGGCCACGATCGCCGAGCCCGTGATCCGGGCCTGGTACTTGCCCTGGTGGGTGAGCAGCGCCCGGTGGTTGACGTCCCCGGCGGCGTACAGCCACTCGCCGTCGACGCCGAGCACGGTGCAGCTGTCGTCCACCTCCAGCCAGCCGCCCGGCTTCAGCCCGACCTGCTCCAGCCCGACGTCGGCGGTGCGCGGGGCCCGTCCGGTCGCGTACAGCACCTCGTCCACGGTCAGCCGCTCGCCGCCACCGAGCGTCAGGACCACCGGCCCGGCGCCTTCCGCCCGCTCCAGCGCGGTGGCCTCCGTCCCGAACCGGAGGTCCACCCCGGCCTCGCGCAGGCCCTCAGCGACCAGCTCGCCCGCGAACGGCTCCATCCGCGGCAGCAGGTGGTCGCCGCGCACCAGCAGCACCACCTCGGAGCCGAGCGCCCGCCAGGCGGTCGCGAGCTCCACCCCGACCACGCCGCCGCCGACCACCGCCAGCCGCCCGGGCACGGCCGGAGCGGCGGTCGCCTCCCGGTTGGTCCACGGGTGGGCCTCCGCCAGCCCCGGCACGCCCGTGGGCAGCACCGGACGGCTGCCGGTGCACACGGCGACGGCGTGCCGGGCGGTGAGCACCCGCTCGGTGCCGTCCTCGGCCTCCACGGTGACGGTCCGCACGCCCGCCAGCCGGCCGTGGCCGCGCACCAGCTCGATGCCGGCGTCCCGCAGCCACTGCACCTGGCCGTCGTCGTTCCAGTGCGAGGCGAAGGAGTCCCGCCGGGCCAGCACCGCGGCCGGGTCCAGCCGCCGGTCGCCGACCGCCTCCCGGGAGCCGGCCACCGCGCGGGCGTCGGCCAGCGCGGCCACCGGGCGCAGCAGCGCCTTGCTCGGCATGCAGGCCCAGTACGAGCACTCGCCGCCGACCAGTTCGGCCTCCACGACCACCGTGCGCAGCCCGGCGGAGGCCGTCCGGTCGGCGACGTTCTCGCCGGTCGGTCCGCCCCCCAGGACGATGACGTCGTACTCCTCGGCGGTGCTGGTCATACCCGGTCCTCCGTGGTGTCGATGGCCACCCCGGCCCGCAGGGCGAGGGTGACGGGCGTGTGGTCGCGGACGTCGAGCAGCCGGGCGCGCCCGGCGCGCCGGGCGTCGTCCAGCGCGTCGTCCAGGGCGCCGGTGAGGGCGGCCTTCCGGGAGGTCGGCCCGTGGCTGCCGTTCGTCTCGTACCCGAGCCTGACCCGAACGGCCTCCAGCGGCCACTTCTCGCGCTCCGCGTGCATCCGCAGGGGCTCGCTTTCCCGTGGGATCCGGCCCTCGGCCGGACGGGGGGCGGGGCGTGTGTGCGGGGCCGTGTCCCCTCCTCGGCGGTCACAGGGGGTTTTGGCAAAAAAACCCCCAAAAAAACCACGGAAGGGGTC
>NZ_JBHVWW010000025.1:86217-90925 GCF_042882025.1 Kitasatospora sp. NPDC058243
CGAACGGCCTCCAGCGGCCCTTTCTATCGTTCCGCGTGCCTCCGAGGGGGCCTTTTTCCCTGGGGAATCCGGCCTTCGGCGGGACGGGCGCCGGGCCGTGTGCCCGGCCCCGTGCCCATCCTGCGACGTCAACGGGGCTTCGCGCAGACGAACCCGCAGACGAACCCGCGGACGGGTCCGAGCCGAGGGCGGGTCAGAGCGCCGCGAGCTCGGCCAGCACCGCCGCCGTGTCGGCCGGGCGGGAGAACATCGGCCAGTGCCCGGTGGGCAGTTCGCGCAGCTCCCAGTTCGGCCCGTCGAGCCCGGCGAACCACGGGTGGCCGGCCGTGATCATCGCCTGCACCTGGGCGAGCGGGAAGGAACAGGTCACCAGTGCCTGCGGCAGCGCGGCCGAGGCGCCCGTCAGCCGCAGC
The DNA here is from genome assembly GCF_042882025.1 of Kitasatospora sp. NPDC058243. NCBI lineage: Bacteria > Bacillati > Actinomycetota > Actinomycetes > Kitasatosporales > Streptomycetaceae > Kitasatospora > Kitasatospora sp. NPDC058243. The sequence continues at coordinate 86,631 of NZ_JBHVWW010000025.1, forward strand.
CGGTCCCGGTACGCCCCGGCCGGTTGCGGGGTGGCCCGCTCGCGGATCCGGGCGAGCGCGGCCTCGTCCAGGCCCTCCACACTGGCGCCGTCGGCGGCGAGGTCGGCCCAGGAGGGCATCGGGAGGCGGCCGTCGACCACCGAGGCGTCGGCCGCCGCGCGGTGGTCGGGCTGCCAGAGGTCGTACAGCGAACCACCGTCGATCATCGGGCCGCTGTCCAGGTAGACCACCCGGCGGATCCGCTCCGGCATCCGGTCCGCGATGCCGCCGGCCGGGGCGCAGGCGCCGCTGTGCGCGACCAGCACCACCTCCCACAGGTCCTCGCGGACCAGCAGGTCGGCCAGCGCGGCGATGTGCTCCGCCAGCCCGATCGGCTCGGCCTCGCCCGCGCGCTCCGCCAGCCCGGGCAGCGTCACGGGGTGGACGGTGTGCCCGTCGGCGCGCAGCGGCCCGGCGACCTCCTCCCAGGCCCAGGCGCCGAGCCAGAAACCGGGGACCAGTACGAACGTGCTCATGGTGGATCGCTCCTCGCGGTCGGGCGGGATCTCCGTCGCCGACGACCCTAGGGCGTGTCGTCAAACCCCCGCCTGCGCGCCGACGCTGGGGCACGCACCTCGCCGCGTTGTCGTCGGTCGCCGATGCTCCGCATGGACTCCCTCCTCCGCCTTGCGATGCACGCACCCCAGCGCCGCCACGCCCGCCCTCCGGGCGGACGACGGGGGTTTGACGACACGCCCTAGGACCGACCCCGGCCGGACTTCGCCCGGATTTTCGCCCGGATTACTGAGCGACCGGGCCCGGGGAGTCGCACTCCCCGGGCCCTCGGACAAGCGGACGTCCGGACACCCGGACGGGTCAGGCCTGGCCCTCGGCCGCCTGCTCCTGCGCCACCTTGCGCTTCACCTCGGCCATGTCCAGCTTCCTGGCCTGGCCGATCAGGTCCTCGAACACCGACTCCGGCAGCGCACCGGCCTGCGAGAAGACGAGCACGCCCTCACGGACGATCGCCAGCGTGGGGATCGACTGGATCCCGAACGCGGAGGCCAGCTCCTGCTGCGCCTCGGTGTCCACCTTGGCGAAGACGAGGTCCGCGTGGCGCTCGGCCGCCTTCTCGTACACCGGGGCGAACTGGCGGCACGGCCCGCACCACCCGGCCCAGAAGTCGATGAAGACGAAGTCCTGGCCCTCCGGGCCCGGGACGATGTCGTCGAAGTTCTCCTTGGTCAGCTCGACCGTGCTGCTCATCTCGCGATTCCTTCCCTTCCGGAGGCGGCGCTGCCGATCACGTGCTCGCGACAACCGTGCGCCCCGACGGGGTATTCCGGAGCCGCCCGCCGGTGGCCGCCTCTGCCAGCAGCCCCCCGCCGGTTCAGCGCCCGGGCGCCGCTCACGGCGTGGAGCGGAAACCCCACGGGTGGGAGACCTCGTACGCCGCCAGCCGCTCGATCCGGGCCGGCCCCTGCACGCCGGGCCAGCGCGGGTTCGGCGTGCCGTCGCCGGTCAGGTGCTCCCGTCGCCAGACGCCGTTCCAGCCGACCCGCAGGGCGGGTTCGAAGCTGTGCCACCGTCCGCACGGGCACGGCTGCCGTACCCAGGCGCAGGTCCGGCAGAGTTCGGCCAGGCCGTGGCCGGTCGAGCGCGACAGCACCGGCCCCTCGTCCCCGCAGGCCGGGCAGCCGTGCAGTTCGACGCCGTCCAGCAGCGCGTTCTGCCGCCGGACGTAGTCGGGCAGCCGCAGCGGCGGGTGGAGGAAGGGGTCCGCCCGCCAGGCCGCGTCCGGTGCGCCCCACCAGGGGCGGTTCCACCACACCGGCTCGGTCGGTTGCCGCCGCCCGGCCCGCTTCTCCGCCCGGCGCCGCGCCTCGTACTCCCGCGCCCCGGCCAGCCACAGGACCCGCGCCTCGTGCAGCTCCTCCACGGCCCGCACCAGCGAGTCCGGGTCGGTCTCCATCAGCCGGGGCATCCGGGCGCTGAGCGTGAGGTGGTGGTAGGTGGCCCGGAAGCCGTACGGCGCGAAGCAGGTCAGGCAGGTCCGCAGGGCGTTGAGCCGCCGGCGCACCGGCAGCCGCTCGTCGTGCACCCGGGCCCGGTGGGTCAGGAAGCTGGTCACGGCTGCCCCGCGGCGACATCGAGGGCCGGCTGCATGCGTATCACCGGGCGATCATGCCGGACGGCCCGCCGGTCCGGCCAAGGCATTACCCCGCGTCCGCCGCGATCCGGGCCAGGACCCGGCCGCAGCGCCGGGCGAAGGCCCGCTGCGCGAGCGGCAGCAGTGGCCCCGCCAGCCGGGCGTACCGGGCGACCGGACGGCTGAAGGCGGTCACGCTGAACCAGACCGCCCCGTCCGCCTCCAGTTCGACCAGGAACGTTTCTTCGCCGCACGCCAGATGGCCGGCCCGGGTGCCGTAGGTGAAGCCGTACCGGTCCGGGCCGTCGACGGTGGCCAGCACCCGGTTGGGGGCGCCGGCCCGGAGCGGGCCGACGCCGATCGCGCAGTGCACGGCGACGCCGGGGGCGGCCCGGTCCGCGTCGGCGTCGATCCGCACGCCGGCCAGCCGGTGCATCCGCCAGCCGAGCAGGGCGGCCCCGGCCACCTCCAGGGCGGGGCGGCCCCGGCCGACGAGCGCCCGGTGCCGCAGGTGGCGGTACCCGCCGGGCAGGTGGCCGGTGGCGCTGGCGCCCTGCTCCGGGTAGCTGAGGTCGGTCATCGGTGGTCCTCCGTGGTGGTGATCCGGCGCCAGGCGAGCAGCGAGCAGAGCGCGAACCCGAGCGCGTTGCCGACGCCGTGGGTGGCGGCCATCCAGGCCAGGGTGGGGTGGGGGAGCCCGGACGCCTGGCCGAGGGCCCACCACAGGGCGAGCAGCATGGTGAGGGCGAGGACGGCCGAGGAGGCGGTGAGCAGCCGGGCGGTGACCGGGTCGGCGGCGCGCGGCCGCAGGTCGCGCCAGGTGACCAGGCCGACCAGCCACATCCCGGTGGTGAGCACGCAGGCCCCGGCGAACTGGACCCAGGCGCCGAGGAAGTACCCGGCGAGCACCAGCAGCGTCCCGGCCGGCACGCTGAGCGCGGCGCAGCGGGCGGCGCCGGAACCCGCCCGGGTGCTGCGGCAGACCAGCCCGGCGACGAGGGCGGCGGTGAATCCGGCGTAGTGGAAGTGCGGGACGGTCAGCGCCAGGACGTGCGGTTCGAAGCCGAACAGCGGGTAGCCGGAGCGCTCGGCGACCAGGGCGGTGCCGGCCACCGCCGGGGCGGCGAGCGAGGTGAGGACGGCGAGTTCGGCGGGCGCGAGCGAGCGGGTCCGGCGCAGCCGCAGCGGTGCGTGGAGGGCGACGGCCAGGGTGCCGAGCGCGTAGAGGGCGGCGCTGCCGGTGGCGAGGCCGCCGCGCGGGAGCCAGAGCGAGAGCGCGCCGGGGACGGCGGCGAGCGGCCAGAGCCGGCGGACGCGGGCGAGGCCGGGTTCGCCGATCAGGGCGAGGCCGAGCGGGACGACGGCGCCCATGCCGAGCAGGACCAGCAGGTTCACCAGCTCCGTCGTGCCCTTGCCCATGCCGGAAGCACCTCCTTGAACGTGTTCAAACCTTGGTCGTGGACGACTCTACGCCGCAGAGTTGAACGCGTTCAACTTGCTTCTGGTCCGCCTGCCCTGGTGTTCACGGTGGGTGCGGCGCACTCTGGAGGAGTAACCGGAGGAGTAATCGATGGAGGTGATCCGCCATGCAGACTCTGGTCGGTTGGCACATCGAGATGGAGTTCCGCGAGGACGGCCCGCGCACGACCGCCGCGGCCATGCTGCGGCTGCGCGACGGCAGGGAACTACGGGCCCACGGCTACAGCAGCCGCCACCCCTCGGACCCGGAACAGCTGCGGGTCGGCGAGGAGATCGCGGGGGCCAGAGCCCTCAACGACCTGGCCTCGCAGCTGCTCACCAAGGCCCACGGCGAGATCCAGGAGGTCAGCCCGGTCCCGACCCACCCGCTGACGTGAGCGCCCCGCACCCGGACGGCGGCCACGCCGGCGGCCGGGCGCACCGTCCGCGCATCCCGCTGATCTGCCCGCGCTGCGGGCACGAACAGCGGGTCGTGCCCGGCGGCCCCGACCGGTCGGTCAGGGTCGTGCACGTGGCGACGGGCCGGGAGGCGTGCGAACCCGGGGACCTGGCGAAGGCGCCGGACGACGGGCCCTGAGAGCGGTCCCCGGCAGCGCGAACGCTTCACCACGCGAACGGCGCCGGGGGGCGGGGGAAGCCGTGTGCCGGCCCCCGTCCCCCGCGCCACCCAAGCTCCCCACCAGATTCA
>NZ_JBHVWW010000025.1:90935-102101 GCF_042882025.1 Kitasatospora sp. NPDC058243
AGCCCCAGGTACATTTCACCCGACTTGCTTTCCCTGACGCCACCCCCCCTCCCCCCTCCAGCGTGTGTTGTTGCCCCCCCCTCCCTCCCCCCTCCCCCCGGCCCTCGGCGCCACCAGGTCGCCCGACGGAGTCAGTTGACGCAGTACGTCGTCGGCAGCTGCCACTCGGGCCCGACCAGCCGCTGCTCCAGCTCGTTGAGCGTGATCCGGATGCCGACCGTCCCGGCCAGCCCGACCCGGAACCGGCTGCGGGCCAGCACGATCAGCGCCGTCAGGCCGTACTTGTTGATCAGCGAGGTGCGGTAGCGGGCGGTGTCGTCCGGGTCGCAGAGCCGTGCGCGGGCCGGCACCGGGCGTCCGGTCGGGCGCCCGTGGGCGTCGCACGGGCCGACCAGCACCCGGGGGTGGCGCCGGATCCGTTCGGCCTCCCCGGAGTGGGCCGGGGTCCAGACGCCGAGCGCGGTGCCGTCGGGCACCACCCAGATCTGCGAGTCCTGGCGGGTGCCGTCCTCGCCGAAGGTGGTGAGCAGGAGGTATCTGTTGTCGGCGAGCTGGTCGGATCGGTCGTGCATCTGTCCTCCCTCTGGCGTGGGGGCCGGGGCCGCGGGTCAGTGCCCGTGGCCCTCGGTGATCTCGCGGCACTCCTCGGCGGCGGGCTCGGCGATCCGGGCGTGTTCGCCGTGGAATCCGCGGGACAGCCGGGCGCGGGTGCGGCTGAGCACGCCCGCGCTCCGGGCGACTCCATTCTCGTCGACGGGGGCCGCCAGTTCGAGGGGGCGGGGCTGCTCGTGTGCGGTGAGCCGGTGCAGTTCGGCGGGCGCGAGCCCGGCGTGCACCTCGGTGAACTCGCCGTGCGGCAGGCGCCTGACGACGCCGGTCTCGCGTCCGTGCAGCACCTTGTCGCGGTCGCGGCGCTGGAGGCCGAGGCACCAGCGCTTGGTGATGACGAAGACGGCCACCGGGACGGCGAAGAAGCCGATCCGCACCGCGTAGGTGATGGCGTTGAGCGACAGGTGCAGATGGGTGGCGATGAGGTCGTTGCCGCCGCCGGCCAGCATCACCAGGTAGAGGCCGATCCAGGCGGCACCGAGCGCGGTGCGGACGGGCGCGTTGCGCGGCCGGTCCAGCAGGTGGTGTTCGCGCTTGTCGTCGGTCACCCAGCTCTCGATGAACGGGTGGACCGCGATCGCGCCGAGGATCACCGGGAACAGCGTGAACGGGATCAGCACGCCGAGGTTGAGGGTGTGCCCCCAGAGCCCGACCTCCCAGCCGGGCATCACCCGGATCAGGCCCTCGGCGAAGCCCATGTACCAGTCGGGCTGGGCGTCGGTGGAGACCTGGTCGGGGCGGTACGGGCCGTACGCCCAGATCGGGTTGATGGTGGCGACGGCGGACATCAGCGCGACGATGCCGAAGACCAGGAAGAAGAACCCGCCGGCCTTGGCCAGGTAGACCGGCATCAGCGGCATGCCGACGACGTTCTTCTCGGTCCTTCCGGGCCCGGTCCACTGGGTGTGCTTGTGGTGGAAGACCAGGATCAGGTGCGCCACCAGCAGGCCGAGCATGATGCCGGGCACGAGCAGCACGTGGACGGTGAAGAACCGCGGGATGATGTCGTGTCCGGGGAACTCGCCACCGAACAGGAACATCTGGACGTAGGTGCCGACCAGCGGGATGGCCAGTACCACGCCCTCGATGAACCGGATGCCGGTGCCGGAGAGCAGGTCGTCCGGGAGCGAGTAGCCGAAGAAGCCGTCCAGCATGCCGAGGAAGAGCAGCAGGAAGCCGAAGACCCAGTTGACCTCGCGCGGCTTGCGGAACGCACCGGTGAAGAAGACCCGCATCATGTGCACGAACATGGCCGCGACGAAGACGACGGCGGCCCAGTGGTGGATCTGCCGGATCAGCAGCCCGCCGCGGACCTCGAAGCTGATGTCCACCGTGGAGGCGTAGGCCTGCGACATGGGCACGCCCTTGAGCGGGACGTACGAGCCGTCGTAGATCACCTCGCCCATGGAGGGCTTGAAGAACAGGGTCAGCCAGACGCCGGTCAGGATGATGATCAGGAAGGTGTACAGGCAGATCTCGCCCAGCATGAAGGACCAGTGGTCCGGGAAGATCTTGCGCAGGTTGGCCCTGGCCAGGGTGTGGATCCCCAGCCGGCCATCCGCCCAGTCGACGGCCCGCCGCCCCCGTCCTGGGTTCTGATTCCGGGTCATGTGCACGCACCTCAGCCGGAAGGAAGTGGGGATCATTCCCCGCTTCTCGCTGAGGTCACCATAATCGGGGAGTGATCCCCACTTCTACCCGGGGCGGCTGTGATCCAGACCCGGAACCGCAGACCCGGAACCGCAGACCCGGAACCGCAGACCCCGAAGCGACGGCGCCGTCGACGGTCGGCCCCGGAACCGCCGGCCCCGGAAACGGCGAGCGGCCCGCCCGGCGCCCCAGGAAGGGGACACCGGACGGGCCGCGTACGCACCCGAGTAACCCGCAGGCGTCAGTGCACCATCACCGGCACCTCGTCGTTCTTCGCCGCACCGGCGCCCGAAGCCGACGCCGCGTCCGGGCGACCGGCGTTCACGAGGGTGAAGGCGATCGCGGAGGCCGCCACCAGGATCCCGAAGGACACCCAGATCGCGGTCGTGAAGCCGTGCACCATGCCCTGGAACTGCAGGGCCTGGGCGGCCGCCGGCGACGAGGCGGCCGCGGCGGTCGCGTGCGAGGCCAGCCAACTGGTGGTGGCGCTGGCCGCGATGGTGTTCAGCAGCGCGGTGCCGATGGCGCCGCCGACCTGCTGCGAGGTGTTGACCATCGCCGAGGCGACGCCCGCGTCGCGCGGCTGGACGCCGTGCGTGGCCAGGCTCATCGCCGGCATGAACGCGGTGCCCATGCCGAGGCCCATCAGGACCAGGCCGGGCAGGATCAGCATCGGGTAGGAGGTGTCCAGACCGATGTTGCTCAGCAGCAGCATGCCGATCGAGGCGACCAGGAAGCCGGGGGCCATCAGGAACCGCGCCGGGACGCGGGTCATCAGCCGGGCGCCGATCTGGGTCGAGCCGGTGATCATGCCCGCCACCATCGGCAGGAACGCGACGCCGGTCAGCACCGGGCTGTAGCCGCGCACGAGCTGCAGGTAGTAGGTCAGGAACAGGAACAGGCCGAACATGCCGATCACGGCCAGGCCGAGCGACAGGTACACCCCGCCGCGGTTGCGGTCCAGCACCACGCGCAGCGGCAGCAGCGGGGCCTTGACCCGGCGCTCCACCAGGACGAACGCGGTCAGCAGCACGACGGCCGCGACGAACAGCGCCAGCGTGCTGGCGGCCGTCCAGCCGCTGGACTCGGCGCGGGTGAAGCCGTACACCAGCGAGACCAGGCCGGTGGTCACCAGCAGCACGCCGGGGACGTCCAGCCGGTTGCGGTTGCGGCCCTCGGCGGGCTCGCGGATCACCAGGACGGCGCCCGCGGCGGCGACGATGGCGAACGGGACGTTGACGAAGAAGGTCCAGCGCCAGTTCATGTACTCGGTCAGCAGGCCGCCGAGGATCAGGCCGATCGCGCCACCGCCACCGGCGATCGCGCCGTAGATGCCGAAGGCCTTGGCGCGCTCCTTGGCCTCGGTGAAGGTCACCGCCAGCAGCGACAGCGCGGCCGGGGCGAGCAGCGCGCCGAACACGCCCTGGAGGGCGCGGGCGCCGAGCAGCATCGCGGTGTTGGCCGCGGCGCCGCCGAGCGCGGAGGCGAGTGCGAAGCCGGCCAGGCCGACCACGAAGGTCCGCTTGCGGCCCCAGAGGTCCGCGATCCGGCCGCCGAACAGCAGCAGGCCGCCGAAGGCCAGCGCGTAGGCGGTGATCACCCACTGGCGGTTGCCGTCGGAGATGCCCAGGTCCCGCTGGGCGGACGGCAGGGCGATGTTCACGATGGTGGCGTCCAGGACGACCATCAGCTGGGCGAGGCCGATGAATATCAGCGCCTTCCAGCGCCGGGGATCGGGCAGCGTCGCCGCTCGGGCGTCGGTTTCAGGCATGGGGGTACTCACTTCAGGGTGCGTGGCGTGCGACAGGGTTCGACCGCCGTACGGGGACGGCTGGTCGCCGTACGGGGGCGTGCGTCGGTGCGGGGCGTGCGGGGATCGGCTCCTGGCGGGCCGGTGGTCGGCGCGGTCCGGAGGGTGGGTCGGTCGGTCGGGGTACCGCTGGTGGGTCAGTGGTGGGGTTGGAAGTCCTCGAAGGTCGCGGCCCGGCCGGGCAGCACCGAACGGGCCGGCGTGCGCAGCCCGTCCAGGAACAGCTGCAGGTGCCGGTGGACGAAGTCGTCGAGCAGCCGGCAGGACGTCCCCGGCAGCGGCCGGGTCAGCTGGCTGATCGCGATGAACAGGTCTCCGTGGTCGACGTCCGCCCGCAGCTCACCCGCCGCCCGGGCGCGCTCCATCAGACCGCTCACGGCGGCCGTCAGGCGCTCGCGGGCCTCGGTGAGGTCCGGGTCGAACGGGTCGACGTGGCTGGTGAACATCGGGCAGAGCGCGCCGAGCTTCTCCGCGACGGTCGCGTGCGCGAACCGCTGCAGGGCGTCGAACGGGACGCCGTCAGGGGCGTCCGCCTCGACCGTCGCCGTCTCGGCGAGGGCCAGGATACGGCTCTTGACGAGCAGCGCCACCTCGCGGACCAGCGCCGAGCGGTCCGGGAAGTTCCGGTACAGCGTGGCGTTGCCGACCCCGGCCCGCTTCGCGATCTCGTCCAGCGGCACGTCCGCGCCGTGCTCGACGAAGGCGTCGCGAGCCGCCAGGACGATCCGCTCCCGGTTGCGGGTCGCGTCAGCGCGCAGCTTGGGCGCACGGACGCTCTCCACGGGTCGGACCGGCTCGGTGGCGGCGGTGGTCACGGCGACTGCTCCTTCAGGATACCGGGGAAGTTCTCCCCGCTTCTGCCTACGAAAGACCAAACGGGGATTCCCTCCCCGGAAATTTCGCCTTTCGCTGTGACCTGGGTCACATTTCCCGTGCCACTCTTCCGAGCCACCCGCAACGAGCCCCCGGTCCGGACCGGCGCTGTCTGATCGTGGCTCTACGGTCACAGGCATGAGCCCCGACCCAGGAATGAGCGTCGAGATCGACGGCCCCGACCGACCGCAGTTGCTGACCGAAGAATTCGAGGAACTCGCCCGGCTCGCAGCCCGCACGATCGAAGGAGTCCGGTTGGAGTTCCTCAACGGGAGGCTGGGAGTCAAGCCCCTGCGGGACGGCAGCCACGGCCGGGTCCTCGAATGGCTGGTCCGCAGCTGCCTCCAGGCGCGGCCTGAGCTCTGGCTGCACAGCCATGGCCTGAGGGTCCAGGGTGCCCGAGGCGGCCGCGCGCACCCCGACGGCATGCTGGCGCCCTCCGAGGCCCTCACCGGGCAGGGGGAGTGGGTGGGCGCGGACGAGGCGCTGATGGTTGCCGAAGTCACCTCTTACGAATCCGTGGCCGACCATCGCGTCCGCGTCGAGAAGCCGCGCGCCTACGCCGAGACCGGCATCCCCGTCTACCTGTTGATCGACCGCGACTCCGCCGAGGTCACCGTCTACAGCCAGCCCGACGGCGTCCGTTACGAGACCGCGCAGATCCTCCCGTTCGGCAAGACCGTCCACCTCCCCGAGCCGGTGGGGATCTCGCTGGACACCGAGCCGCTCAAGAACTGGGTGCGCTGATCCCGGCCATGCCTCCCGGAACGCGCTACGCCCGTCGGATCAGGGCCTCCCTTTCGGATCACGCCGGGCGCGCGACGCCGGAGCACGCACCTCGCCGCGTTGTCGTCGGTCGCCGATGGCCCCCAGCCTCTGGCCGGGAGGTGCCCCCACCGCATGGACTCCCTCCTCCGCCTTGCGATGCACGCACTCCGACGCCGCGCGCTGATCCGACGTGATCCGAAAGGGAGGCCCTAGGCTGTGGGCGTCCCGGGCGGCCGGTGGGTCGTGGGAGTCGGGAGGGGCCCGGCGGCCGGGGGGCGAGGAGGTCCGCGATGGGCAGCGGTGAGACCGCCAAGGTGCGCTGCGTGGCGGCCGTTCCGTGCTGGGTGAGCCTGACGGCCCGGGACCTGGAGGGGGCGAAGGCGTTCTACGGGCCGCTGCTCGGCTGGGAGTTCGAGCCGGCGCCGGACCGCTTCGGCCCGTACCTGCACGCGGTGACCGGCGGGGAGGCGGTGGCCGGGCTGGGGGTCGCGGGCAGCGACTGGGCGATGCCGGTGGCGTGGACCAGCTACTTCGGTACGGAGAGCGCGGACGAGGCCGCCGACGCGGTGCGCGAGCGCGGCGCGACCCTGGCGGTGGGCCCGCTGGCCTTCGACGCCGGGCGGGTGGCCTTCGCGGCGGACCCGGCCGGGGCGGTGTTCGGCATCTGGGAGGGCCCGCTGGGCCGGGCCCGGCGGCTGGACCTGCCGGGCGCGCCGGTCTGGATCGAGCTGCGCACGCCGGACCCGTTCGCGGCGGCGCTGTTCTACGGGCAGGTGTTCCGCTGGGACGGCCGTGACCCGGAGCGGTTCGACGTCCGCTGGGAGCACGACCGGGTGGTGCTGCGGGCGGAGGGCCACAGTGTCGCCGCGCTGGCGAGGGAGCAGGCGGGCGGTGCGGCGGGGCTGCCGCCGCACTGGGAGGTGTCCTTCGCCGTCCCGGACGCCGACCGGGCGCTGGCCCGGGCCGTGGAGCTGGGCGGTTCGGCGGTGGGGGCCGCCTTCGACTCCCCGTACGGGCGGGTGGCCCGGTTGCAGGACCGGGAGGGCGGCCGCTTCGCGGTGATCAGCCCGAAGAACTGAGGCTCACGGCCCCGCTGCGCCCGCTTCGGCGGGCCCCGCGCTCTCAAGGCCCTCGGGGCCCTCGGCGGTTTCCGCGCGCTCGGCCCGCAGCCGGTCGCCGAGGGCGGCTCGGGCGGTGGCGGGCAGGGCCTTGCGGGCGGCCGGGAAGAGCTGCTTCTCCTCGACGGCGAGGTGGCGCCGCAGGGTGTCGGCGAGGCCGCGCAGCAGGGTGTCGAAGGCCGGGTCGGCCGGGCCGAGGCCCTGGAGGTCGGAGAGGTACTGCCCGATCGCCAGGTGCTCGTGGATGCTGCCGAACACCAGCGCCCCGCCGTCCGGCACGTCGTGCTGCACGAGCGGGAAGAGGTGTTCCTCCTCGGCCGCGCAGTGGGTGAACAGCAGGTCGGTCAGCCGGGCCAGCAGGTCGGTGCGCTCGGCGGCGCCGGCGGGTGTCCGCTCGATCCGGTCGAGCAGCTCGGTGACCGCCCGGTGGTCGGCGGTGAACTCGCCGAGGATGTCCGGCCTGCGGCTCATGGCGTGCCCGCCTCTCGCACGGATCGCGGCCCCCGCTCCTTCCAGTATCCGGCGTCGGGCACCACGCCGGTCGCCGCAGGTCAGGGCCGCTCGCGCCACGCCGGCCGCCGGAGATCAGGCCGGTCGCGCCGCACCCCAGCCGCGCCGCACCCCAGCCGTGTCAGGGCCGGTCGCGCCGCCCGGTGAGGGCGAGCAGGCGGGTCTGCGGGCCGGCGTCGTCGGGGACGGGCAGGGGCGGGTCGAACAGGCCGCTCCCGGAGAGGTCCCCGTAGCCGGCGAACTCGCCGAGGGCGAAGTCGACGAGTTCCGCCGGGAGCCGGGTGTGCCGTCCGATGGCTTCGGCGAGGTCCCAGCTGTGGATGACGAGGTCGGTGGTGAGCTGGTCCAGGTAGTACTGCCCGGAGACGTCCCCGAAGGAGAGGTGGACGGTGAGTTCGGTGGCGCCGGGGACGGCGAAGGCGTCCCGGGCGGCGTCGGCGGCTTCCGTCCAGGCGGTGACCGGGTCGTCGCCGAGGACGTCGCCGTCGAAGCGGCCGCCGACTTCGGAGATGGTGGCGCCCATCAGCAGTTCGGGGATCCACAGCTGTTCGCCGGTGAGGTGGTTGACGAGCTCGCGGACGGACCAGTCGGCGCACGGGGTGGGGGCGTCCCACTGGCGGGGGGTGGTCAGCCGGACGCGTTCGCCGAAGGCGGCGAGGGCTTCGGGGTAGGGCGTGCCGGGTGTCGCGGTCCGCCGGTGCTGCCTGCGTTGAGCCATGTCTCCACCCTGCCCCGGGCGGGGTCGGGCCCGCGAGTTGTCCACGACCCGTCAGTTGTTCAAATTCGAACTCCAAGGTACGGTCGAGGAGTGGCCGGTTCAAATTTGAACAATAGCTGCGGGGCGACCCGCCCGGCCGCGCCACCACACCCCTACGACCGATCCCGATCGATGGAGACGCGCATGCCGAGCAGCAGCCCGAGCACGACCGCCCCCACCACCACCGTCCTCCCGGGCCGGGTGACCCCCGACTCCGCGACGACCTCCCCGCACGCCTACGACGCCGGACTCCTGCTCCTGCGCCTGGCCCTCGGCCTGACGATGGCCGCGCACGGCAGCCAGAAGCTGTTCGGCTGGTTCGGCGGCGGCGGGATCGACGGCACCGGTCAGTTCTTCACCATGAGCGGTTACCCGGCGGGCAACGCCATGGCCGTGGTCGCCGGCCTCACCGAGACGCTCGGCGGACTCGCCCTCGCCGTCGGCCTGCTGACCCCGCTGGCGGGTGCCGCGATCGTCGGCACGATGGTCAACGCGATCGCCGTCACCTGGGGCGGCGGCTTCTTCGCCCCGAAGGGCAGCGAGTACGAGCTGCTGCTCACGGCGGGTGCCGCCGCGCTCGCCCTGACCGGTCCGGGCCGCTACGCCGTGGACCGCTTCCTCCCGGTGCTGCGCGCGCACCGACTGGCGTACGGCGCGGCGGCGGTCCTGGTCGGCCTGGTGACGGCGGGCGTGATCCTGCTGCTGCGGAAGTAGTCGAGCGGGGCGTCAACCCCCAAGCGCAGGGGCCGTGCTGGCGATTCGCCGGCACGGCCCCTTCGTCGTTCCCCCGCGAATCGCTCACATGAGCGGGGCTATCCAACGTCATGTGATGTGTGCCATGGTACATGTCACACTCCCCACCGTGTGCACGACGGAACCGCCCACGAGGCGCCGTCGCCAACGGTCCTCACCACCCCACCGGCCGCACCCCCAATGCGGCCGACGACGGCCCGGAGGCCCCCACGTGAGTTCCGCGCGTCTGCTGCGACTCCCGCAGCTGGCAAGGCTGTTAGTACTCGCCCTGACCATGTTCCTGACGATCGGCCTGTTCGCCCCACAGAGCAAGGCCGCCCCCGCCGCCGTCCCCGGCGGCGCGTCCGCCCCCACCACCCCCGCCGGACCGGCGCCGCAGCCCGCCGTCGGCGCCCCCGAACGCGGCCACACCGACCGGCAGTTCGCCTCTGCCGACCAGCGGGCCCCGCTCCCGCTCGACACCCGGCCGGCCGAGGCCCGGCCGACCGCCAAGGCCTTCTCCCTCGGCGCGGCGGCCACACAGCCCTGCAACGTCGGCGACTTCACCGGCCGGACGGGCGGCGACCTGGTCCAGCACATCAAGGCCGCCGACATCCAGTGCATCAACGGGCTCTTCCAGCTCACCGGCGCGGACGCGAGGGGCGCGTTCCGTGAGGAGCAGATGACCACCGTGGCGTACGCGCTGCGCGACGCGTCCGGCAGCTACCCGGGCGACAACTCGACCTCCGTCGAGCAACTGGTGCTGTACCTGCGCGCCGGGTACTTCGCGCAGTGGTACCACAAGGACGACGTCGGCACCTACGGCACCGCCCTCCAGACGGCGATCCGTTCCGGGCTGGACGCCTTCTTCGGCGGCGCGCACGTGCGGGACGTCGCCGCGGGCAACGCACCCATCCTGGGCGAGGCCGTCACCCTGATCGACAGCGCGCAGGAGAACATCCGCTACCTCCCGGTGGTCAAGCAGCTGCTGAACGACTACAGCAGCGCCACCTGGAACCCGGCCGGCATGGCCTGGGCGGTGAACCCGGTCTTCACGGTGCTGTTCCGCGGCCACCAGGTGACCGGCTTCGACGCGGCGGTCGAGGCCGACCCGAGCGTGCTGGACGCGCTGTCCGGCTTCGCGACCCGCAACAACGACCAGCTCGGTGGCGACTTCGGCGTGCTGGTCTACAACGCGGCCAAGGAGCTGACCCGCTTCCTGAAGGACACGGCGCTCCAGCCCAAGGTCCGTCCGCTCGCCAAGTCGCTGGTCGCGCAGTCCGCGCCGAACGGTCGCACCGTCTACCAGTGGGCCGCGGTCGCGGACGGGGTCGGCTACTACGACGCCGCCAACTGCGCCTACTACGGCACCTGCAACGCCTCCGACCAGCTCAAGGCGGGCGTGCTGACGGTCAGCTACACCTGCAGCCCGAGCATCAAGCTGATCGCCCAGGCGCTGGACAACACCCAGCTGGGCACCGCCTGCACCAGCCTCACCGGCCAGGACGCGTACTTCCACTCGGTGGTGCGCGACAACGGCCCGGTCAAGGACGACAGCAACACCACGATCGAGGTGGTGGTCTTCCACTCCTCCCTGGACTACCAGGTGCTGGCCGCGGCCATCTACGGCATCGACACCAACAACGGCGGCATGTACCTGGAGGGCGACCCGGCCAAGGCCGGCAACCAGCCGCGCTTCCTCTGCTACGAGGCCGAGTGGGCCCGCCCGTCGTTCGAGATCTGGAACCTCAACCACGAGTACACCCACTACCTCGACGGCCGGTTCGACATGTACGGCGACTTCAACGCCGGCATGACCACCCCGACCGTCTGGTGGGTCGAGGGCTTCGCCGAGTACATCTCGTACTCGTACCGCAAGGTGACCAACGACGCCGCCATCGCGGCGGCCGCCCGGCACACCTACAAGCTGAGCGACCTCTTCGACACCGCCTACGGTGACCAGGACCGGGTCTACCGCTGGGGCTACCTCGCCGTCCGCTACATGCTGGAGCAGCACCGCGGCGACCTGGACTCCGTCCTCGCCAAGTACCGGGCGGGCGACTGGGCCGGCGCCCGCACCCTGCTCAAGACCACCATCGGCACCCGCTACGACGCCGGCTTCGACAGCTGGCTGACGGCGTGCGCCAACGGCGCCTGCGCCTCCGGGGGCGGCACGCCCACCCAGCCGCAGCTGCCGGAGTGCGCCGGCACCGACATCCGCAAGCTGGACGCCAACTGCGCCCGCAGCAACATCGCGGCGACCACCGGCAACTACGCGCACTTCTACCTCCTGGTGGTGGGCGGGCTCAAACAGGGGGGGGTCAAGACCAACAGAGGCC